>PMQB01000157.1 GCA_003169195.1 Bryobacterales bacterium
TGCAAGGCACCGCCGCCGATCTCATCAAAATCGCCATGATCCGCATCGCCCGCTTACTAACTGAGAAGAAAATGCAATCCCGCCTCTTACTGCAGGTGCACGATGAATTAGTGCTCGAAGCTCCGCCCAACGAGAAGGACGATCTAAGAAATTTGGTAAAGAAAGAAATGGAATCCGTATATCCCATCAACGTGCCCCTCAAAGTCGATACCGGCACCGGGGTAAATTGGAGAGACGCAAAATAATGAAGCGAAAACAAATCCTGATCCTCGCCGGCGCCTGCGCCCTGGTCTGCGCTGCCATCNNACCAAGAAGGCCGCGCCCAAGCCGCCGCCCATCCCGGCCGAATACAAAGTTAAATTTGAAACCACCAAAGGTGACATCGTCATTCAAGTCCATCACGATTGGGCTCCTCTCGGCGCCGATCACTTCTACGAACTCGTCACCAAGGGCTATTACAACGACAATGCCTTCTTCCGCGCCGTCAAAGATTTCGTCGTGCAATTCGGCATGCATGGCGACCCAAAGGTCACCGCCAAATGGAACGCTCTGCCCATTAAAGACGATCCTTCCAAGAAAATTCCCAACAAACCAGGCACCGTTGTGTTTGCCCAAACCAGCATGCCCAATTCCCGTACCACGCACATCTTCATCAACCTCAGAGACAACTCCGAAGGTCTCGATGCTATGGGGTTCACTCCCTTTGGAGAAGTCATCTCCGGCATGGATGTCGTCAACAATCTCTACACGGGTTACGGCGACGGCCCGCCCTCGGGCGGCGGCCCTGATCAGGAAGCCCTAGCCCACGGCGGCAATACGTATCTGAAAAAGGATTTTCCCCTTCTCGACTACATAAAGAAAGCCACTGTGATCGACCCACCGCCTCCCGCGCCCGTCGTTCACAAACCAGTAGCCACCGTCAAACGTACCGCCACCTCCACCAAAAAGTAGGGCGGGCCTCCTGGCCTGCGGCGGAGCTCCCGCTCCGCCTACTTCTCCATATGATTCACCAACTCCAGCGGCCGCACCCCCGTGCGGTCGCCCGTCAACCATACCAGCCGCTCCTCTAACTCCTCCCGTCGAATCTCCCCCAACACCCGCGCCACAATCACGCCCTTCTCATCAACAAACGCAGTATCCGGCACCCCCTCTCCCATGTGCAGTAAATCGAGTTCATCTGACGACGCCCCCAGCCAAACCGCAAATCTCACACCATACTTCTCAACAAAATCCGCAATCTTACTCTTCCCCTTCTCCTCATCCACTGACACCGCAATAAACACCACGCCCTTCGCCGCCCACGTCTTCTCCGCCTCAACCATCATCGGCATCTCCTCCCGGCACGGCCCACACCAAGTCGCCCAAAAGTTCAACACCACCACCTTGCCCCGGTAATCACTCAGCCGAACCTTCTTGCCCTCCAGGTCTCTCAACCGAAGTTCCGCTGGCTTATCGGCCCGCACTAACCCCGCAAACAATAATCCAATCAAAATCAAAGCGCGACACATAGACTCTTATGTACCGCAGATCGTCCGCCAATCACCTCATCCAAAAGGCTGACGTAAAAACCAATCATCTATCCGATGACACTACTCAACAAAATCTACTACCCTTACGAAGTCAGTAAGTCCAAGTAAGGAAACTCAATGACATTCTTCAGGGTCTTTTCACAACTGTCCCCATACGCACGCCCCCGTTTGGGAGGTCTGCTCTTTATCCTCGGATCCACTTGTCTCCCATCTCTACTCTGCGTCTCCCACGCCTATGGCCAAGGCTGCATCGTCTCAAGGTCGAACGGAGAACAGGGAGGTCCCGAGAGTGAAGGCGGCTATCTCGCTCCCGGCGACTGGGAGTTCGGCATCGGTTACCGCCACCAGTTCTCCTATATTCACTTCGTAGGTGCCGTCGAACAGAATTACCGCACGCAGTTAGGTACTCAAGTCGAAAACAAGATCAATCTTGAGAACTTCACCGCCACTTATCAACTTTCTCACCGTTTCAGCATCACCGCCGATATCCCACTTCTTACCGCCAGCCGCCACACCAATAACTCTCCCATCATCTACACCTCCGCCGGCATCGGGGACTCTTCCGTTCTGGCTCAAGGCTGGATCTGGGATCCCCGCGAAAAAACCTCCGGCAACGTGCAGCTTGGACTCGGTGTCCTGTTCCCCACTGGTAAAGACAACGTGCAAAACACCACCAGCGTAAATGGCGTTACCACAACAGCGCTCGTCGATTACTCCATCCAGCCTGGCCAAGGTGGTTGGGGCATTCCATGGTCATGGGTTGCCTACAAGAATTGGCGCTCCAGTCAGTTCTATTTCAACGGCAGCTACACCATGATGACCAAAGATCTCGGCGCCCGCCGCAGCAACACGAATAACCCGGTGACACTCACCCAATTCAACGCCGTGACGGATCAGTATCTGATGGAAGGCGGCCTCGCTCATCCGCTCTCCAAAGTCCGCGGACTAACCGTCCTCTTCGGACCCCGCATGGAGGGCGTCCCCGCCAAGAATCTCCTCCCAGTCGGAGATAATCTCGGATTCCGCCGCCCCGGCTTCGCTGTCTCCGTCGAACCCGGAATCCAATATGCCCGCAACGGCAACGTGCTGTCGATCACGATTGCCCGCGCCATCTATCGCGACCGTACCCGCAGCGTCCCCGACGTCCTCACCGGCGGCCACGGCGACGCTGCCTTCGCCAACTGGGTCTGGCTCGCCAACTACACCTTCCGCGTCCGCCACGTCGACAACTCCCATGCCGACCAAGCCCACGCCGCACCCACTCACAACGGAAACATCTAATCGGTGAGGCAGGCGCTGTCGCCTGCCTTTTCATTCTTATTCATCAATGCCCCGCCGGTGGCATCTGATCCTTGATCTGTCCGGGTCCGCTGCCACCCCCCATACGGCAATGCCAATCGCCAAAGGTGTCTTTATAACAGCTGCCCTGTGTCCCCGACAGTGGGTACTTGTAACAGTCATGGGTGTTCGCGAAAGCATTCAGCATGGTGGATTGCACTCCACATTGATACCTCGTGTAACTGCCGCGAATATCATACACGGTCGACTTCGTGTCGATCGCCGTGTAACTTGAATCAAGGCTGTAGTTAAAAGGTCTGGCGCTTCCCACCTGAACCACTACATCGCTGGTGAGGTAGATAGTATCGCGAGAAAAAATGCCCTCATTGTCACACGCAAAATATTGTTTGGCTGTCGCGGCATTGATCGGAGCTTTCCGGTTCGTGCAAATGGCGGGTTCTCGCGTGCCAAATTTCCCGCCAATCTCCCCTTTAGGACGATTATTGATGGCATTGGCCGTTTCTGTTGCTACTTTCAGTTCCTCTGCAGTCGGCTGGTAGTGCCGTAAGTAATTCGGGTCAGCGTTCACTGGCAGAGCCAACGGCCCCTGATTCACGTAGTAGCTCCCGGCGTTCAGCGGAGTAGCGATAGTGACTGTAAACCAGGTATACCCCATTTTCATCTGGGCCCAATCGCCAACCTTAAAATCATCCACCGCCCATGCGGAAGCGTTCTGTATCAAGCCGGCCAGCAGCGCCACGGCTAATAGTCCACATCGGATTCGTTTCATTCGTTTCACTCCTCGTAGCTATAAAGCGAAAAAGCCGCTCCGGAACCGTCACTTATTTTTCCCGAAAAGGGACAGACGACCTTACGTTTTCCATCCTCTTTCACTATCGATCCGCCCATCACCTTGCAGCGCAGCACACCCGCCATTTGAAGAAGGGTTTGAAAGTGACGCTTCGCAAGAAGTCATAGCAAAGCAACTGCGGCAGCAAAATCGATCTGCCATTGATCCTAATCCTCCGACGGTGACCGATTTTGAAAATAAAGTTTCTTCAATAGCCTCAACCACTTGCGCAAAATTGACACATTTGCCCCGAACGCCGGCATTCCAAAATCGTACTGAAAGGTAGGGTCACATGTTAACGAACAGCAACTGCCCAACTTGGCTTGCGGCAAAATCACAAATCATCGATTCCGTGTTGCAAACAAAGGTGTTAGCGAATTCTGCTTCGTAAAAAACGCTGTTTCTTCGCCCTCGAAAAACGCGCCGTCACTACCCTCTTTTTCGCCCGCGCGCGATGATGAAAGCTGACGATGGAAAAGCCAAAGCGATCTGAATCTTTAAAAACACTGCTGCCCGAAGTGATGGCGTTACTGAAGCCGCGGCGCGGGCTGCTCCTAATTGGTGCAGTGCTCATGCTGATCAATCGAGTCTGTGGTTTGGCACTCCCCTTCAGCACAAAATATCTGGTGAACGATGTCATGCTGAAGGGCGAGTTCAAACTGCTGCTGCCGATTGTCTTGACAGTAGTGGCGGCCACCATTATTCAAGGTGTGACCTCGTTTTCACTCACGCAACTGCTTTCGAAATCGGGCCAGCGTTTAATTTACGAAATGCGCATCAAGATTCAAGATCACATCGGCCGCCTTCCGGTGCGCTTCTACGATGCCAACAAGACGGGCACCCTCGTCTCGCGCATCATGAGCGACGTAGAAGGCGTCCGCAACCTCGTAGGTACAGGCTTGGTTGAGTTAGTCGGCGGCATTTTGACAGCAATCATTGCCACCGTGCTCTTGTTTCGCACCAGCGCGACCATGACGTCCATCGTACTCGTCGTCTTGTTGGCGTTCGGTGCTGTGCTGCAGCGCGCGTTCAAAACAGTCCGTCCAATTTTCCGGGAGCGCGGCAAGATCACTGCGGAAGTCACCGGGCGCTTAACCGAAACCTTGGGCGGCGTCCGCGTGATCAAGGGTTACCATGCCGAAGATCGCGAAGCCGGCATCTTTGCCAAAGGCGCGCAACGCCTGCTCGACAACGTGTTCCAAAGTTTGACAACAATTTCGCTGATGACCCTCGCGTCCACCGTCCTCATGGGCTTGGTGGGCGCGGTCATCATGTACCTGGGCGCGCGCCAGATTGCCGCGCACAAAATGCAAGTGGGCGATTTCGTCATGTACACCGCGATGCTTGCGTTCATGGTGGCGCCGGTGGTGCAAGTGGTCAATATCGGCACGCAGATTTCAGAAGCGCTAGCTGGGCTCGAGCGCACTCGCCAGATTATGAGGGAGCGCCCGGAAGACGAAGATCCCAATCGTACCGTCCTGCTGCCGCTCATCAATGGACTTGTTCAGTTCGAGAATGTGCACTTCGCCTACGAAGAAAAGAAGCCGGTGCTGCACGGTATTTCGTTCGATTCTCGTCCCGGCACTGTGACCGCGTTAGTAGGTTCGTCGGGCTCGGGAAAATCTACCATTATCGGTTTGGTGTCGGCCTTTCACACTCCGACGAGCGGGCAAATTTTGGTGGATGGTTTTGATCTATCGAAAGTGCAACTCGCCAGTTATCGCACCCAGTTAGGTGTAGTGTTGCAGGAATCGTTTTTATTCGATGGTTCGATTCGAGAAAACGTTGGCTTCTCGCGGCCAGGCGCAACCGAAGAGCAAATTATGGAGGCGTGCCGCATTGCGCGCGTAGATGAGTTCGCGCTGAATTTTCCGGAGAAGTTCGACACCATTGTGGGTGAGCGCGGCGTCAAGTTGAGCGGTGGCCAACGGCAGCGCGTCTCCATCGCCCGCGCGATCCTCGCCGATCCGCGCATTCTGATTCTGGACGAAGCCACCTCCAGTCTCGATTCCGAATCGGAGGCTCTGATTCAGGAAGGCTTGTCGCACTTGATGCAAGGCCGTACGACCTTCGTCATCGCCCATAGGCTCTCCACCATTCGGCGCGCCGATCAGATCTTAGTCATCGAAGAGGGCCGGGTTTTAGAGCGCGGCAACCACCAAGAGCTGTATGCCAAACGCGGCCGTTACTACGACCTCTACACCCGCCAGCATGCCGTGGAAGCAAACTTGTTCTTGGCCCCGGGAGAAGGTGACAAGATTGAGGCAGTCGTGACTTAGGCTTCTTCGATCCTGCGGTCCGGCAAAAAGTAAAGGGACGGGATGAGGATGAAGATGAAGAACGAAGCTTTGATCGAGACAAAGGCCAGCGGCACGGAAGTGATGTATAGCAACAGAACGGAGACATCTTTCACGTGAAGTTGTTTGTGCGCGCGCGATAGCGTGGCGTCGGCTTTGTGCTGTTTCGCCACCACGAAGCGCAACAAAGCAAATGACGCGGACGTAATAGCGAGCAACAATCCATACACGGCTACCGAGAGCGGGGCCGCCTTGGTTTGGCCCATATAAGCTGTAGCGAACGGTATCAGCGAAAGCCAAAACAGTAAGTTGTTATTGCTCCATAAAACGGACGCATCCACACGGCGCACTAAGCCCAAGATGCTGCGGTGATTGATCCAAAAAATAGCGGTGACGGCGAAGCTGAGCAGGTAGTTCAGCATCGGTAGTTGCAGCTTCAGCAGTGCGGAGAATTCGCCATTCTCGGGTGGCTTTATCTCCAACACCATGATGGTCACAATGACGGCGATTACGCCATCGCTAAACGCCTCTACGCGGCCAATGCCCATGAGTCAACCTACCTGATTGACGAGCGTACCAATAGGCGGGATCGTGATGCGGATTTCGTCGCCTGCCTGCAGAGTAAATGCGTCGGGCGGTACGATGCCGGTGCCGGTCAGAAGAAAACAACCGCTGGGAAAGCTGTTGCTGCGGTAAAGGTATTCGACCAGCGAGGCGGGATCGCGCTTGAGCGATTCCAGACTAGTGGCGCCGGCGAATTCAGACTTGCCGGCGCGCAGAATGTCGAGACGGATTTCGGTGGCTCTCGGCAACGGCGCAGGCGAAACGAAGATGCAAGGGCCGAGCGCGCAACTACGGTCATAGACTTTCGCTTGCGGAAGGTACAGCGGATTTTCGCCTTCGATATCGCGCGAGCTCATGTCGTTGCCGATCGTGTAGCCGGTGATTTTGCCGCTCGGCGTGATGAGCAATGTGAGTTCGGGTTCCGGCACATTCCACTTGGAGTCGGCTCGAATAGCCACTTTGCGATTGGTGCCGACCACGCGATGCGGAGTCGCTTTCATGAACAGCTCAGGCCGCTCGGCAGAATAGACGCGATCGTAGAAATCGCCGCCGCCTGCCGACTTTGCTTCCTCCATGCGTGCGTCACGGCTGCGATAGTAAGTGACGCCGGCGGCCCAGACTTCCTGGCTGCCGATAGGCGCTTGGATTTCTGTGGTAACCGGCGCAACCGGAGTGAACTTGCCCAGCGACGACGTTAGGAAATCGGCAAGGTCATCGCGGGAAACGAGAACGTCCCACGCAGTATCGTCTCCGCGATAGAACTGCGAACCTTGTTCCACGAAATAGGCAACGGCTGTTCGGTAAAGCTTCATAGCAAATAAGAAGCTTCGCACACTGCGTTACGTGATGTCTGTGGTTTGCAGGAAGCAACCGTCGTAGGCCCGGTCGAGAAGGTCTTCGGTGATCTCAAAGGGAAGGTTGCGGAAGTGAATGTGATCGATGACTTGCGAGACGATGTCGCGCGGATGACAGCGGCGAAACGCTTTGCCTGTTCTGCTGTAGTAGCGTTCGATGAACTTGGCGATCAGGTGCGGCTGTGGATGAAGGTTTTGTGTGAGGCAGTAGCTGTGGAAGATGCTGTAGAACTCCTGTTCATCGGGACTACGCAACAGCATCTTGTACTGAATGCGCCGGAGGAACGCTTCGTCGCCCAATTCGGAAGGGTGGAGATTCGTGGAAAAGACGAGGAACGTTTCGAAAGGCACGGCCATTTTGCCGCCGTTCAGCATGGACAGATAATCGACCCGGCGATCCATGGGCACAATCCAACGGTTCAGGATGGCGGCCGGTGCGGACACTTGGCGGCCGAAGTCATCCACCAGGTAAATGCCGTTATTCGCTTTCAGTTGAAGCGGTGCTTCGTAAATGCCGGAGACCGAGTTGTAGCTGAGATCAAGCATAGAGACCTCCAGTTCACCGCCGCTTGTGATGAACGGACGCCGGCAGCGCACCCATCTTCCGTCCGACTCGCAATCCGGTTCGTGGCCTGCCAGATCGACAGGGTGGTGGCAAGTGGGATCGAACAGCTGAATGATTTTGCCCTGGTATTCGAGGGCGTAAGGCACATAAATATCGGTCGTTTGAATTCGTGACAAGGCTTCGGCAACGTAGGTTTTGCCGTTTCCGGGCTGTCCGTACAGCAGCAGTGACTTGCCGGAACTGATGGCCGGGCCAATCTGATCGAGCATGGCGTCGTTCACAACCATGTGCGCATACGCTTTCGCCAAGCGTTCCGGTCTAAGCCAATTGGGAGGCATGCGCTGTGCCTTGACCGCGACTTCGTACTGACTGACCGGGACGGGCGCCGGGCCCGTGTACTGGTTGTTATCGAGATAATCGCGAGCTACTTTGCGTCCGGAATCGGTTAGCGAGAGCAGAGACGAGATCGAACCCAGTCCGAGCGAACTCTTGACGTGGATGAGTTGCTGCATTCGGAACGATTCGAGCAGCGGTTGGATGAGACTAAATTTCAGACCCATGGCGTTGCTTAGATCGCCGGCCAGCATATCGCCACGGTAATAGAGGAGCTTAAAAATGAGCTGTTCGAGGAGCGATGACGAGTAGCCTAGGTCCGCGAGGCAGTGCGGGGGAGCGGGCGCAAAGCGTTCGCTATGCCGGGCTTTACCATGGCGGACGAGCTCTGCTTTGGGCTGGGGATCGAGCAATAGGGAGCCGTGGCCACGAGAACTCATATGTCTACAGTGAGTTATCGACCAGGACTCCCTTTTTATTAATTTGCCGGCAGTCTAGACGGTCGCGCCCTGCGCCGTGTTCACTCGTTCAGGCACTACCTTCGATTGCAATCCAGCCTTGGCCAGAACCATATAAACCACAAGTCCCGCCACAAAGCTGTAGACAGCGGCCGGTTGCAGATAAGCCTTGGTTTCTGCTGAAAGAGGCATGAAGTCAGACGGCAGAATACCGACGATAAAACCCACAACCCATGCGCCGTAACCTGCCAGGTTGACCCCTTCGCGCGGCCCAGACCATTTGCGGCCAGAGAGCAGATAATCGGCCATCATCGCGCCGCAAATGGGTCCAAAGGAAGCGCCGATAATGCCAAATAGACCCTTAAGATCGTTTGCCGCCCCAGTTATTGCTAGAACAGCTGCAACAGCGGCACCGACCATGGCGGACGACAGCCGGGGCACGCCGGGAATCATCGTGGCGAAGCTGTTACCTGCGATAAAAGAGGACACGCAGGCCGGAGCAATAGAAGCCAACGCAAACAGACCAAACATCGCCGTGGCGACGAAGCCGCCAGTTTGCCCAATCACCGTTTGAAAGTCCAGATCAGGAATGTTGTAGAGCGCTTTGGCGCCCGCAACAGCCATTAACGGCAACCCGCCGGCGACAAGAATGGCGAGCCCTACACCCACCAAACCGCCCCAACGGACATCGCTCTCATTTCTGCTGTTCAGACCGAAATCAACACCCGCCGCGCCAGCCGTTGCAAAGAAGCCCACCACCACTTGGATGATCAACACGAAACCCAGGTAAGGCGCAGGCGTCGGCACCACGTAATGCGAAACGCCACGCGCCGTGCTGGCAAAAACCACAATGATCATGAGCAGCGGAATCCAATTCAGAAAAGTGGAAAACTTTGAAACATATTGGATACCCTTAACGCCGATGTACCCCATAGCCAGCGCCCAGACGCCGGCGATCACGCTAAAAGACAAACTGCCCGGTCCCGACTTAGAACCGACGGCGCTGAGCACGAACGAAGCCGACACGTACGCGTTGACTGACATCCAGCCTACTTGCAATACACCCATCAGCAGGCCGGGCATCAGATAGCCGCCTTTCGTGCCGAACGTAGAACTACCAACAACGTACAGCGGAAGACCGGTTTGCATGCCGAGCATGGCCGGTACCCGGTAGAAAAGCGCGTAGCTCAGAATACCGGCGACCAGGAGACCGAGTAGGCAGAGCCCAACGCCGGCCCGGTCTAGCGTCCCCACCGCAATCGTTTTATAAAACACGATCCAGAGAAAAACTCCGGCGTAGGTCGGCGCAGTGTTCTTATACCAAGGCGCACGATTAGAGGCAGGATTGGGGACCGCCTTGGAAATATAGTCTGGCAACATGGATTCTCCTTAGAATCAAAAATCAGGACAAAATGATGGATTGATTATACAGACAGTACTGATTTACATGTTCAGCGCGTGCACGGCGCGGGGCTTTGTGAAATTATCAAAGGATGCGACGGCTCTGGGTAGCGTTAGCTTTATCGGTTCTGTTCTGTTCCATGATCGGTGCCGCAGATGGGGTGCCGGGCAGCCAACAAGCCTTAGGTCATTGTGGCGCCAGGAAAGACAAAGTAGGTGAATGTTACAAGATACGAGGACGGTTACGGGCGTATGCGGGTTATCCGCGCTGCCGAATTTGGCCTGTAGGATCATCGCGCCTTTTAGGCGTAGCCGATCCGAACGCCTTGCCATCCAACGTAGCGTGCGGCGAGGGCTTTGAGGTGTATGCCGATTTCCTCGTCTGCCCGTTAACAGAAGCCAAGCCGAGCGGCCTGCAGATGGTTTGCGTGGCGAGTGCCGGGAATATTCGGGCGTCGGAAATCAAACCAGATAGCGGCGGCCGCTAAGAATCGGCGCGCATCGCCAACCCGCGTGCGACCGATGTGAATTCGTCGCCGGTGCGAATTTTCTCCTCCCCAAAGCGTGTTTCGAAAATGCGGCGCACAGCGGGAACGAACGAAGAGCCGCCGGTGAGAAACACCCTGTCGATTTCTTTCGCGTGAATACCCGTTTTGCGTAACAGTGAATCCACCTTCTGTTCTACGCCGGCCAGTTCCTCGGCAATCCAGCTTTCAAACTCGGCGCGCGTAACTTGTGCCTCCAGTTCTACGTCTCCATCCCGAAACAAGAACTGCGCGCTCTCATTGTGCGACAAGCCGACTTTAGTTTTCTGCACAGCGCGATGCAGATAAAATCCAAGATCGTGATTGATTAAATAGAGCAGAGCCTTGATCTTTTCCGATTCCACCGCTTGCGTCATCACGCTTTGCAGCATGTTGAGTGTTTCGCGCGAACGCAGAAACGAAAGATGGTGCCAGCGCTCTAGTTTGAAATAAACCCAATTGGGCACGGGCAGCATTTTGCCGTGAGAATCGAGCATCGAGCCCGCACCTAAGGCAGGCGAAACCAAATGGCGAATAATTTTCGCGTCGAAGGCGTCGCCCGCGAGTGGCAAACCTTCGTTGCCCAGCACCGCACGCTGGCCATGGCGCGTTTTGCGCGCTGCTGGTCCCACGCGCAGCACGGAGAAATCACTGGTGCCCCCGCCGAAATCGCCAATCAGAATTTGTTCATCATGATCGAGTGTCGATTCATAGTAAAAAGCGGCCGCCACCGGCTCAAATTCAAACTCGACTTCTTCGAAGCCGGCTTTCTGCAAAGCGATTTTCAAACGGCTAACCGCGAAATCATCGTCGCCATCATTCTCGGCGCCCACAAAACGCACGGGGCGTCCCACCACCGCCCGGCGAATCGGCGCGCCGAACTGTTTTTCCGCAGCGATGCGGATGTCGCGAATCACGTTCGCCACCAGTTCTTCGAGTTGGAAACGGCGGCCGAAGATCTCAGTGGTTTGCAGGCTGCGGCTCGAAAGGAAAGACTTGAGCGACTGGATCAAGCGACCCTTGTCGTCCGCGTCCAAATAGCACTCGATGCCTTCAGGACCAGCCCAAGACTTGATGGTGCTGCGTCCAGCAGTCTTCAAACGCTCGAGATAAAGCAGCGATCGAAACGACTCGGTCAGAGCGCCGCTAAAGCTAAACCGCGCTAGTTCGACTTCTCCGTTTTCGGCAATCCGCGCAATGGAACTATTGGTGGTACCGAAGTCAAAGCCGACCTTCATTCCTGAGGCGCCGCCGCCGGAGGAGCAGTGGGCGGGGTGGTAGCAGTGGACTTAGCCTTGGGAGCGGTATGGTGCACAGGCGCAGCTGGATGAGAGCCCGCCGCGCAAGGTTCCAGCTTCATCCACTGGCCCGGATTGACCGGAACCCCGTTGACATACATAGTCCAGTGAACATGCGGTCCGGTGGAGCGTCCGGTAGAGCCGATGTATCCGATCACATCACTAGTGGTCACCTGCTGGCCTTCCTTGGCTTGGAAAGCGGACATGTGAAGGTAGATGCTTTCCACGCCTTGCCCATGATCAATCGCGACGGTACCACCGCGCAGATTCCACTTCTGCACAATCTTGACGACGCCCGGGGTGATCGGATGAATCGGAGTAGACATGGCCCCGCGCTGGTCAATGCCTGCGTGAAAGTCACCCGTCAGTTTGCCGTTATGCAGACGCGTCGAACCATAAGGCGACGTGACGCAGCCAGGAACGGGCGCGTCAAATGGTTCTTTCCAGTAACGTTCCGGGGTCACCGTGTCGCGGAACTTCCCAACCGTGGCCTGTTCGCCGGGCGAAGGTTTCAACGTGGAAAGCTGCGGTGCAATCGTCAGGTTCTCTCGCGGATAATAGGCATCGGCCACAGTGATTTCCATGGAATGCAAAACGGCCCCGCTGCTATCCAGAAAATCCAGCTGATACTTGCCCGGCTTTTCCAACGTAGGTATCGGCATCAAACCCAATGCCGGGCCATCTGCTTGTGGAAAGAGCTTGATGGTGCGGTCGTTGATCCGCGCACTCACGGCTTTGTCGCTCGTAACCTTCACGACTTGACCCTGTTCTGGCTTCTGCGGGACAGCATCGAAGACTTGCGCTCCAGCGCACGCTGCTAACAAAAAAAGGAACCAACGCATCTCTTAAGATTAGCCATAGCGGCATGCGGTCATACCAAACTGCGCGTTCCTGGCATTTTTTCTAGTTGGCGTTCAGTTACAATTTGAACTGCACACAATTCTGCGCATGGCCCCTGTCGTCCCTGCCTTGATCAACTGACTTCATTCGGTTCCATGGAAGTAACAAAAGTTTCTAATTCGGCCTCAAAGGCCGCCACCACAGCGAAAGTTGTTGTTGCCACCACGGTGGCGCTTACCTTTATCAGCTATTGGCGTGGCGCTTCAATCGTTTTGAGCGATCTTGCCTCGTCTATGTTCTACGCGGGCGGCATCGCAGAAGCGGCGATTGGACCATCCGCCGCCTGGTACGTGCTGTTCGTCATGATCTTCAGTTTCGCCGTGCGTTCCGTTTACATGGAAAGCTGCGGCATGTTCGTGCGCGGCGGCGTCTACGTGGTGGTTAAAGACAGCATGGGGCCCGTGGTGGCCAAGGCCTCCGTCTCGGCGCTGGTGTTTGATTACATCCTGACCGGGCCTATCAGCGCCGTCAGCGCCGGACAATATCTGGGCAACCTGGTCAACGAAATTTTCGAGTACGCGCACCGCACTACTCACATCGATCCGAACATGTTCGCGGTCTTCTTTTCGGTGTTGGTAACTATTTATTTTTGGCGCAGCAACATCAAAGGCATTCACGAATCGAGCGGCGCCGCGTTGAAGATTATGCAGATCACCACGGTGATGGTCGTGGCTCTTCTGATTTGGTGCCCGATTACCATTGCCTTGCAAGGCAAGTGGCATTTGCCGCTTTCGCCCATACCCAGCCATTTGAAATTCAATGACGATTCCTTGGGCTGGTTTAAAGGCACTGTTTGGTGGACGATTCCGCTTGTCGGCGTGATCATCGCATTCGGCCACTCGCTGCTCTCCATGAGCGGCTTTGAGACGCTGGCCCAGATCTACCGGGAGATTGCTTCTCCCAAAATGAAGAATCTGAAAATCACCGCAAATATCGTTTGCATCTACGCCATTCTTTCCACCGGCGTGATTACGATGTTTGCCACGATGATTATCGACAACGATAAGACCCGGTTGAAGTATGTGGACAACCTACTGGGCGGATTGGCGATGAATCTGGCCGGACCTGAATTGCTTCGCCTTGGCTTTCACGTTTTTGTGGTGGCGGTGGGCGTGCTGATTCTGGCTGGAGCGGTCAATACCTCCCTGATTGGCGCCAACGGTGTGATGAATCGCGTGGCGGAAGACGGCGTTCTGCTTGAGGAATTCCGCAAGCCCCATAAAAAATTCGGCACAACCTACCGCATTATCAACTTCATCACCATCATGCAGATTCTCACCATTGTGCTCAGCCGTGGCGACATGGTTCTGCTGGGTGAAGCGTATGCGTTCGGTGTGGTGTGGAGTTTCGCGCTCAAGGCCCTGGGAGTACTTGCACTGCGCTTCCAGAGGCACGATCAGGAATACAAAGTTCCATTCAATTTTCACCTCTTTGGCAAAGAGATTCCCGTTGGCCTCGGCGCCACAACGTTGGTCCTTCTTGCCACCGCTGTGGCCAATCTGTTCTCCAAGCAGTACGCCACCAAGTTCGGTATCGCCTTTACGATCGGCTTTTTCATTCTGTTTACGATTTCCGAAAAAATCAATCTTCGCCGGCATAAACAGATCCACGAGACGTCGCTAGAAGAATTCAACCTCGAATATCAGCCGCAGGTGGAAACGGAATCGGTCCACGCGCGCCCCGGCAGCGTGTTGGTAGCCGTTCGCAATATCAACAACATGTCGCATTTGCGGCGCACTTTGCAGCGCACGAATCTGCGGCGCAACGACATCATCGTAATGACCGTGCGGCCTCTTGGCCCTGACAGCGAATACGACCTGAAAGACGATCAGGTCTTCGGCTCGGATGAGAAATCGCTTTTCACCTCTGTGGTGAGCATGGCGGAAAAAGAAGGCAAGCCAGTGGAATTGTTGGTGGTGCCGGCCATCAATCCGTTCGACGCGCTGGTGCAGACGGCCGATCAACTGAAAGTTTCGCGTTTAATCACCGGTGTTTCACCGAAAATGACATCGGACGAACTGGCCCGCCAAATCGGTTTGGCATGGGAAAGATTGCCCGAGCCGCGGCATCCGTTTTCGCTCGAGATCATCTGTCCCGACAGACCGTCCACGTTCGTCAACTTGGGTCCCCACCCGCCGCGCCTTTGGCCGGAAGATGTTGATAAGCTGCACGATATCTGGCTGAAGCTTAGCACCGAAGAGAAGCTTGGATCAAAGCTGCATCATCGCGATATTGTCGGCTATGCGTTGCGCCGGCTAGAAAGCGAACTCAACAGCAACCAGCACGATGAGATTCTGCAGCAGTTGAATACGGAAGTACGGGATCACTAGAGAGCCAGTTCACCGCGATCATTGTTGCGGATGCGAACGGCTTCGCCAATATCGCTGATGAAGATCTTGCCGTCGCCGATCTTGCCGGTCATGGCTGCGGAACGGATCAGCGTTATCACTTCCTCCAAACGGGAGGACGGCACCACAAGCTCGAGTTTGATCTTTGGGAGAAGATCGAGTTTGTATTCGGAGCCTCGATAAACCTCGGTATGGCCCTTTTGGCGGCCATGGCCACGCACCTCACTTACGGTCAGCCCTTCGATGCCGGCTCCGGTGAGGGCGTCTTTCACTTCGTCAAGTTTAAAGGGCTGGATAACGGCTTCAATCTTCTTCATGATTTGCTCCTTATGCTTTGATCCTTTGAGGCAAATTCGATTAAAAAAGCGAGGTGCCCCGGAGGCTGAAAGGGACACCTCGAAGTGTGGTAACTCTACAAAGCCTGACTTTGCGTTTTCGCGAGCGAGATGCGGGCCGGAGATTCGGCGACCATTCCTGGCTCGGGCGCAATGCCTTCCGGCCGGCCGATGGTAGAGATGACATATTCCGGGTAAGCGGAGATGCCGTGCTCGTGAAGATCCAGACCATAACGCTCTCCCTCCTCCGAGACTCGCAGTAGTTTGAAAGCGTTGACGGCGTACATCACCGCCAGGGCTACTCCGAACGTAGAGAGCGTTATAATCGCGCTGCCTATGGCCTGTGCGGCTAAGACGGTGGTACCGCCGCCATAGAACAGACCTTTGAGGGGAGCGGAGTTGTCGGCGGCGAACGGACCAGTTGCGCCGTAATCACCGCAAGCGAACAGTCCTAAAGACAACGTGCCCCAAATGCCGCAAAAGCCATGCACTGGAACGGCGCCGATGGGATCATCAATGCGCAGCCACTCGAGTAACTCAACGCCCAGCACCACCAGAACACCGGCAACCCCGCCCAGCATAATGGCTCCAGCGGGGCTCACCCAATAGCAAGGACAGGTGATGGCTACCAAGCCTGCCAGGAAGCCGTTGACTGTGAAACTCACGTCCCACTTCTTGCTGCCGATATAGGCATACGCCATTGCTGTGAGACCAGCGGCGCAAGCGGCCAGAGTCGTATTCGCAGCCACCCGGCCAATACCGGTGAAATCCATGGCAGAGAGAGTGCTACCCGGATTGAAGCCATACCAGCCGAACCAGAGAAGCAAACCACCGGAGGCGGCGATGGTCAGATCGTGCGGTTGCATAGGAGCGCCGCCATCCCGTTTGAATTTTCTCCCAATGCGAGGTCCCAGGACGATCGCTCCGGCGAGTGCGATGAAACCTCCAATGGTGTGAACGACAGTGGAACCTGCGAAATCGTGGAAACTCGTTCCGAGTGATGGGAGGAAGAATCCCGTGCTGCCCATGGTGGCGAGGAATCCATCCGGACCCCAAGCCCAATGACCAATGATGGGATAGATAAATCCTGAGACCGCCACACTGTAGAGCAAATCTCCCACAAAGCCGGTGCGGCCAATCATGGCGCCGGATGTGATGGTGGAGCAAGTGTCGGCGAAGGCGAATTGAAAAAGCCAGAAGGCTAGAAAGGCAACTCCGGTGCCCTCATAGGTGGCAGGCGCGCCTTGCAGCATGAACCAGTGATACCCAATGAAGCCGTTGCCGTGGCTGAACATGAACGCGAAGCCAAACGCGTAGAAAAGCAAGCCGCACAAACACGTGTCGACGATACACTCCATGAGTACGTTCACTGTTTCGCGCGAGCGGCAGAAACCAGCTTCCAGCATGGTAAAGCCCACCTGCATGCCGAACACGAGGAAGGCAGCCACCAGAGTCCAGACAGTGTTGATTGGATTGACGATGTCGTTGCCTTTTAGCGCTGGATCGGCGGCAAAGACTTTGAAGCCGAGTAAGTCTGGGTTGATGAGATAGGTGGCGATGGCCAAGACGGCTAGTCCGGCGACTTTTCCTGCTAATAGTAGGAGGCCATATTTGCGCCATTCCTGCGAGCTGAAGCGGATTTTCAAACGAGTCCAAAGGCTCGGCGTCGTGTTTGCGGGGCCGAATTTCCTACGCGTTGAAAGCAGTGTGAAGACGATCGCGACTACACTTAGAAAAACAGTGAATATGGTGTTTCCCATAACTATCCTTTCGAGACGAAGTTCTGTGCTGAGGGGATGATTGAACCGCAGCAGGCGGGGCTGACCGGTTAGACGGGGAGATCTAAATCGCAAGTTTGGCAGCGGGTAGGAAGTAAGTCCAATCATTGTCTTGAATTGGGAGAGAAGGGGTTTTTGATACCGCTGTCAATCGATATGGAAACGTGACCGAAAGATAGGTCGCGCTCGGAGGTTTAGAGCTTCAATCTCCGCAATCAACCCGGAGACTCGCAGGATTGACTGTAGCCGTTCGATAGCAACGGGCGTCTTTTGAAAGAAGACTACGCGTGAAAGTACAAAACGAAACGAGGGCCACGAGTGTAGTTGCTCAATTCTTGGCGGCGGGTCACCTGGCAATCCTGGCGGGCACGTTGATCTCGATGCTGGCTATTGCAGTGGCGGATTGGGCGGTGGGTAACGGCGTCTCGCTGGGAGTGCTCTACATTTTTCCCATGATGCTGGGAGGGCTGGCGCTAAGACCGGTGGCGGTTCTCACCTTGGCGTTGGTGTGCTCTGTTTTGCGGACCGCTTTCGATACGCCGGGTTCGGCGGCGGAAGTCGATTTACGCTTTGCCTTCGCCACGGTAGCTTATTTCTGCGCCGGTTTGTTTGTGACTGCTTTGGTTCGCAATCGCAAACTCATTGTGCAACATTTGGCCGATCTGCAGCAGGAACAGGAATTGCGGCAGGGTGCCGAGCAGCAGTTGAAACTCATGGTGGAAAGTAGTTCAGCGGCTATCCTGACCACAGACCGTGAGGGGCGAGTGCTGGCCGCCAACGATTCCGCAAATACGATGTTTGGCCTGGAGCCCCCCAAAATGTTGATCGGTCAAGATATTCGGAGTTATCTGCCGGTGCTCGCCGATGCATTGCAATTGGAGATGGGCTCGCAAGTCTTTAAAACGGCCGTGCAGTGAGGCGCTGCGCGACAACGGGGAGCTGTTTTTAGCACACACCTGGTTCTCCACTTATGCGGCAGCCCAAGGCCCACGTCTGGCGGCGATCGTGGGAGATTCCTCGGAGGAGATGAAAGACAGGGAAGAGCAGAATCTCCGTGAACTCTTAGAGTACAACCGCATTACGGCCGCCGCACTCTCCCATGAAGTGCGCAATGCCTGCGCCGCGCTTAAGATCCTAGCCGGACACTTGGATGAGAAACGGCATTTGGCGGGTGATGGCGATTACCAGGCGCTAGTGACTTTGGTCAACGGGTTGGAAAGCGTGGCGGCCATCAGTTTGAAAGCTCGGGCTGAAGGAACTCTTGACCATATGTCGATCGAGACGCTCCTGAATAATTTGCGGATCATTGTAGATGCTGAGTGGCGTGATATGGGTGGTACGACTTATTGGCCGAGCAATGCTGAGGGCGTGACCGTGTTTGCCGATCCGCATGGATTGTTGCAGGCGATGCTGAACCTGGCGCAAAACAGCCTGCGTGCAGTGAGGGAATGCGAGAGAAAGGAACTGCGGATTGTCGTTCACAACATTGATGGCCGCGTACTGATACGAGTGACCGATAGCGGAGTGGGCATGAGCGCACCCGATCAACTCTTTCGGCCCTTTCACCCAGGCATGGACGGAACCGGCCTAGGCCTCTATATTTCGCGCGCCATGATTCGAAGCTTCGGCGGCGAGTTGCGCTACGAACCCGGCGGCGACGGCACCTGTTTTGTCGTTGAGTTACAAATGGTTTAACGTATGGCCGGCGACGCGGAAAACGCAAACGAGAACGAGATCAAGGTGCTGCTGGTAGATGACCACAGCATGTTTCGAGAAGGACTGGCGCGCCTGCTGGATAAACAACCGTCGTTCTCGGTGGTAGGGCAATGCGGGACATCGGCGGAAGCGCTGGCGGAGTTGAAGAAGAGCGGCGCCAACATGGTTTTGCTGGATGTGGATCTAGGGCGCGAACGGGCCTTGGATTTCGTTCTAGAAGCGCGCAAGCGGGGATTCGAAGGTAAGGTGTTGGTGGTGACGGCGGGCGTTAGTGGTGCCGAGGCAGTGCAATTGGTGCAATCAGGCGTAGCTGGCATTTTGCACAAGTATCACTCTGGCGATGAGTTGCGCACGGCCATCCGGCAAGTAGCGGGCGGCGGCGTTTGGCTGGACGATGAATATTTGCCGGCTATCTTTCGAACAGTGGACCGAACGAGGCCCTCGGCGAAACCGCAATTGGCGGAACGCGAGAAGGCGATTTTGCGGTTTATTTTTCAAGGTAAGACGAATAAAGAAATCGGCGTACAGTTGGAAATCTCGGAAGGCGCAGTGAAAGCGGCGCTGCGTCAGCTCTTCGATAAGTTGGGCGTCCGTACGCGTTCACAGTTGGTAAAGGTGGCCCTAGAGCAATACCGTGAACAGTTGTAGGCTAGCCTTCGGAAACAATCTGTTCCGATTCGAATTGATTTCGAAACTCAGCCTCGGCCGAGTGCAGAAGTTGGGTGGCTTCACGTTCCGTTTGCGCTACGGCGAGCAAGATATCCGCAATCGCATCCACCGCACTGGCGTAGGAATCATTGCCGGTAAGAGTGCGGTATCTCTTGGTGGTTTCTTCGCCCCGGCGTTTGCGTTCTTTGATGGTAACCATGCTCAGCAATGATAATAGCCGATTTGGTGAAGCGGTAGAATCGAGATTCAAAGTGTTTCAAAGCATAGGCATTGGGATCGAGAGCATCGCGTGGCTTTAGCTGAGCGCTGGTTGCCCAAGTCGTTTCTGGCACTGCGTCACTACACAGTGCAAGACTTCGGGGCCGATCTGTTGGCGGGGTTGACCGTCGGCTTGGTAGCACTTCCTCTATCCATGGCGTTCGGCATTTCGTCGGGTGTCACGCCGCAGGCAGGCATCTACACGGGCGTTGTAGCCGGGTTCTTGATTTCTGCCTTCGGTGGATCGCGCATGCAGATTGGCGGTCCTACCGGTGCGTTCGTTGTCATCGTAGCGGGCATCGTGGCCAAGTTCGGCATCTCGGGGTTGGCCTTGGTCACACTCATGGCGGGCATCATGCTCGTCTTCATGGGGATCACCGGGCTGGGCGCGGCGGTCAAATTTATTCCGCGGCCTGTAACCATTGGGTTCACCAACGGTATTGCACTGCTGATCGCGTCAACGCAGATTAAAGATTTTTTCGGTTTGACTACCGGTCCGGTTCCCAGTGTTTTTGTGGAACGCATGAAGGTGCTGGGAGAAGCTTTCCGGACGATGAGTTGGCCAGCCGTCTTGGTGGGCGGCCTTTCATTAGCGCTAATTTTGCTTTGGCCGCGCGTAACGAAACGTGTGCCGGGGTCGATTATTGCCTTGCTTGTTTCCACCTTGGCTGTGACCTTGTTAAAGCTGCCGCTAGAGACGATTGGCAGCAAGTTTGGCGGTATACCCAGCGGCTTCCCGCATTTTCAATTTCCCGAGTTTCATTCCGAACACATTCTCCCCTTGATTTCACCGGCGTTCACTGTGGCCTTGCTGGCGGCAGTGGAGAGCCTTTTATCGGCGGTGGTTTCCGATAGCATGAGCGGCGACCGGCACAATTCAAACGTGGAATTGATCGCCCAAGGTTTGGCCAACATGGTCTCGCCTTTGTTCGGCGGCATTCCCGCAACGGGCGCGATTGCCCGCACCGCTACCAATATTCGGTCAGGCGCACGTACGCCGGTGGCCGGCATGATTCACGCGCTTACGCTGTTGGCTATTTTGCTGGTCGCGGCCCCGCTGGCGCGTTTTATCCCTTTGGCCACGCTGGCGGCCATCTTGTTCGTCGTGGCCTACAACATGGGCGAGTGGCGCGAGATTGGCACCATTGTGCGCTTGTCGAGACAGGATATTGCCGTTTGGGCCGCCACGTTCTCGTTGACCGTGCTGGCCGATCTTACCGTGGCCGTGGAAGTAGGCATGATGCTGGCCGCGCTGCTCTACATCTACCGCATTTCCCAGACCACCACGGTTGTGCCTGTCACCGGTGAGTACATCGAAGAGGGCCGGCCGCATATTTTGCAGGATAAGCAACTGCCTCCTTACGTCACTATCTTGCGCATCCACGGGCCGTTTTTGTTTGGCACAACGGAAAAACTCGAAGACGCTACCCATGACCTGCAACGCTACGGTCAGGTGGTGGTGGTGCGGTTGCGCAACATGACCGCGTTGGATGCTACGGGCTTGCACGCATTAGAGAAACTTTCGGAACGCTTACGCAAATCGGGACGGACGCTGTTGTTGTGCGGGGCGCGCGATCAACCGCTGGCTATGTTATCGAGCGGCGATTTTCTGGATCATCTGGGACGCCAGAATCTTCTGCCACACGTGGAAGCCGCCATTGAGCGAGCCAAACAGATTAACGCAGCTTTCGGCGGCGTGGGTTCGGAAATGGCGGACGATTTTTCGCGCAGTTCCCTGTAGTCCATTCTCAGATACACTAGTCGCATGCGAGTTATTGCCGCCGCGCTGCTGCTCTTTTCTGCCTTACCTGCTTTCGCGCAGGATCTGAAAGGCGATCTTGTCAATCACTTTAAAACTTCGCGCGATTTCACCCTCAAAGTCGCTGAGGCGATGCCCGCAGACTCTTACAACTTCAAACTAACCCCGCCCCAGATGAGTTTCGCCGAACAGATGATCCACCTTGGGCAGGCCCAGGATTTCTTTTTGCACTACCTGTCTGGAGACAAATTGAGCGACGCGAAACCGGCATCAATGTCGAAGGCTGATGTGATGGCCTTCTTAAAGATGTCGTTCGATAAAGCGATTGCTCGAGCGGAAGCAGCGACGATCGAACAGATGCATACCACCTACAACACGGATGAGGGCAAGTTGACCGGTTTAGACTTGCTGTTGGGCGATTTGGATCACACCACCCATCACCGGGCATCGGCGGAAATGTATTTGCGCGCCAAAGGAATCACTCCTCCGCAGTACGCTTTTTGAAAATGGCTCATCAATTCACCACCTCTTATCTTGCCGATTCGCTGACGCTGTTTCGCCAGTACAAGAAGCTGGCCGATGGTGCGATGGCTCAAGTTTCGGATGAGCAGTTGAATGCCACGCTCGATCCGGAGATGAATTCAATTGCGCAGATTGTCAAACACATGGCCGGCAACATGCGTTCGCGCTGGACTGACTTTTTGACAACCGACGGCGAGAAACCGAATCGGAATCGCGATCGCGAATTTGTCGATGCACCGGCCACGCGTGAAGCTTTGCTAGCGGTTTGGGAAGACGGCTGGCAGCATGTGTTTCACGCATTAGAACCGTTATCGGACGAGGACTTGAGCCGCACCGTGCAGATTCGCAATGAACCGCATTCGGTAATGCAAGCCATTAACCGGCAGATTGCGCATTACTCCATGCATTGCGGGCAAATCGTTCTGCTGGCCAAACATTTCGCCAGCGGTCACTGGAAAACTTTGAGCGTGCCCAGAAACCGCTCGGAAGAATTTAACCGCGCCGTGCTGTCCGGCGAGAAGAGCCAGCGCTAGGAATCCATCATGCGCAACGTTCTTTTGTTATACGCCCTTACGGCAACTCTGCTCTTCTCACAAACTCCCACCGCGCAAAGCCTCATCGCGGATGGCGACGCCGCTCTGCGACAAATGAAATGGCATGACGCCGAACTCGCCTATCAAAAGGCCACCGAGGCCGATCCCCAATCGGCTGAAGCTCACGCCAAACTCTCGAATGTCCTGGCCCTCCAACTTCGCCGCGGATTGGTCACGTCGGACGAGAATCGCCCACTGATCACACGCATTCTGGCAGAACAGCAAAAAGCCGCCGATCTCGCTCCGCAAGACGCCCAAAACCTCTTCCACCTCGCCCGTATTCAGGACGCCATCTCCCGCGCCTCGCAAGACCCAGTTGAACAATCGCAGCTGCTCAAACTTTCTATTGAAAACATGCGTCGCGTCCTTGCGCTCCAGCCTAACAATCGGAACTTTCATTTCGCCCTCGCCACAACGGAGATCTTTGCTTTAGAGCGAGCGTTCGGCAAAGCCGCGCGCGGAACCGAAGGCCAGCCTGGCAGTCTCCGTCTTTCCGACGACGCACTGCGCCAGAAAATGGCCTCCCAATATGCGCCCACGGCCGACGATGCCGTCGCCCAGATGCAACAAGTTTCCGACTTTCCGATTGGAGTGCCATACAACAAACATATGGCCGCAGTGGCTTACCGGTTACGTGCCGCTCTGGCCGATTCCGAAGCAGACGCCGCGCATGACGGCCAACTCGCCGACAAGAGCGAGCAAGAGTTTGAGGCGCAGATCACTCACCTCATCCTCACTCCTCAACTTCCTCTCGCGGTTAACCCGGGCGACACTGGAGTCATAGGCGGCGTGATCGCCGGAGTCCCGCCTCCGCCTCCACCACCACTTCCTCGACTCCCTCTCACCGGTCCGCAACGAATCGGTGGCAACGTGATGGAAGCCAATCTCCTCAAGAAAGTGGAGGCAGTTTATCCCCCCCTAGCCAAATCCGCCCGGGTGCAAGGCAGAGTCGAATTCACTGCGACGATCGATACCACCGGCCACATCGTGAGCCTCGAACTGGTGCGCGGCCACCCGCTGTTGGTGAACGCCGCCAAGGAAGCGATCCTCCAATGGGAGTACCGCCCCACTCTGCTGAATGGCAAACCGGTCAGCGTCATTACCGACGTGATTATTAATTTCACTCTGACTCAATAGCCGGCGCCATATTGGTGAGACGGAGCCAGGAGCGTAACTGACTTAAATTGGAGCGTTCGCTTAAGCAGGCTGCGGATCAGTGAGTCACCGGCCCGCATTTCGCCTCTCGCTATCCTAGTAGCGTGCGCCACGTAACCTGGAAACTCCTTCTGCCCGCGCTGCTGCTCTGTCGAACCGTTTTTTCTGCTCCAGCCGACCCTTTCTACTTGCATCCCGCCGATACCGTCGTCTTCTACGGCGACAGCATTACCGATCAACGGCTGTATACAATGCTGACTGAGCTTTACACCGTCACACGTTATCCAAAGCTAAACGTAAAATTTGTACATTCCGGCTGGGGAGGCGACCGTGTCAGCGGCGGCGGTGGCGGCCCGATTGATTTGCGCCTCCAGCGTGACGTGCTCACCTACCATCCAACCGTGATGACCATCATGCTCGGCATGAATGACGGAAAATACAGCAACCACACGCCCGCCGATGATGACGTTTATTATGCCGGGTTCAAACACTTGGTAGAAACCGTGCGGCAAGCGGAGCCGAGTCTGCGGATCACGGCCATTGAGCCTTCGCCCTATGACGACGTGACGCGCCCCTTCATTCTTCAACCCGATGGCTACAACGCGGTGCTACAAAAATTCAGCGAGTGGATTCAACATTACGCCGGCGAAGCGCATCTGGATGTCGCCGATCTCAACGGCCCGGTCGTCGAGATGCTGAAAAAAGCAAACGCCGAAGACCCCGCACTCGCACAAAAGATTTTGCCCGATCGTGTTCATCCTGCTTTGGCGGGTCATATGGTGATGGCCGAGCAACTCCTCAAAGCCTGGCATGCGCGGCCGATTGTTTCTTCGGTGACGATCAATGCAGCCGATGGCAAGGTGAGCGCTGCCGAATTCACCAAAATCAGTAACGTCAAAACAACGCCTTTGTCGTGGACCGAATTGGACGAAGCGTTGCCCCTGCCGTTTGCCGCCTGGCTGGCGGACGACAAAGATCACTCGATTGCGTTGGCCATCAAGAGCTCCGATATCACCGAAGCGCTGAATGAGCAGCCGCTGCGCGTGACGGGTTTGGCGGAAGGCCGCTACAAGCTGAATATAGACGGTGCGCCCGTCGCCACGTGGACCGACAAAGAACTCGCGGAGGGTGTAAATCTCGCTGTTCTCAATACACCCATGGCGAAGCAAGCCGCTGATGTGCGCGATCTCACCATCCGCCGCATTGATATTCATCAGCAGCGCTGGCGCTCGTTCCAAGTGCCGCTGGAAAAACTCAATCTTGAAAATCTCGACCGATCGTTGAAAGATTTAGATGCGTTAGACGCGGAAGTAGCGGCGCACCAGCACGCGGCCGCGCAACCGCATGCGCATTCGTTCGAACTTGTTTTAGCCCAATGAAGTTTTTGATACGCAAAGCAGCGGGCGGTTACCGCAACTGGATGTATGGCTGGGAGAACGGCTTGGCCAACCGCTCGACAGATCGCATTGTGCGTCCGTTCGACTTCGGCCTGGAGTGGAGTAAGAACTGGCCTTGCAGCGAAGGGTTTTCGTACGAAGGCCAAGATCCAGTTGAGTATATTGAAGCGCTAAATCTGCGGGCGATGGAGCGATCCGACGAGTTCTTCGCCTACGCGCCGCCTACTGATTTTTCGTTGCACAAGCAAGCGGATGGCGAGTGGCTGCGCTTCACCTCGCCCGTAAAGACCCCGTTTCCGGAGAACAACACCGTGCATTGTCTTTGGTATCCGGCGCGCGGGGGTGGGCGCAAGGCCATGACGCTGCTGCCGCATTGGAATTCAAAACTGCCCCAACATAATGCGTTGTGCGCGGGTTTGCAGCGGCTGGGGATTTCGGTGCTGCGCTTGAGCCTGCCCTATCACGATGCGCGCATGCCTGCAGGCTTGGGACGTGCCGATTATGCGGTGTCTGCGAACATCTGCCGCACCATCGATGCCACTCGGCAGGCAGTGATTGACACGCGTGCTTGCTTTGATTGGCTCGAGCAGCAAGGGTATAAAGATCTCGGGGTCGTGGGTACCAGCCTGGGTTCGTGTTACGCGTTCTTGGCCAGCGCGCACGACCCGCGCCTTCGCGTGAATGTCTTCAATCACTGTTCCACCTTTTTTGCGGATGTTGTTTGGGAAGGGCTTTCGTCCCGCCACATCCGCGAAAGCCTGGAAGGCGCGACAACCTTAGAAACTCTGCGCAAGATGTGGCTCGCCATCAGTCCGCCAAGTTATTACGAAAGGTATTCAACGCGCAAGAAGAAATCGAAGTTCATCTATACGCGTTATGACACCACGTTCCCGCTGCATTTGTCGAAGCAGGTGATTGAGGGCGCGCGTAAATGGAATTGGGATCACGATTCGGTGGAATTGTTGTGCGGCCACTATACGATGGGCGAATTTCCCTTCAAGTACTTGACTGGCTATGAGATTTGTTCGTTTGCAAAGCGCAATTTGTAGCCTGAAACCAGGCGTGGCTCAAAAAAGGTTAAGGCCTTAAATATTTCGGGTGCAAAATACGACGTTGCTGCATCCAAACGATTAGTGCATCTTTTTCAGGAATGGAAACAGTGAAGCTTCGATCTTTTTTTGCTCTCTTTTCGCTAGCCCTCCCTCTTACCGTGGCTGGCCAGAACTTTCAGGGCAGCGTGGCGTCGGGCACAGCCGTACCGAACGCGATACCGCTGAGTTTTGCTGAAGCGATGGAGCGCGGCTTGAAAACGAACCTGGGGTTACTCACCAGCCAGCAAAGCAGCGAAGAAGTGCGCGCGCAGCGAGTGCGGGCTTTGAGTTCGCTCTTGCCGCAAGTGAACGGGCAGTTGAGTATGACGGAGCAGCAACTCAATCTGCAGTCACTCGGCTTTAACCTGAAGCTGCCGGCCAGTGCGGGCTTTCAGATACCTAAGATTGTGCCTCCTTATTCCTATCAGGCGGCTCTCTTAAATGCCTCTGTGCCCATTTTTGATTACCGGTCTTTGAGCAATTGGCGTGGTTCGAAAGAGTCGCAGAAGGCGGCGCAACTCACTGTAAACAACGCGCGCGATCTGGTTGTGCAGGCCGTAGGCAATGCTTATTTACAGATCATTGCCGACAGCGCGCGCATTGGCGCGACCCAGGCCGAGATTGATGCCGACAACGCAGTATTCACCAACGCCACGCGCCGTCACGATGCGGGCACAGCCATTGGTATTGATGTGCTTCGTTCGCAGGTTGAGCTGAAGCAGCGGCAGCAGCAGTTGGTGGCAGTTACCAATCAGTTCGAAAAAGACAAGCTAGCTTTGGCCCGGCTCATTGGGTTACCGATCGGCCAGGATTTTACGGTCACCGACCCTTCGCCTTCTGTGCCAATTGACGTGGCGTCTGTGAAAGATGCGCTTGCGCAAGCTTACGATCACCGCGCCGATTTTCAAGCGGCGAAAGCACGCGTGATCGCAGCACAGTTCAGCGTGCGCGCGGCCAAGGCGGAACGCTATCCCACTCTCACCGCTAACGGTTATTACGGTGACGAAGGGTTGCGCCTCACCAGCAATTCACACGGCGTCTTCAACGCTACAGGTGCAATTAACTTCAACATCTTTGATAGCGGCCGTATCAAGGCTGATGTCCTTGAGAACAACGCAGAGCTCACGAACCGCCGCAATGAGTTGGAAAATCTGCGCGGCCAAATTGATTATGAAGTCCGCGCCGCGCTTCTCGATCTCAAGGCAGCCGCCGATCAGGTAGATGTGGCGAAGAGCAATACCCAATTGGCAGCCGAATCGTTGAGACAATCGCGCGACCGCTTTACGGCCGGTGTAACGAACACGGTCGAGATTGTGCAGGCGCAACAAGCCGTCGCTGTGGCGGACGAGAATTTGATCAACGCACAGTTCCAATACAACGTGGCGAAGGTGTCGTTAGCGCGCGCTGTGGGGTTGGCCGATGAAGGCGTACGCAGTTACTTCGCTAAATGAACACCCCCGCTCGCGAACGCGATCTCCATTCCTACGCCGAACCGGAACGTGTTCGCGTCACGCATTGTTCCCTGTCGTTGAGCGCTTCGTTTGAACAGAAAAGTTTGCGAGGCGCGGCACGGCTCACGGTCGAGCGCACAGACGCCAGCGCACCGCTCATTCTGGACACGCGCGATTTGCAGATTGAGAGCGTAACCTGCAGTGGTCAGCCGGTCGAGTACACGCTAGCAAAACGCGACCCGATTTTAGGAAGCGCTTTGCACATCTCTCTGCCGCCCGGCACAGATTCGGTCACCATCTACTACGCCACCAGCCCAGAAGCGAGTGGTCTGCAGTGGTTGCAGCCTGAACAAACCGCCGGCAAGAAACATCCGTTTCTCTTCAGCCAGAGCCAATCGATTCATGCCCGCAGTTGGATTCCTCTGCAAGATTCACCAGGCATTCGCTTTACCTATGACGCGCGGATTGAGGCACCCGCTGGGCTCACGGCCTTGATGAGTGCGCGCGAACATAAGCACGAAGGAACAACCCACTCCTTTGTGATGGATTTGCCCGTTCCTGCGTATCTCACAGCCTTGGCCATCGGTGAATTACAGTCTGCGGAGGTGGGCCCACGCACACGCATCTATGCGGAACCGCCTGTTTTAGCCGCTGCAGCGCACGAATTCGAAGACACCGAAAGGCTGATCCAGACAGTGGAACGTCTGTATGGCGCCTATCGCTGGGGACGCTATGATCTCCTCATTCTGCCTCCGAGTTTTCCGTTCGGCGGCATGGAAAATCCTTGCCTCACATTTGTTACGCCCACGGTGATCGCTGGCGATAAAAGTCTCGTGAGTCTCATTTCGCATGAGCTGGCCCATTCGTGGTCGGGCAATCTTGTGACCAACGCGACCTGGCGCGATTTCTGGCTCAACGAAGGCTTTACCACCTACCTCGAAAATCGCATTCAGGAAGAAGTTTACGGTTTGGAGCAAGCGCTCATGGAGCAAGTCCTCGACCGGCGCGATCTCGAAAAAGAACTCCTGGAGTTTCCGCCGCCCGACCAAATTCTGCATATCGATTTAACCGGGCGAGATCCGGATGAAGGCTGCACGCACATCCCCTATATCAAAGGCGCGCTGTTTCTGCGGCTAATGGAACAGACGTTCGGCCGCTCCGCCTTCGACGATTTCTTGCGCCGCTATTTCGACCATTTCGCTTTTCAAAGCGTGACGACAGCCGAAGCGCTAGCGTATCTGCGCGCCGAATTGTTCGCGCATTTTCCAGACAAAGCAGCCGCCGTCCCGGTCGACGAATGGGTGACGCACCCGGGATTGCCCTTGTCTGCGCCGCACGCGCATTCCCCACAACTGGAAAAAATCGCGCAGGGTGCTGGACCCTCCCACAATTGGAAAACGCAGGAATGGCTCGAATTCCTCCAAACGCGCCCGTGCCCGATTTCGCTCCGAACCATGGCGGCGTTGGATGCGCAATGGCGCCTCACAAATAGCGGCAACTACGAAATCTTAGCCGAATGGCTGGGGTTGGCGATCGAAACAAATTACGCTCCCGCTTTCCCAAAGCTACGCGCGTTCTTGCATGAGGTTGGGCGCACCAGAATGCTGCGGCACCTTTACGCCGATATGATGAAGACGCCAGCCGGACAGACCTTGGCACGCGAGATCTACGCAACAGCGCGGAGCGGTTATCATCCGATGGCGCAAACCGTGGTGGACAAAATTCTGTCCACTTCGAAACCTAGGTAGTCCACAAACGCGGCGCCCAAAGCGTGATAAACCCGCCGAACCGCACGCCCCAGAAAAGTAAAATTCCGCGCCATCGCATATTCCACTAGTGTGTTTAGTCCGCAATACGTTTCACTCAAAAAAGGGGACAGACGACATTTTCCAATCTCCTCCGCCCTGTCCCTTTTCTACTCCCGTTGACGCTTATGAATGGTAGAAGGGCTTTTTTCACATCTACCAATAAGGAGAAATGTTTTGTTTATCCGTCGTAGCCCGGGTGGCTGGTTGTTTGGCAGCCTGCTGGCGTTCACTCAACTAGCGCCTCCAGTGTTTGGCGCGGAAACTCTGACGCCTGCCGAGGTTTTCAAACATGCGGTACCTGGCGTTGTGGCCATCGATTGCCTCGGCATCAACAATGCCAGGATCAGCACAGCCTCCGGTTTCATCATCTCCGACAACGGCAGAATTGCGACGAACCTGCACGTCGTGGAGTCGTGCTCGAGCTTGGCCGTGCGCCTCACCAACGGCGATGTCTACGATTCAACGTGGGTCGTCGCCACCGATAAGCGCCGCGACTTGGCAGTCATCCGAATCAAAGCGGCTTCGTTGCCCGTGCTACCGCTGGCCGAATCGAACGACCTGGAAGTGGGCCAAACGGTGTACAGCATTGGCAATCCCAGTGGACTGCAAAATACGTTGCAATCCGGAATCGTCAGCGCGTTCCGCCAGGTGAATGGTTCACGCCTGGTGCAGATCTCCGCTTCTCTGAACCCGGGCAATAGCGGCGGTCCGGTTCTGGATGAGAAGGGCCATGTCGCTGCTATTGCGGTTTCAAAAATCAACGGAGCGGAAAACCTCGGGTTCGCCATTCAGATTGATTATCTAAAGGGTTACCTCGACTCGAAAGAAGAAACTGCATTTTCCGTCTTTGCGGCCACGAACAAGCAGAACACTCTAAGCCAACTGCAGACCAGCCGAACAATGGACACGTTACCGCGCAGGGGCACTCCCACCACGTGGGTCGGACCGGTTTACAGCCAGTTGCTCAGCTTCTCGGTTCCCCCAACATTCAGACAGGCGGCTATCAAATCGGACAGCGCCAGTTATTCGAGCGGTTGTATCCCCGAGAACGAAACGACGGAGAAATGGACAAAAATGGTTGTTCTAACGGGCGCCAGGGGTCTCGCGTCCACCCCTAACTTATCCCCAAAAACATTCGCAGACATGATGGCCCAATATTTTAAAAAGTCCTGTCCGGATTCTTTCACGAGATCCGAGCTGTTTGAGGGCAAAATCAGCGGACACGATGCATTCATCACCGTCTTCCACTGCGGCGTCCTCATTCCGCCAGCCCAGAATACAGCTGAATCGGCCATGATCGCTCTCATCAAAGGCGCTAGCGATTATTACTCGATTCAATGGCTGGAGCGAGGGGCGGCGACACAGGGCCAAATCGAGATCGACAAAGCGAGTTGGCTTGAAAAATTCAAAAAGCTCGAGCCCATCAAGCTTTGCCCGGTTGTGCCAGGAGAGCAGGCTCCCTATGCCAGTTGCGTGAACGCAAACCCGCAGCAGGCGCGAGACGCGGTAACTCCTCCACCTGTCGCCGTCAAATACCCCGACCTGCCCAAAGGCGACGGCACGCTGGCCCATGCCACCGAATTGGCCCAAGCGAAACGATTTGGCGAGGCGTTTAGCCTCTTCTTGGAGTCGGCAAACGGTGGCAACACGCAAGCGCAGCGTTATGTCGGCGATTTGTATCGGTATGGTTTGGGAGTGGTGCAGGATTTCACGCAAGCGCGCCTGTGGTACGAAAAGGCTTCTGCTGGCGGAGATCCTATTGCTGCCAACGGTCTCGGCCTCCTCTACCACTCTGGTCAAGGCGGCGCTCAGGACTATGCAAAAGCTCGCCTGTTCTTCGAACGTTCGGCAACCGCTGGGAATGAACAGGGCATGCTGAATTTGGGCGATCTGTATCAACGCGGGCTCGGCGGAGCGCAGGACTATCAGCAAGCGCGCAACTGGCTTGCGAAAGCGGCCGCGGCGGGCGATGCCCTTGCCATGAATAACCTCGGCTATCTTTACCAGAATGGGCTTGGCGGCCCGGTAGATTTTGCGCAAGCACGGCAGCTGTTTGAAAAGGCCGAATCTCAGGGTATTGCGGCGGCGATGAATAACTTGGGCTTGTTGTATTTGAAGGGCAACGGTGTAGCGCTCGATTACGGGCGCGCTCGCGATCTTTTCGAAAGGGCCGCCTCCGCCGGAAACGCGATTGCCATGAATAGTCTTGCCTATACATATGAGCACGCGCTTGGCGTTACGCAGGATTACGCGCAGGCCCGCGCCTGGTATGAAAAGTCTGCGGCCGGCGGATACACCGCGGCCAAAACCAATCTCGAAAGATTGCCCAGATAGGCAGGAGGCCAGCCACGCGGCTTTCCAGCCGCCCCACTGACCCTTCCAACCGACCCACAACTAAATCCGCTACCCCAAGTAAGTCAGCGCCCGTCCACCCAACATGCGCGTCTTCATCAGCCACTCCTCCGTCGACAAACCCGCCGTCCTCCCCCTCGCCGACGCCCTCCGCGCCCGCGGCATCGACGCCTGGCTCGACCAATACCAAATCGCCCCCTTCGCCGACATCGTCGCCCGCATCAACGCCGGCCTCTCACCCCATCGCCGAGCGGCTCTCCCAACCGACGAACCCATCCTCGTCCGTCTCCGCGAACGCGTCCAAAAATCCAAATCCACCACAAACGCTGAATTGCAACCGCAAAGTTCATATCCCTCCGGTCATTCGGATCGCACCCCGAACTCGATTCCACGATTTGTACCGAGACCCTAATAACGCTGCCATCCCATCCTGTTAACCCGGCCCCGTCGACAATCATCAAAAACCAAGACCGCCAACCCCCGCAGCTCCAAATCTGAAAAAACGAACCCAATCCAAGTTCGTTTCGTCAACCGCGAAGTTCGTTTCGTCAAGTAACTTTCTCGTTCGCCTTCTGGCTTCCGGCTTC
>PMQB01000246.1 GCA_003169195.1 Bryobacterales bacterium
AGACGCCATGGTTTGAGCAGGCTATCTTCGTTTAAGCCCAACAGTATGGACTGGGTCTCTTCAAACTGTGTTTGTGCGAGGCCGGGTGCGAGTTCGACATCAGAGTAGCGGAACTCCGCGAGTGGAGGCGCTTCGGAGGGAAGCGCGGCGGCTGCGGCGACTGAGGCAGCGGATTGTAGAAAAGAACGGCGAGTTTTCATTAGCCCATGGACGACGGATTGTGTGCCGTGCCGTCGAAATCTTCCGAAGTCTTGAAGCGCTCAATGCGGCCGCTCAGTGCAGCCTCCCGAGTTTTCGCTGTAAGAGCTTCCACTTCGGCCGTGGTCATGGGTTTGAAGGTTTGCATGGCGCGGAAGGCTTGTTCCAGGCGTTCGATGGAATCGCAACCGTTCATGACAACGGAGGTAGGAAGGTTGAGCGAATAGTGCAGGCAGGCCACCGCGTCGATACCTTTCAGTTGAAAGATCAGGCCGTTGGCGAGCGGTTTCATCGCGAGGACTGCCGTTCGTTCGGCGACCAGCCGAGGCACCACTTGGTGCGCGAAGCTTCGGAAATGATAGTCCAGTACGTTGAGCGGCATCTGGCATGTGTCGAAATGAAAGTTGTTTTTCTTGGCCATGTTGAGCATGTGCAAATGAATGCTTGGATCTTTGTGGCCAGTGAACCCAACGTAGCGAATTTTACCGGCTTGTTTGGCGGCCATAACGGCTTNNGCGGCCGAGGCGCGGGTGCGGCCGTTGTACTTTGTCATGAGAAAGGCACGTTTGCGATAGCCATCACGCAACGCTTTGCCCATGCGGATTTCGCTGCCGCCATCGTGATAATCCCAAGAGTTGTCCAGAAAATTGAGGCCGCGGTCGAGAGCGGTGCGGATGATGCGGATGCCTTCTTCCTCGCTGGGCATGCCGATGTGGTAACCGCCCAGGCCAATGGCTGAAACGCGTTCACCCGTGGAGCCGAGGTTGCGGTAGATAACGCCGTCACGCGTCTCGCCTTGTAAAGCGGCCGCCGCCGATAATGTTGCGAGGCTGCTAAGAAATTCGCGTCGCTGCATGTCTGAGAGTTTCATGGTGGCAAATAGCCCAGAACTAGTGTATTCGCTTTGCGGCGAGGATGTTACACTCACGCGCAATGAGACGAATTTACGGTTTGCTGGTGGCTTCCCTGGCACTTTGTTCAATCGTGCAAGCGCAGATGGCTGCCAAAGGAAGGCAGCATCTCTTCGTCCATGTGACGTTAGGGCCAGAGTTGCACAGGAGTTTCTCAGGACGCCTGTTGTTGTTTGTGTCTGCCGGGACAGGTGCGAAGGAGGTTGACACGAATCCATTCCAGGCGAGCGACTCGTATGTGGCCGCGAAGGAAGTAGAAGACTGGATGCCGGGAACAGTGGTTGATGTGGATGCGGATGATTTGGTTTATCCGAAAGGTCTGTCGGCCGCGAAGCCAGGCGATTATCAAATGCAAGCGGTGCTGGATGTGGCGCACACCTACAGCTATTCCGGACGCGGGCCGGGCGACGTGGTGAGCGAGGTAGTGACGCTTACCGGTTTTGATCCGGCGCAGGGGGTTAAGCAAGAGTTAGTTTTGTCTCGACTTTTGGAGAACGAGACCAAACCGAACGAAGCGGCGGCCAACAAAAACATTCAGCCATTTACTTTTACGAGCAAGGCGCTGAGCCAGTTCTGGGGTCGCGAGATGGCGCTTCGGGGCTACGTTGTCCTGCCACCCGCATATGAAGACGAGCTCAAAGAGAGATATCCGACTGTCTATTGGACGCACGGATTCGGAGGAAATTTCGCACGGATTCAGACGACGGCCACGAGCCTCTTCAAAGATATGGCAGACAGAAAGATGCCCGGCATGATCTGGGTTGTGTTAGATGAAAGTTGCCCGACTGGAACTCACGAGTTCGCCGATTCAGTGAACAACGGCCCTTGGGGCACGGCGCTGACGACTGAGTTGATCCCGCATCTGGAGGCGAATTACCGGATGGATGGTAAAGCCAGCGGGCGTTTCCTGCAAGGGCATTCTTCCGGTGGTTGGGCTACGCTTTGGCTGCAGACACAATATCCGAAACTGTTCGGAGGCACCTGGTCGACTTCACCCGATCCGAGTGACTTTCATGATTTTACTGGACCCGATCTGTATGCGCCGCACGCGAATCTGTATCACAAGCCAGATGGCTCGCCCTATCCGTTGGTTCGAGATAAAGGCAAGGTGCTGGCCACCCTGGAACAGGTTGCCAAACAGGAGCAAGTGGTTGGGCCGTATGGTGGGCAAATCGCGTCGTTCGATTGGGTGTTCTCACCGCGCGGGCAAGATGGCAAGCCGCTGCAGATGTTCGATCGCGAAACGGGAGATGTGCATCCAGAGATAGTGGCCTATTGGCGCGACCATTACGACATCGCGCATTTGGTGGCTGCGAACTGGAAGCAGATTGGCCCGGATCTGCGTGGAAAAATTCATTTGTACGTCGGTACAGCCGATACGTTCTATCTGGATGGCGCAGCGCACAAATTACAGGCAGTTTTAGATTCTCTGAGTGCGGATGCACATTTCGAATTTATTCCCGGAAGAACTCACATGGACCTATATAAGGTAGGCGACGACGACGGCGGGCTGTTCAAACAAATAGCAAAGGAAATGTACGCGATAGCAAGGCCAACGGCCCAAATGAAGTAGGTTTCACAGGCATCTGAAATAATTTAAGCAACGAATGAAGCTCTTTTGGTTTGGCGCTCTTTGGCTGGCGAGTGCCTGTGTGTTGCTGGGCGGTCAGCCGGCGACGCGTTCGCTGTCACCGGTGATTGTAGTGTCCATTGACACGCTGCGGGCGGATCACGTTGGCGTCTATGGATACAAAGCAGTTCCGACGCGGAACATTGATGCGTTCGCTACAGGTGGAACAGTGTTTACGAATATTGAGTGCCAGACGCCGCTAACGTTGCCATCGCATACATCTGCATTTACCTCTACCTATCCTTTTCAGAACGGGATTCAAGAGAATGCCGAGTTGGTTCCTGCGGGGGCGGTGACGTTGGCGAGCGTATTGAAGTCGCATGGTTATAAGACGGCGGCTTTTGTGAGTAGCGTGTTTCTGGAACGTGAAATGGGATTGGATCAGGGGTTTGACACTTATGACAGCCCGTTTCACTTTGCGGCGTTTTCGCCCATATCGGGTGAAATGTTTTTGGGAGGCGCGGGTAGCTCGAATTATGCAGCGAGAGAGCGGCGAGACGGAGCGCTCACGATTCACGCCGCGTTGCGTTGGTTAGCCGCGAACAAGGGGCAGCCGGTGTTTGCCTTTATTCACCTGTTTGACTTGCATACCCCATACACAGTTCCGGAGCGCAACGGGATTTCCCGTTACGACGCGCAGCTCGAACTCGAAGATGAGCTGGTTGGGAGTTTGAAGACTGCCTTGGAGCGGAGTGGTTGGTGGGATAAGTCACTCACGGTGCTGTTTTCAGATCATGGAGAGGGATTGGGAGATCACGGCGAGGCGAGTCATGGATACTTTATTTACCAGAGCACGTTGCATGTGCCGCTAATCTTTCACTGGCCCGAAGGCGCCGGGGTTCAGCCTGCGCGAGCACCGCAAGTGGGGGGATTGATGGACGTGGCCCCCACCATTCTCGATTTCTTGCATGTTCCTATACCTGCTTCTTTTGAAGGGATGAGTTTGCTGGATGGGAACAACCATGCAGTTTATAGCGAGAGCCTGCACACGCATGATTCTTTTGGATGGTCGCCGCTGCGGAGCTTGCGCGTTGATCAGTACAAATATATAGATGCGCCGAAGGCGGAACTTTATAACTTGGAAAAGGATCCTTCGGAGCGGACTAATCTTTTGCTGACTGATCCGAATCGAGTGCGGGAGATGCGAGGCGAAATTGCAAAGCTCCTGGCGAGTCATGTGCAGCGGAAGGTCACTGCGCCAAGTTCAGCGCCTGAGACGGAGAAGCTGCTTACGTCTTTAGGTTATTTAGCGCGAGGGCCGCAAGGGCAAAATAACCATACGATGGCTGACCCGAAAGACCGTTTGGCGGAGTTTCACTTATATGAGAAGGCGATTGACCAGGTGGCGGATCGCCATTTGGAGGCGGCAATAGTGCTGCTGAAGCAGGTGTTAGCACAGGATTCGACCAACACTCTGGCGCGACGAGATCTAGCGTCGTGCTATCTCGATCTGCACGATTATGTGAAGGCATTGGCGAGTTATAAGCAGGTGGTGTCGATTGCGCCAGGAGATTATCCATCGCAATTCGGGCTGGGTCTCGCGGCGAAGCATCTCGGTTTGATTGCAGAGGCGCAAAGCCATCTGGAAGCCGCGTGCCACCTAGCGCCGCAGGCCGCGCAGTGCCGGCATGAGTTAGAGACTTTACCGCAGAGGGCCAATTGATGGAGGTGTTTGCCTATATCGGACCCGGCGCTGGGTTCGCGTTTTTTGGCTCGTTTGTCGGGTTAATCACGTCGCTGTTCCTTACAGCCGTTTCGTTTATCATTTGGCCGTTTCGAGCGCTGTTGAAAATGCTGCGGCGCAAACAGGGCTTTCGTAAGGCAAAGATCCAGCGGCTCATTTTTCTGGGCCTGGATGGACTTGATCCACGATTGACGGAACGCTTTATGGCCCAAGGAAAACTTCCCAATCTGGCCATGCTGAAAGCGCAGGGGTCGTTTCATAGGTTGCGGACTACCTTCCCCTCCTTGTCGCCTGTGGCTTGGTCAACGTTTGCCACGGGCGTGAATCCGGCACGCCACAACATTTTCGATTTTCTGAATCGCAGTTTGAAATCGTATGTGCCGGAGCTGTCATCGTCGAAGGTGCGACCTCCCCGGCGAGTGCTGCGGTTGGGTCGTTGGCGGATTCCCTTGGCGCGGCCGATTGTCGAAATGAGGCGCAAGAGTCAGACGTTTTGGAAGATTCTGGGAGATCACTCAATCGGGAGCACGGTGATTCGTGTGCCGATCACGTTCCCTCCGGAGAAGTTCGAGGGGCGATTGTTGTCGGCTATGTGCACGCCAGATTTGCGCGGGACCCAGGGTAGCTTCTCGCAGTTCACCACTCGGACGGAAACTCTGAAAGCGGAGAGTGGTGACCGGTATCCGTTGAAGCTTGTCGGCGACTATTTAACAGGTTCGCTGCCGGGTCCCGACAATGAGCTTCTCCCTGATTCCGGCGCGATTGCGATTCCATTTCGCATTCATCCGGCTATGTTGATGCTGGAGATTGACGGTGCGGTTTATCGGATGAAGGTAGGCGAATATTCGCCCTGGGTGAAGTTGAAATTCCAGGCCGCGCCCGGTTTGACGGTGCAGGGGATTGCGCGCTTCTTAGTGACCGAGATCAAGCCTGAGTTCTCACTTTATGTAACTCCCATACAGATTGATCCCGAGGCCCCGGCGCTGCCGATCAGTCATCCGAGTTACTATGCGGCGTACCTGGCGAAGATACTGGGTTCCTATGCAACGGTGGGCATGGCGGAAGATACCTGGGCACTCAATGAAGGAGTGATTGATGAACAGGCCTTTCTCGATCAGTCTTATGCCATTCTGGCTGAGCGCGAGGCGATGTTCGATAATGCACTGGCGCATACAACGAAAGGCGTTGTGGCGTGTGTGTTCGATACCAGCGACCGCGTGCAGCATATGTTCTACCGCCATCTGGAAGGGCAGGGAGACAAGCGCTGGAGCGGAGCCATTGAAGATCTGTATCAGCGGATGGACCGGATTGTAGGAAAGGCCATGTTGCAGGCGGGGCCAGGAAGTGTTCTGTTTGTGTTATCGGACCATGGCTTCTGCAGTTTTCGGCGCGCGGTGAATCTGAATTCGTGGCTACACCAGAATGGCTATCTCAAGCTTAAGTCTTCCGCGACTGAAGGCGGGCGATATTTTGACGGCGTCGATTGGGAGCACACTCGCGCCTACACGCTTGGTCTGAGTGGACTGTATCTCAATCTCAAGGGCCGGGAGTCTGGAGGTATTGTCTCTCCCGGTGCTGAGGCGGAAGCGCTGAAGAATGAGTTGATCCATAAGCTCTCCGGTTTGCGAGATGTGGAGCGAAATGAGGTGGCTATTCGTCAGGTTTACGCAACGAACAAGCTTTATCGAGGACCGTATCTGGAAGCAGCACCAGATTTGATTGTGGGTTACAACGAAGGGTACCGGACGTCTTGGGATGCCGCGGTGGGTAGGGTGACGGCTCGCGTCATTGAGGATAACCCAAAAGCATGGAGCGGTGATCATTGTGTGGACCCATTGCTAGTNNGCGCTATGGCTATTCGGGGTGACTCCGCCCGCGTGGATGGAAGGTAAGCCGGTGTTCCATACATCATGAAGTGGCTGGCTATTGCGCTTCTGGTATGGCTGGTTAGTTGCGGAACGCCTGCTTCGCGAGCACACGGTAAACGCGTGATCGTTCTGGGCGTGGATGGCATGGATCCGAACTTTGTGCAAAAGCACCTGGGATCTCTACCGAATCTCGCGCGGCTTGCGCATATGGGAGGAATGACGAAGCTGGCAACAACAACACCGCCAGAAAGTCCTGTTGCTTGGGCTACGTTCATTACTGGTACTGATCCGGTTGAGCATGGTTTGTTCGATTTTGTTCTGCGTGACCCAGCGACGCTACAGCCCTTTTCCTCGATGGGAGAAACGAGGGAACCGCAACATCAACTGACTCTGGGACCGTATCTCTTTCCTCTATCCGCGGCGGGCGTGCAAACGTTTCGGATGGGAGAACCATTCTGGCAGATTCTTGCCGAACACAATATTCCGGTTACCGTGATGCGAATGCCGACCAACTATCCGGCAGATCAGCATGGGAACGGAATTTCGGGTATGGGTACGCCCGATATGGAGGGGACCTTCGGGACGTTCACCTACTACAGCGATGACCCGAATGATGCGCCGGGTGATGTTTCGGGGGGGCGCATTCTGCAGGTATCGCGCGTTGATAACAGGGTGCATCTTAGTGTGGCGGGCCCTACAAACCCGTTGCGGAGCGATCATAGTTCAACGCAACTGGATATGGTGGCCGATGTCGATCCAGTGGCGCCGGTGGCCCGTTTTCGAATAGTCGATCAACAGTTTGTGCTGAAGCAGGGCGAGTGGTCGCCATGGATTCGTGTGCGTTTCCCGCTGATCCCGCATGTGAGCAGCGTGGCCGGAATGTTTCGTATTTATGCGAGAGAACTGCAGCCGGGGTTTCGAGTGTACCGTTCGCCTTTGAATGCCGATCCAGCGGCGCCTAGCTTGCCGATTAGTGCCCCTCCTCAGTGGAGCAGTGAGCTTGCGCACGCGGTTGGTCCGTTCTACACGCAGGGGATTGAAGAAGATACGTCCGCACTGCGTCAGGGCGCGCTTAGCTTGCCTGAGTATTTGGAGCAAAGCCGATTGGTTTCCCAAGAGAGATTTGCGCTATTGAGGGAGACGCTGCGCCGTTTTAAGGATGGCTTTCTGTTTTTCTATTTTTCGGAGGTCGACCAGAACTCGCACATGCTTTGGGGGAAGCATGAAGCGGAATTGTTAGGGACCTATCAATCTGTGGATCGAGCGATTGGCTATGTGATGGATCACGAAAGCGGGGCGACTATCACAGTGATGTCAGACCACGGGTTTGCAGCTTTCGACCGCGCGGTTAACCTGAACACCTGGTTGATCCAACAAGGTTTTCAAGCGATGAGCGGAGATCGGGTTGATTGGGCAAAGACGAAGGCATATGCCATGGGACTGAACGCGTTGTATATCAATCTAGCGGGGCGGGAGAAGTATGGTGTTGTGCATTCGGGCGCTGAACGAGATGCGGTGTTAGCTGACTTAACGCGAAAGCTGCGAGAGTTTCGAGATCCGGATAGCGGCGTGCCCGTTGTGGCGGATGTAGTAGAGCTTGGGAAATCGGCAAGTCGTTTCAAGCCTGATTTGATTGTGGGATACGCGCCGCCGTATCGTGCGTCTTGGGAGACGGCTTTGGGGCGCGCGCCCGTGGGAGTCATTGAGGACAATCGCGATGCCTGGATTGGCGACCACTGTATGGCGGCATCCGCTGTGCCGGGCACGCTAATAAGCACGCGAAAGCCGTTTAGCGAACCTTCGCTGAAGGATTTGCCCGTTACTATATTGAATGAGTTTGGCATTGCGCCCGGCCCACGTATGACAGGTCGCGTAATCTATTGAGGCATGCATGTCGAAATCCATCAAACTAGATTCTGAACTGTGGCAGCGCGTCACGGAGCATTCGCAAAAGGCAGGCTACAGTTCGCCTGAAGAGTTCGTCGTGCACGTGCTTGAGAGAGAGTTAGAACGTCCGGGCGATGCGCAAGAGGAAGACGACAAAGAAGTGGAGCGGAGATTAAAGGGCTTGGGTTACCTGGAATGATATTTCTGGTAGTGGCGGCGCTTGTCAGCGGCGCCTTATCAGGTTGGGTGTTTACCCAAACTGCCGACATGAGTGCCGTGCGTGGAACGCTGCGGCAGATCCATGGTCATTTCCTGGAATTCCGTCTGTTTTTTGATGAACCAGTTTTGATCTGGCGCGCACAAAAAGAATTGTTCCTGGCGAACGTTCGGCTTTGTGCACTGCTGTTGCTGCCGTCATTTATATTGGTACTCCCGATGGCATGGCTGATGCTGCAACTCAGCGATGGTTATGGAGTGAGTGCGTTGAAAGTGGGCGATGCAGCGGTGGTGACTGCGCAACTCTCAACAGATATAAACGACATAGATTCGTCTAATTCACTAGAGGCGCCTGCGGGTATTGTCGTGGAAACGGAACCGCTGCGAGTGATGACTGACCGGCAACTGGTTTGGAGAATTCGTCCCCAGCGCGCAATAACGGGAGATTTGCGTTTCAAGATGCGCGGAGTCATGATGACAAAGGATGTGACGGCCAGTGACTCGCACGGGTTTATTTCGCCGCGGAAGCCGCGTGCGTTCCTGGAATTACTGCTGCATCCAGAAGAAGGCCGTCTACCAGCTGGCAGCGTGCTGTGGCTGGCGGTGGATTATCCGAAACGTACGCCGTGGTGGATTGTCTGGTTTCTTGCGATATCCAGTATCAGCGCGTTGGTGTTCGTGAGGTGGTTCTGACGCAGCGTTCTTATGTGACGGTGGTGAGTGGTGTGCCGCGATCGGGCACTTCTCTGATGATGCGCATGTTGGAGGCAGGCGGAATTGATCCTCTAACTGATGGACTTCGTAAAGCGGACCAACACAATCCGCGCGGCTATTTCGAATATGAGCCGGTGAAGAAGCTAGCGAATGAGTCAAGCTGGATGGCAGACGCGCGGGGCAAGGCCGTCAAGGTTATTCACCGCTTGCTGGTGCATTTGCCAAACACATTCGAATACCGCGTGGTGTTTATGGATCGTGCATTGACGGAAGTTTTCGATTCACAGCGTGAGATGCTGGCGGCACGCGGGGATGCGGCGGCGGGGCAACAAGAAGAGCGCATTGTTCGTGCGTTGGCGGAAGATGTGCGGCGTGTCAAGGAGTGGCTGGCGGCGCAAACGAATATTCGAGTCCTGAATGTTCCTTATGCAGAGATTGTGCGAGAGCCGGCCAAGTGGTGTGGCGAAATCGCGCGGTTTCTGGATGGCGATTTAGATGAGCGTGCCATGGCCGGTGAAGTGGACGCCGGTCTGTATCGTCAAAGGCGCGAGTAAAAAGTTGCCGCTGTCTTATTTCTTAGGCCCGCTCCACTCCAAATAAGACTTCCATTCCGACTGTCCCGGCAATTGCATTTGAAACTTGCCCGACATGATGTTGCCTCTCAGTTCGTAAATAAGCTGGAATCGGGGGCCCGGTGTAGCAGCGCTTGAAAGGAAAACCGCTTTTGTCGGAGTCGGTGCGGAGACATCGTAATGAATGACATGACCCTCGTTGTCGAAGTAAATAGCTTTCAGCGGCTGCCCTTCGCCGTCACTATAAACATAAAGCAGATCTCCATGATCACAGTCAAAGTCCGACGGTCCTTTACATGCTGCCGTGTTGCTATGCCGCGCCAGCACGTGACCACCTAACTCGCGACGAAAGAAATAGGTTCCCGAAACGGCAGGGGCGGAAGGCCCAGCGGCAGTTTTGGCTTCCCAGGTTCCTTCGAGAAAATGGAACGTCTCTAAGGGACCGGCGGACTGAGGACCTGCTGTTTGAGCATGCAGGCAGCCAACAACAAAAGCTGCTAAAGATATGTAGGATTTCAAATGTTTCCCCTTGAAGAGCACGGCTACGAAGGTAGTGTAGCGGAGAGAAAAAACAATTCTTTCCTTGACAGTCTAGGAGAGCAGCGTTAGGATTATCCTAGATGCTCTAGGAGAGATGACGCGTGGGCAAACAACTAGACCTTTTGCAAGGCACGCTGGACATGCTGATTTTGAAGGCAGTGTCATTAGGGCCACTCCATGGCTACGGCATTTTGCTGCGAATTGAGCAGATTTCAAAAGACCGTTTAGCCATTCAACAAGGCTCGCTGTATCCGGCGCTCTATCGGTTGGAGCAGCAAGGATGGATCGCTAGTGAATGGGGTGAGTCGGAAAATAAACGGCGCGCTAAGTACTATCACCTAACTGCTACGGGCAAGAAACAACTCCGCCTGGAGACAGATAACTGGAACCGCATGGCCGACGTGATTGGCGACATGCTGCGGACGGCTCCGGAGGAGGTTTAGATGTTCGTTCCCTGGTTGAGGTCTCTTTTGAATCGTGGGCGCGTAGAAAACGAAATGGAGGAAGAACTACGCTTTCATATGCAGAGCTATGCCGACGATTTGTGCAAGAAAGGCGTGGAAAAGAGCGAAGCGTGGCGGCGTGCGCGCCTGGAGTTTGGACCAGTGGAAGCGCACAAAGAAGATTGCCGCGCCTCGTTGGGCCTGCGGCTGTGGGACGAATTGTGTAGCGATCTGCGTAGCGGTGTTCGTGTATTACGGCAAAGCCCTGTGTTTACGGTAGTTGCCATTGCATCACTTGCCTTGGGCATTGGCGCGAACACGGCTATTTTTGCGCTGGCAAACCAAGTCTTGTTGAAGAACATGGCTGTGCCGCATCCCGAACGGCTACGGCTGTTCACTTGGGTGCAGGGCAGGGAGGGGCATGTAGGGCACGCTTGGGGCAGCTTTGACAAGAACGATAAAGGAGAAATGGTGGGCACGCCGTTTCCCTATCCGCTTTATCAAGAAATGCGGCGGCACACTGGCGTGATGGAAGATTTGGCGGGGTTCAAAGATATCTACCGCTTGACGGCGACCGTGGGCGGAGAAGCCGAGCCTGTCGACGGCATACTCGTATCCGGCAATTTTTATCAGACGTTGCGAGTACCGTTGGAAGCAGGGCGACCCATCACGCCTGCCGATGATTCGCCCGGTGCGAATGCCGTGGCCGTGATTAGCGACGCCTATTGGGCGCGGCGGTTTGGCAGATCGGCTGATGCGTTGGGCGGCACCATTCGTCTGAATCGGGTACCGCTGACGATCGTTGGCGTCAATGCGGCTGAGTTTAAGGGACCGAAGGCAGGAGGGACCGCTGAGGTTTTCTTGCCCATCAGCTTGCAACCGGCGGTGATTCCGAATGCCGCCGGTTCGCTCCTGACACAGAACGCCATCTGGTGGATGATGATGATCGGTCCGCTGAAACCGGCTGTTACTGACGCAGAGGCGAATACCGAGTTATCTGCAGTCTTTCGCGCAGCCTTCCGCACAACGTTGCCGGAAAAGAAAGATATTGACAGACCGCGCTTAGCGCTCAATGCCGGCAACCGCGGGGTGGATATGCAAATAAAGGAATTTCAGAAATCGATTTACTTGTTGATTTCGTTAGCGGGATTGGTCTTGCTGATAGCGTGCGCGAATTTGGCGAATCTGTTGCTGGCACGGGCGTCGGCCAGGCAGCGTGAAATCAGTTTGCGTTTGGCGATGGGTGCAGGGCGATGGCGGATCATGCGGCAAATTTTGACGGAGTCGCTGCTGCTGGCTTTTCTGGGTGGTGCGGCCGGTCTGCTGCTTGGCTATGCGGCGCGTGATGTCATTCCGGATTTGTTCGAGAATGCCTGGCGGGCGCCTTCATTAGAGGTGCAAATCGATTGGCGCGTTTTTCTGTTTGCGTTTGGAATCACATTGGCCACCGGCTTGTTGTTTGGATTAGTGCCCGCTTGGCGAGCGACGCAGGAAGATGCGCATGCAGCACTCAAAGAAACGAACCGAATGAGTATGGGCCATTCCAAGGCGCTGCTCGGCAAATCGCTCGTGGTGTTTCAAGTGGCTGTCTCGCTTGTGCTCGTGGTGGGTGCGGGGCTGTTTGTGCGAACGCTGGTGAATTTGCGAACGGCGCCCACCGGCATCAATCCTGAACACATTGTGCTGTTCGAATTGAATCCGCCGCAATCGCATTACACCGTTGCCAACAGGATTCGTTTATTTCAAGAAATCGAAGAAGGGCTTTCCCAGTTGCCAGGTGTCCAGCACGCCACTTTGTCGAGTGAGCCATTGCTGGCGCAGTCGCTGGATGATTACTGTTTCCGGCCGCTGCGCAAAGATTGGGACACAAACAAGCACCCCGGTACGTTGACGAATTTTGTGGGCGCGGATTTCTTCAGTACGTATGGCATGCGTGTAGTTGCCGGCCGCGGCATTGAGTTGCGCGACACCCCGCAAGCGCCCAAGGTGGCGGTTATCAATCAAGGGTTGGCGAAAGAGTTTTTTCCGAACGGCAGTGCTCTGGGACGGTCAATCGTTTCATGCTCCGCAAACTCGATTCCGATTGAGATTGTTGGCATAAGCGCGGATGCGAAATACGATCGGATTCGTGGCGAAGCGCCGCCCACGATTTATGTCCCGTACACGCAAACGGAGGAACTCAATAGCGGCTCGATGTCGTTCGCTATCAAGACCGCGGCCAGTGTAGGAAGCATTGTGCCGAAGATCCGTAAAGTTGTGCAGTCGGCGGATGCAGACTTACCCCTGCTGGAAGTCCGCACGCAGACGGAACAGATTGACGCACTGCTTACGACAGAACGGATCTTTGCCATGCTGAGCAGCGGTTTCGGCTTGCTGGCGCTGATACTGGCGAGCATCGGCATCTACGGCGTCATGGCTTACACGGTTGCACGCCGCACGAATGAGATTGGGATTCGTATGGCCCTGGGAGCAGAGGCACGCACGGTCTTGGCAATGGTGCTGCGCGAGACCTCTGTGCTGACAGTGTTCGGCATTCTGCTGGGCCTGTTCGGAGCGCTGGCTGCAACACGCGTGGTGGGTTCGATGTTGTTCGGGCTGAAGCCGAACGATCCAGTGACGTTCGCCGCAGGCGCATTGCTGCTCCTTCTGGTGGCGCTGCTGGCTGCGACGATTCCGGCGTGGCGTGCGGCGCGGGTTGATCCGCTCGATGCGCTAAGGCACGAGTAAGTGATTACGCAAGCTGCTGCGCCGTCGAAGCATCTGCCACAACGTCGATCACCGGATTATAAGTCAACAAACGCGAACAACTCTCACAAAACATGACCTGATCCTGCCTGCGCAAATCCTGGAAGAATTGTGGACGCAAGGCAATTTGACACGCGCTGCAACGCCCATCGGTGGCATCCGCAATCGGCGTGTTCTTCGTCTTCTTCCGAACCCGCTCGTATTCGGTGTAGAGCTTGATCGGCATTTGGTCCGAAATAGTTTTACGCTCAGACCTGATTTCGGCGACCTCTTTTTTGGAGACGCCAGTGCGTTCGAGCGCTTTCGCTTTTTCCGCTTCCACTTCTTTTTCTTCCGTCTTCAGGCTGATCTCAGCAGCTTTAACGTTTTTGTCGAGCGGCTCAGACTGTTCCATCAAAACAATAATGCGGTCTTCGCATTTACGAATTTCGCCTTCAATAAAAGCAATTTCATTTTGGAAGGCTTTGTAGTGCTCGTTGGTTTTGGCAGCGGCCATCTGCTCACGCAGTTTTGACATTTTGCCCTGATGGAGTTGAATATCGCCTTCCATCTTCTTGCGGTCGCGCTGGTTGGCAGCAAGCGCAGAACGATCAGCCTCTAAGCGGCGCTTGTGAGCTTCCAGGCGCTTTTCAATTTCGGCTATATGTTTGGGGAGAGTCGCAATCTCCGTATCGAGAGTAGCAATCTTACGGTCGAGCGCCTGAAGACGCAGCGCAAGAACCAAATCTTGGAGCATTAATTCCAAATTTTAGCATGCCTGTGTGAGAAGCGTTTCCAGGTGGGAACGATAAAGGAGTCGAAAGCGAAGCCGATTTCCTGAACACGCAGGAAACGGGCGGCAGCGAGAAATAGAACCACGGCAACTGGAATTAGTACGGCAAGCTCAAAGCAATAGCCCAAGCGAGTGGCACCGAACGCTTTGGCGGCTCGGAGGTGGAAAAAATACAAAGGGAGCGACATGATGGTGGCCGCCGCGGCGACGCGTAGGAAGCAGGCCGTCAAATAGCGGCCTTCTAAGCCACCTAGCTTGCGGCGCAGGCACTCCGCCAGACAAAGGCATTCTAAACCAACGGCGCAGGCAGTAGTGAGCGCTAGCGCCTCAAATCCCATATGCCAAACGCGGAGGAAGAGCAACGGCAGAGCGAGATTGATGCCGATGGAAGAGACGCTAACCCACATCGGCGTGCGCGCATCGGAGAGTGCGTAAAAGGCTGGACTCAGAATGCGGGCAGAGGTGAACGCTACCAGACCCAGGGAATAGCAGCTTAAGGCTAGCGCGCTTTGCGATGTATCGTAATTGTTGAAGTGGCCGCTTTGATAGACAGCGCCGATCAACGGCTGGCCCAACGTGATGAGTACCAGCGAGGCGGGAATGGTGAGCAAGAACACCATCCCCAGGGAACGGGCCAGGGTTTTGCGGAATTCATTGTAGTTGTTGGTGGCCGCACTACGCGCGACGCTGGGTAGCATGGCGGAGGCAAAGGCTACACCGAACAAACTCAACGGCACTTGGACAAAGCGCATGGCATAACCGAGCCAACTCACGGGGCCATCATGGCCGCGCACGGGGTCGAAAAGTTGCGAAGCAAAGCTGGTGTTGATGATCAAGTTCGCCTGCGCGGCTAAGTTGCCGATAATGGCAGGCAGCATCAAGCCGGCAATGCGGCGCAAGCCGGGATGAGACCAATTCCAAACAAAACGAAAGCGATAGCCGAGCGAGTGCAGTTTTAGTCGTTGCCAGCCCAACTGCAGAGCGCCGCCCACTACCACCCCATAAGCCATTCCTTCAATCGGCGCCAGTCCCATATGTGGACCCAGAACGTAGCCGATCATCAACCCGAAGCCGACCGATCCAATGTTGAAAAAGATAGACGCAATAGCCGGGATGCCGAAGCTGCCGTGAGAATTCAACATGCCTGTGGCTTGCGCAGCCAGAGCGATGAGCAATAGGAATGGGAACATGATGCGCGTCAAGTGAACGGCGAGTTCGAACTTGCCGGGAACACTGGCAAAGCCCGGCGCCAATAGCCACACCAGTTCGGGCGCCAGCCACATTCCTAAAAGACACAACAATCCAACGATGACGATGATGGCGCTGGTGACGAGGTTGGCCAATTCGCCGGATTGCAGTTTCGTTCCCTTGACAAGCGAAGTTGTAAATGTGGGGACGAAGGCGGACGAGAGCGCTCCTTCGGCAAAAAGGTCACGCGAAAGATTCGGGATGCGGAAACCAAGCAGAAACGAATCGTGTGCGAAGCTGGCGCCGAACTGATTGGCCATTACCATTTCGCGAACCAGACCCGTGAAACGGCTGAGTGCTACGGCCACCGACACAATTCCGGCGGAGCGTACGACTTGCGCCTCGGGCGGCGTTTGCTCAATCGCTACTTCGGCGGACGGCGAAGTCCGCTCAATGATTGTGGGTACCGTCATTTACCACAGCTGCTGTAACGGCGGAGCAAAATCGCACACTTGCTCCCCAGAAACATGGAACACGTAATTTATCTTGTGTAAGCCTTCTTACCTAATTACCGGGTTTTTGCGTATTCGTCAAGAAAGTAAGCAATCGTCCTAATACCATGATAGTAGTTGCTAACCCGGTACTTCTCGTTCGGCGAATGAAGTCCATCGTCGGGTAAACCAAATCCCATCAGTACTGTTGGGATGCCCAACTCGCGCGCGAACTCACCCACAATCGGAATCGAACCGCCGCTGCGCGTGAACACAGTCGGCTTTTGCAGCTTGTCACTAAAGGCTTTAGCGGCAACTTGAATGGCGGGATGATGCGGATCGACCAAAATCGCGGGCCCACCGCTGAGCATCCGAACCTCAATTTGAATCCCTTTGGGTGTATGTACTTTTACCCACTGTTTAAATTGCGAGAGTACTTTTTCATACTTTTGTTCCGGTACCAAACGGAAACTCACTTTGGCGGTGGCGGTGGCGGGTATCACCGTTTTCGCGCCGATTCCGGTGAAACCGCCGGCGATGCCGTGGACTTCAAAAGTAGGACGTGCCCAAACGCGGGCCAACACCGATTGGTCAGGCTCACCGGTCAGCGCAGTCGAACCCACACCGGTTTCAAGGAACTCTTTTTCCGAAAACGGCAAGTTCTTCCAACTCGCAACTTCGGCGGGATCGGGGGCTTTGACGTCGTCGTATATGCCCGGAATTTGAATGCGGCCGTCGGCATCTTTCGCTTTCGATAGGAGTTCGATGAGTCCAAAGACAGCGTTTGGGGCCGCCCCGCCGAAGACCCCCGAATGTAAGTCGCGAGCGGCGCCGCGGGCTTCTACTTCCAGATACATCAAGCCGCGCAGACCAATGCACAAGGTGGGCACGCCATCGGCAAACATTTCGGTGTCGGAGACAAGAGCCACATCGGCTTTGAGTTTGTCTTTGTGAAGCGGCACGAACTTAGAGATGGATTCGCCGCCGATTTCNNGGAACAAGGCTTCTACCGCTTTGATATGCATGTACATCTGGCCTTTGTCGTCGCAAGAGCCGCGGGCGTAGATGTTGCCATCGCGAATCTCGGGCTCAAACGGCGGCGATTTCCAAAGGTCCAGGGGATCGGGCGGCTGCACGTCGTAATGGCCGTAGCAGAGCACTGTGGGCTTGCCGGGAGCGTGCAGCCAATCGCCATAAACGAGCGGATGGTTAGCAGTCGGAATGACCTCTACATTTTCAACGCCTGCAGTTTTGAGCGCGTCGGCCACAAACTGGGCAGCGCGTGTGACGTCGGCCTTACGTTCGGGCAGGGTGCTGATGCTGGGTATGCGTAAGAACGTCAGCAATTCCTCCAGAAAGCGCGTTTCGTTCTGGTCAACGTACAGATCAACGGGTGAGGACAAGAGTGTGGGAACCTTTCGCTACCAAGTATAGAAAGGCTGAATGAGCGACCGGGGAAAGTTACTGGCTGAGTTGGAATTTGATGTCGATGGCTTGTGTGACTTCGACGGGTTCGCCGTTCAGCATGGCGGGGCGGTACTTAAATTGAATCACCGCTTGGCGCGCCGCCACGTTGAGAAGCGGATCACCGCTAAGCAGTTGCAGATTCTTCACCGAACCATCTTTGGTGATCGTCGCCTGGAAGTGGACAATGCCCTGTGCTCGTTTCTGCATGGCCGCTGGCGGATAGATCGGCTGAACCTTGTGAACCAAGACAGGCTGCGCAAAGACGCCGCCAACATGACTGGCGGACGCGCGGGCGGCTTCCACACTTTGCGGAGCGGCTGAAGTCGGTGCCGGGGTTGCGGGTAAGGGTGCAGGTGCCTGAACCGGCTTGGCAGTGGGCGGAGGCGGCGCATTCATGGCCAAAGGCAACGTGGCGGTATCCAGCACCGGGGCGTTGTTGGCCAAGGCGGGAGCCGCGAGATTCGGAAGCGGGGTGTTCGCGCGGTGCTTCACTTGCATTTTAGGGGCAACCAATGTTTTCGGATCGAAGGCGCGAGGCGCTGGCGGCGTGCCATCTGCGGTGGGAAGAGCGCCGGGTGCGGAAGACGCTACATCCGGCTGAGCCCCGCCATTGACGGCAGGCATGGTGATGGTGGCCGGTGGAACGGTGGCGGGTTCGCTGTCGGACTTTTCATCGCCCTTGATGACGCGGGGCGCAGGGCTGATTTCTTTGCCTTCTTCCGTCGAAGCGCCACGCGCATTCACAAGTTTTGCCGGTGTCCGCAAGAAGAACAACAGCAAGCCAATCATCAGCAACGCGGGTACGGAAAATGCGAAAATCTTTGCCCACGGGAAGCTGGAGGGTTCTTCCATTTCCAGAATGCGCACGGTGGGTTGCGGAGGAGTTGTGCGCGGGTTGCTAGACGGACGCGGGCGCGCAGATTCGGTTTTCGGTGCAGCTTCTTCACGAACGACTTCACGCACGATGGCTGCTTTGGGTGGCGTCGATACGGCTGGAGTGGCAGCTGCGGCAGAACCGGCACCAGCAGCGGCGGCGGCAGCCATGCGCGCACCGTTGGAAGGAGAGGAGGCGGATTTAGGACGCGCCGCAGAGCCATTTTCAGTTACTACAGAAGAACCGTTCTTGGCGGTGCCCATGGCCGGTAGTTTGGGCGCGGTTCGTTCGGGCCTTTGCGGTTTAGGCGGTGCGGCTAAGGGCGCCTGGCTTGCACTAGCTTGCGCGGGCGGTTGCCATTGAGGAGCGGCCGGCGGCGGTGGTGGTGGTGCAGGTTCCGGCGTATCCACCGCAGTTGCCGCAGCGGCACTGGCAACCGCGGCCACTAGCGGTTGCACGGGCGCAGCCACCGGGGGTGGTGCTGCAGGCCGCACGCGCTCGGCGATCTTCTCTTTTTCCTGTTCCTGTTCCGAGAAGCCAAACATCTGCGAACTAGGGCCTTGCTGCGGTTCCAGGTCGCGCATCTGCCGGGCAATGCGGCGCGCTTCATGCCAGCGGCCGCTATCGGTTTGCTTGAGCGCCTCGGCCATGAGGGCATCGCTCTCTTCGCGCTTCAGGTCGCTTACCATTGGCCGCAAATCGGAAAGCAGTTCTGTAAAGTTCTGATACCGATCGGCCGGATCTTTTTCGATGGCGCGGAAAATAGTTTGGTTCAATGCCGCAGGCACACCAGCCAAAGCGGCGGGCGCAGCATCCATGATATTGCCAATCATGCGGTCGCCGTCGTCGTCGTAAAACGGATGATGGCCCGAGAGCCACTCGTAGAACGTGACGCCAAAAGACCAGATGTCGCAGCGCGCGTCCGCTGTATCGATGGCAGTGAGCCGCTCGGGACTCATGTAAAACGGCGCGCCTACTAAATAGCCATGATCTGTAACGCGAGCCGGATCGAAAGACAAACGCCCCAGCCCGAGATCGAGCAGTTTGGCGACACCGTCATCGCCAAGCATAATTTTGGAAGGCCGAATGTCTAGGTGATAGACGCCGCGCTCATGCGCGCTTTTCAAAGCCTCCGCCACCTGCTGCATGGTGCGAATGCGTTCCGCCAAAGAAGGGGCGGCGTTGCTCTTGAGTAGTTTGTCGAGGTCGTGGCCCTCAACGAATTCCATAACAAGGTAGGGAAAGTCGTCTTCGAAACCTAGATCATGAACCGAAGCGAGGTTGGGGTGGAGAACGCTGGCGGCAGCCACCAAATCCCTTTGAAATTCGGCGAGCTGCTGCGGTTCTGTGGCAGTTGTTGAAACTTTGATCGCGACCGGGCGACCTTGCGAATCAACGGCGCGGTAGACGCGACTGTACGTGCCGCGGCCAATTCGCTCACTGATAGTAAATTTCCCGATCTGTTTTAGCATCGTGTCACGAAGCCTACAACTTAACTGTTAGTTACTTCGCTCGGACTGTTGAACTGCATTACCTTATTCCGCCGAACACCCTCATGTATATTTTACTACCTAATGTGGAAAATTTTGAAACCGAATCTAGGGTAAAGCCGTTGCTGATGGCTAAACCAGTTCTAGGTCCAACCGTACCCGTACTCTTCGCCCCTCTGGTGCAGGTGGTGGTGCCACCCGCTTTGAACTGTACTGAAACCCATCTCTGAAGCTAAAGCTTCGGTTGGGGCGAAGGAAAGGCGT
>PMQB01000255.1 GCA_003169195.1 Bryobacterales bacterium
CCGCGACCTCGGCCAAAACGACGCCGCCCTCGAATATTTCCAAAAATCCCTCGCCATCCGCGAACGCCTCGCCGCCGCCGAACCCAACCGCGCCGACCTCCAGCGCGACCTCTTCGTCTCCTACTACAAGCTCAATGACTTTCCCCGTGCCCTCGCCATCCTCGAAGCCCTCAAAGACTCCGGCCGCCTGAACCCCGTCGACGAACCATGGCTCGCCCACCTTCGCGAACTCGTCCAAAAATCCAAATCCACCAACGCCTGAGGCTGGCGCTCGTAGCACAGCATAAATATGGGAATATGCTTTTAAATGAAAACCACCCTGGAGATCCCCAACGAGCTCTTCAGGGCCGCGAAATCCAAGGCCGCGTTAGATGGCCGCAAACTGAAAGACTTAGTCGCCGAGGGATTATCGCTTGTGCTCCAAACGCCAACGCCGCAAGCAGCGCAGCACCGTGCTCGTTTCCTACTCATCCGCTCCAAAGAGTCGCGAGTGCTCACCGCCAAGCGAGTAGACTCCGCCTTAGAAGCCGAATCGCAGGAAGAAGCTAAGCAAATTGCCAAGTCTCTGCGACGTTAACGTTTTGATCGCCATCTGCTACGACAGACACGAACATCACCAAATGGCTCGGCGTTGGCTCAAGGCCCAGCAAAGCGCCAAATCGATTTTGATTTGCCGTGCCGCTCATCTCTTGCTCTTACGATTGATCAACAATCCCGCAGTTATGGGGCGCGACCTTCGCACAGTAAGGCAGGCTTGGGAAATCAGCGACCGTCTGTTCGCCGATGATCGCTTCGCCTTCGTGGCCGAACCTGCCGGCATCGAACCTGTGCTCCGCCAGTTCACTTCCGGTGCTGCCGCTTTTACGCCAAAGTTTGCAGGACGCTTACCTAGCCGCGTTCGCTATTAAGGCTGATCTCTCCTTCGTCACATTCGATGGTTGTTTTTCCAGGTTCAAAGAACTGTCGTTGACTTTACTCCTTTGACCGAAAACGTCGACGACGCCATCGAAGCGACTGGCAACGGATCGCCGCAAAATGGCATACTAAAGAACACGCAGCCATGCCAACCGTCGTCATCGCCAGAATCACCGTCGAACCCGGCAAACGCGGGGCAAACCCTGCATCCGCGGCCTGCGCATCACCGTCTGGGATGTCCTCGGCTGGCTTGGGGCTGGCATGACCGAGCAGGAAATTCTCGACGAACACCCCGATCTCGAAAAGGCCGACTTCCCCGCTGTCTATCAATACGCCGCCGAGACCGGTCGTCAAGCAAGCTCCTAAGTGAACCTGTTCCTTGACGAGAACCTTTCCTCTTCCATTCTGGTGAACGCTCCTCGCCCTTCACCAATCCTGGAAGGTGCACTGGGCATGGCAAAAAAACACATTACAAATGGTTTGATTCTCCTCTCGAAACATGCTAACGTTACGGGACTGCAGAGAGCGTGCTGACATCCTGATAATAGAGTCAGCATGCCCTGCCGGAAAGTTAAATAGATTACAGAGGAATTCAAATGGCAGCGTCAGCAACAGTTGTTACCACTAGAAATCTCGCATTCAGCGATCTCGGCGGTATTGCTCTCGATTTAGGTAACAGTGATCGCAAACGCATGTGGGGCACAAAATCCTGGAGCGCGTTGAACGGCACTCCCGTGTTCGATCTTCAATCCGCCTTGGTCTCCATTGGTCTGCTGGACGCAGCGGACGGGGAGTTCGGTCCAAAAACGAAGATCGCCTTGCAGCGCTATGTTTGGTATCGCCGAAATATTGATCATGCCTTGCAAACTCCTCCCCAGTCCTCAGCTGTGAACGGCATCATTACTCCCACCAGCCCGCTTCTGAGTGGCGCTCTTCCAGGTACTTGCGACCGTGGGCTAGCCTGCGACCTTCTCGGCTGGAAACAGCGGAACTTGGTCGTTACAACTCCGCTTGTTCGCGCCAGTCTCGCAAGTTTTTCGAACATTACCTTGGATGCGGGCTTTGCTCCGCTAGACTACCCGTTTAGCCAACCAAACGAAGTCTTGCTTCATCCAGACTTCGCTGGTGTGCTGGCCGTGATGGATGGAGAAGCGGCGAAGGCCAACGTTTCCATTCGCTTGACACAAGCTCTTCGGCGCGAAGGCTTTGCCGTGACGGGCGCTATTGTTCATCCCGCAGGCAATTCCGCCCACTTCGTGGGGCGCGCGGTCGACTGGAAAGTGGTTGACGGTAACCTAGTCGTCGGTGGAGCACAATTCCTGGCGGGAAAACAAACGAAGGCCGCCGATCTTTTCGTCCAAGGTGTCAAAGCACAGGGATACCGCTGGGGCGGAGATTTCGGCGACGTCGATCCGGTACATTTCGACGACAATCCTTATAGCAATATCCAAAAATACTCGATGACTCGCTTCTTTGTCCAACAAAGCTACCGAGCTACCCATCCGATGCGTCTACTTTCTTAGACGACAGAAAATGTCCCGCCTCAACTTCATCTCGCTCCTCATCCTCGCGTCCGTCTTGTCCCCGCTCGCCCCCGCTCAGTCCCAGCCTACTGACCCGCGAACCGCCGTACACTCCGCCCTTCACGCCAAACAGGGTATTGTCCTGGCGGTAAAGCCCATCGAAAATCCTGACTCGGAAGCCTACGGCGATTGGGCGGACCGCCTAAACCGATTTGCCACTCATGAAGGCAGGAACTTCAAGATCATCCTCGTGACCAAAGCGAAATTTTCCCAGATCGTGGCAGAGCCGAAGATCACAAAACCCTACGCCACTTTGTTCATCCTCGACCACACCCATGCGCTGTTTTACGACAACATGATCTTGGACTATTCCGACTACGAACTTGGCGCCGCTTATCTCAAACGGCAGAACCTGGACGACAAGCCCATGCCTGCTTATGGTTTGCACAGGGTAACGGTCCACCTGAAGTGACGGCCGAAGGCACACTTAGCAATGGATTGGGGGAATGGCCAAGGCCTCCATCACACCCAACCCGCTGCCGACTGGAACACCGGCCGCACCGGAGAATGGCAACGGCAACTCCGCCCGAAGTTCGTTTAACGCCATCAAACGCCTCTCTCGAAACCAGCCCGCCCTTTGCCTAGTCGGAAGCAGAAATCAAAACGCGCGACCTATTGCAGCGGCTACCTAATGGCGGCCAGGCGCGAATTCGAGCACCAATACCGCCCGTTTGACCACTACTACAAAACGCACAAACCAATCAAAAATATAGGAATATGATTTTAAATGGAAATCCCCGACGAGCTCTTCAGGGCCGCAAAATCCAAGGCCGCGTTAGATGGCCGCAGACTAAAAGACTTAGTCGCCGAGGGATTATCGCTTGTGCTCCAATCGCCGACGCCGCAAGCAGCGCAGCACCGTGCTCGTTTCCCACTCATNNGCAGGAAGAAGCTAAACAAATTGCCAAGTCTCTGCGACGTTAACGTTTTGATCGCCATCTGCTACGACAGACACGAACATCACCAAATGGCTCGGCGTTGGCTCAAGGCCCAGCAAAGCGCCAAATCGATTTTGATTTGCCGGGCCGCTCATCTCTCGCTCTTACGATTGATCAACAATCCCGCAGTTATGAGGCGCGACGTTCGCACAGTCAGGCAGGCTTGGGAAATCAGCGACCGTCTGTTCGCCGATGATCGCTTCGCCTTCGTGGCCGAACCTGCCGGTATCGAACCTGTGCTCCGCCAGTTCACTTCCGGTGCTGCCGCCTTTACGCCAAAAGTTTGGCAGTACGCTTACCTAGCCGCGTTCGCCATCAAGGCTGATCTCTCATTCGTCACATTCGATGGTTGTTTTTCCAGGTTCAAAGAACTGTCGCTGAATTTACTCCTTTGACCGACAACTTTGACGGGAAAGTCGGGACAGCACACACTCAAGCACCATTTCTTAAACGGACCGCCACAGCTGGGAAAGAAAAGAGGAGAGACGCGTTTATGCCAGACTACCCCGTCCGCCTAACGCTACCAACGGACACACCGCCGCCCAAATTCCGCAAGCTCTAACGTTCCTCGCCCCCAGCTTCAAGCAAACTTTCCAACTCCGGCAACATTGACAAGTCCTTCTCCCGGCCCGCGGCCTTCTTTGATCGGATCAGCGCAGGTAAATCCAGGGCGCGCAAACGACGATCAAACGCGTCAAGTTCAACCGATACGGCATAGACATCGGCATATGTCCCGATACCAGATACTTCCGCCAAGAGATCAATAATGCCGAGATCTGTAGTCAGCGTAAACACAGTTCCGTTGGCAAGCGTGCTCGCGTCCCAAACAAAAGGCAAATCGTCTGGAAACCCTCGCGGCCGCGGCCGATACGGGGCCAGCGTATCAGCCAACTTCCGGAGGTTCTCTCTGTCGCGCGAGTAGCAAACGTCAAGATCGTTGGTGACATGAGCACTGCCGTGGAAGATGGCAGCCCAACCGCCAATCACAACGAACTGCACTCCAGCGTCACACAAACGCTGAATGACAACCTCAAAGTTCATTTCCGATTAGACTTTCTGGCCGCGCCCCGCACCGATTCCGCCATTTGTGCCAGCTCATGCATTCGCCGTGCGCGCTCCGCGGGACTGAGCTTGATCTGTTCGATCAGCAACGTAGCATCCACGCCGAACCGCCTCGCGGCGTCGATCTTTCCTCCGGGCGATGGATTCTGCAATCGCTCCACGAAGCGAGCAAGGGCATCACCTTTTAATTCGCGCAGTAACTCCGGCACGCTTTCATTCTATCGTCGGGCGGGACTATCGGAGTGTCGCCCGGCACAGAAGCACACAAAGGCGGCCGATCTCTTCGTCCAGGGTATAAAAGCGCAGGGAGATCTGCAGCAAACCGAAGACACAGCAGAAGTAGACCCAGCTCACCCCACACTCACTCAACCGCCCCCAGTACTCTCGTACTCATCCCCTCGCCGCAGTACCCAGAAAAGGCGTAAGAAAGGCGAATCCAACAACTTACAGGAAAAATCCTTATAAATTTCCTTGCAATTTTAGCCGACTACATGTGACCATCAGTTTGTGGTCTAAATTGGACCAAATTGGATTGAAGTGGAAGAAAACGGCCAAATCGTCCCCGCGGGCGCCCCTAACGGCGTCTTCGCCGTAAGTGTCGACGATAAAGGCCGCCTCAAGCTCCCCGCATCCATGCTCACGTATTTGGAAGGTTTTAAAGAAGACAGAAAAGTGTTCATCACCACGTTCGACGAATCCGAAGCTCGAATATACCCCATTTCGGTCTGGCGCGAAACAGCAAAAAAGCTGCAAGAGCCCGGCGACGATTTTGAGGCTTTGGAAGCGTTGGCGAAAGTGGCTGCTCACTACGGCAAAGATGTGGATGTAGACGCGCAAGGTCGGCTGACATTACCGGACACGTTGCGCAAGACATTGAATTTGGAAAAGGACGAAGTGCGGATGACCTGTTTTCAAAACCGCATCAACGTTCTGAACAGTGCGGAATATGACAAGCAGTTTGCTGAAGCCCGCAACGGTCTGGCGGAGAAGGCAAAGTTGGCGAAAAGGAAGGGTCTGTGACGGGCGCCATGTATGCAACAAGCTGCGAACGACCGCGAGCCATGGCACTACTCAGTCCTTCTCAAGGAATCGTTAGAGTATCTGGCAATTCGACCGGACGGTATTTATTCGGATGTGACTGCGGGACTCGGCGGTCATACGGGAGCCATCGCGCAGCAGTTGACAACCGGGCTCGTGATTGCCTCCGACCGGGACGCGGAATCGTTGGAGCTAGCGCGCCGCAACACAGCCGCGTGGGCCGAACGGATTCGTTATTTTCACGGAGCTTTCTCGAAGTGGCCGCAAGCGCTCGAAAGCTTTGGAGTTTCGAAGGTGGATGGTGTGCTCGCTGACCTAGGTGTCAGCCGCTACCAATTCAGTGAGGGAGAACGAGGTTTCTCAATTATGGAAGACGGGCCCTTGGATATGCGCATGGATCGCAGTCAGGGTGTGTCTGCCGCGGATTTTGTGAATCAACTGCCTGAAAAGGCACTCGCCGATCTTATCTATGAGTACGGCGAAGAAAGGAGGTCGCGAAGAATCTCCAGAGCAATCGTTCGCGCGCGGCCCATACATACGACTGGCCGTTTGGCTCAGACCATTGAGCAAGCCGTGCCGCGAACGGGGAGAATTCACCCGGCGACGCAGACCTTTATGGCGCTGCGATTGAAGGTAAATGAAGAGTTTGAAGAGCTTGAGGCGTTGCTTCGCTCTGTGCCGGAACGATTGAACTCCGGCGGACGTTTTGTAGTGCTCACCTTTATGTCGACGGAAGATCGGAAGGTGAAGCGGGCGTTTCAAGCGCTCGCCGCGGCTGGGCAAGCGAAGATCCTGACCAAACATGTGATCCGCCCCAGTGATCAAGAGATTTCAGAGAATGCCGCGTCACGCAGCGCTAAGTTGCGGGCGCTTGAGTTGTTGTAAGAAGGGACAAAATCGATATGTCTTCATTAGCTACATTTGTAAATCGTTTCGTGGGTGCNNCGCCTGCGTCCGCTCGCCAACGAAGATGTTTATCTGTTCGTTAAGCGCATTGATAACAGCCCCGTCATCCGCGCCAGTGATCCGGCTGCGCAAGCGGCACGCAGCAAGAGCATGGCCACGGGCTTTGCCGCCGCGGTGCTCATCATCGCCGGCTTGATTCCTACGGCCTATAACGTCACGGCCGGTTTCACGGTTCAGCAACTGCAACAGGAACAGGTGCAACTGGAACGTCAGCGCGCGATTCTGGAAACGCAGGAAGCGAAGCTGGTGAATCCCGATCGCCTGCGCCAGCTTGCTAAAACGTTGAAGATGGCTGAGCCGGAGCCGCAACAGGTGCAAACGCTCAGCGGCATGTCGCGCGTCGATTCGCCGGCCGAGGCGCGCATCACCATGCCGTTTTCTTCCCTCGGCAGCATCCGTTAGTTCCAATTCTCCGCACATGCCTGCGCCCGTCCCTGCGCAGGTTTCGTGCGGAATGAATGTTGAGATACACCCCAAAATGACGTTATGGAAATACCGCCGCTTTCCAGTCTAAGTAAGACGCAAGAACGCGCGTTGCTCGCAGGGCTCATCCTTCTTGGGTGGGCCTTCGTTGTTCTGGCACGCCTGTTTACGGTTCAGATTTTAGAGCACGATTCGCTTTCGCGCATGGCGCATCGGCAACAAGAACATCTGGAAGTAATTGACGCGCCGCGCGGGTCTATTTATGATCGCAACGGCGCAATCATGGCGATTAGTTCTAACTCGCATATGGCGGTGGTGAATCCCCGGCGCATTCCGAAAGAGAAAGCGGAATTGGCAGCGGCCATGCTGGCGGGCATTCTGCAGCAAGATGCGGCGCAGTTGCAAGCGAGTTTCGAAAAGGCCGCGGCCTCGCGCACGCGCGGCGGTTATTTTGTTGTCAACGATCACCTGACTGATGAGCAAGCGGCCAGCCTCGAAGGCATGCATTTAGATTGGCTCGAGATTCGCCAATCCAGTGTGCGAACTTATCCGAACAATGATGTGGCAGCGCACGTCATTGGCAATGTGGATTGGCAAGGCAACGGCGTAGCGGGCGTCGAGCGCAAGCTGAACAAAGATCTGGCGGGCACACCCGGTTTGCGGCGCACCGAGCGTGACGGTAAAGAAGTTTCGTATGAAAGTGAGATCGTGAAGTCGCCAGTCATGGGCAAAAGCTTGGGCCTCACCATCGATCGCGAATTGCAGTTCATCGCCAAGGAAGCATTGAAGCAAGCGGTGAAAGAGAACCATGCCGATCATGCCAGCTTAGTGGCCATGAACCCGCGCACTGGTGAGATTCTGGCGTTGGAAAATTATCCAACGTACGATCCGAACGAACGGCCGCAAGCGGGCGACAAAGATGTTGGACGCAAGAACTTGGCTGTGGGCACGCCGTTTGAACCGGGGTCTGTCTTCAAGGTTGTCACTTTGTCGGCCGCACTCGAAACAACGCATTTGCGGCCCGAATCGTTGATTGATTGTGGCAACGGCGTCATGAAGATGTATAACCGCACGATTCACGACACGCACTCACACGGCGTGTTGTCGATGCAAGATGTGCTGGCGTTTTCGAGCAACATTGGCGCCATCAAGATTGGCATGCAGGTGGGCAATGAGAATCTGTATAGCTACATCCGGCGCTTGGGTTTTGGGCAGCGGACCGGTATCGAATTGCCCGCTGAAGCGCCCGGCATTTTGCGACCGTTAAAGCGCTGGCAGCCCACCAGCATCGGTTCTGTCCCCATGGGACACGAAGTGGGTGTGACTTCGTTACAGCTCGTGCAGATGGGCGGCATCATTGCCAATGGCGGCTATTTAGTAACGCCGCATTTAGTGGCTTGGCAGCAGGAACCCAACGGTCCGCGCATAGCGGTGCCACATGCCCAACCTGTGCCGGTGCTGCGGCCGGAAACAGTAATGAGCATGCGCATGATGATGCGGCGTGTCGTTACCGAGCCCCATGGCACGGGGCACTTGTTGCATGTCATTGGTTACTCGCTGGCCGGTAAAACCGGCACGGCGCAGATTTACGATTACGAACATAAGGTGTACACGCATAGATACAACGCATCGTTTCTCGGCTTTGCTCCGGCGAACAATCCGGCCATCGTGATTGTGGTAACGGTGAGCGGAACCACCGGCGCGGCTGGCTATGGTGGATCGGCTGCAGGCCCTGTGTTTACAAGGTTAATGGCGGCGTCGCTGAACCGCCTTGGCATCGTGCGCGATGTGCCGGAAGAAGTAGACGAACTGGTGGCCAAGCAGGCCAGTAAAACGAAGCCGGCTAAGAATGATGAAGATTCCGATAGCGATACAGTGGCCGAATTGACCACTCCTTTGAGTGCAGAAGAAATGAATATTGCTTCCGATGGCGGCTCGCGCGGAGACGAAGTTGTGGCTGTTACCGCCGGCGCGGCGCCAACGGCTCCTAACTTTGTAGGTAAAACAGTAAGAGACGTTATGCAGGAAGCAACGGCTACTGGAATTGAGGTTGACATGTTAGGCGACGGTTTGGCGCGCGCGCAGAATCCGCCGGCAGGCACACTGCTGAACCCGGGTGAGCACATTCGGGTGAGGTTCCAACGATGAACCTGGCACAGGTGCTGGGGGGTGTGACGCTGCTTCGAACGTCCGCGCCGTTGCCCGTGGTAGATGTGCGCGGCTTGGCGTACGACAGCCGCAAGGTAGAACCAGGTTTCTTGTTCTTTGCTTTCTCTGGCGCGAAGACTGACGGTGCTCAGTTCGCCTCCGTCGCTTTGCAGAAGGGTGCAGTGGCCGTTGTGGGTGACCGTCCCGCCCCCGGTGGGTTTTCCGGATTGTGGCTGCAAGTGGCCCACGGCCGCGAAGCGCTGGCACTAGCTGCACGAAACTTTTATAACAAGCCCGATGAGCGTCTAGCCCTAACTGGGATTACTGGCACAAACGGTAAGACCACCACCAGCACTTTGATTGACGCCATGCTGCGCGCTGCCGGCAAAACCACCGCGCTCATCGGTACCATCGAGTATCACTTGGCCGGGCGCGTTTTGCCGGCCGTGAATACCACGCCGGAATCGCTCGACCTGTTTGCCATGTTCGCTGAGTTGGAAAGCTTAGGCGGCACGCATGTGACGTTTGAAGCGTCTTCGCACGCGCTGGATTTAGGCCGTATTTACGCGATGAACGTGCATACGGCGGGGTTTACGAATTTTACCCGCGACCATCTGGATTACCACCACACGATGGAAGCGTACTTTGCCGCTAAACAATTGTTGTTTAAACCGCGAAACGGTCCTCCCCCCCGTTTCGCGGTGTTGAACGCCGATGATGAGTGGGCGCGCAAAATTGAACTGGCTCCGGAGACGCATGCGTTTTGGTATGGGCTGAAGCAGGAGCCGCCGCCGTCGCCGGGTTCAAAGACAACCTGGATCAAGCCCGCGAACATGGAGATGTCCTTCAACGGGTTGAAGTTTACGGTGGTGGCGGGCGAGCGCAAGTTTCCCATCGAATCGCAATTGGTAGGCCACATCAACGCCTATAACATCTTGCTCGCATGCGGCGCCGCTATTTCGCTCGGCCTGACAGACGCGCAAATTCAAAAAGGATTGCGGGATATGACACGCGTGCCAGGCCGTTTTGAACGTGTCGAAGAAGGGCAACCGTTCATGGTGGTGGTGGATTATGCCCACACTGACGACGCGTTGCGCAACGTGATTTCGGTAGCCCGTGCGATGAACCCGAAGCGCATCATCACGTTGTTCGGTTGTGGTGGAGATCGCGACCGTTCGAAGCGTCCCTTGATGGGTATGGCTGCGGCGGAGTTGAGCGATTACGTTGTCCTGACTTCGGATAACCCGCGCAGTGAAGATCCACTCGCTATCATGAATGATGCCAGCGTTGGTGTAGGCCGTTTCAACACGCCCAACTTGGCAGAACCCGACCGCGAGCGCGCCATCAAAAAAGCGATTGAAATGGCTGAACCGGGGGACGTTGTCATCCTCGCCGGTAAGGGCCACGAAACTTATCAAATTCTGAAGGACGGACCGATTCCGTTCGACGACCGCGAAGTGGCGCGGCGTGTTCTGCGCGGCTTCGGTTATAGCCGCAAGAAGAACGGATCAGCCTGACATGCAGCTTACCCTTGCGCAGGTCCAGGCAGCGACCGGGGCGCAGTTCTTAGGCAGCGCCGTCGCCGACACGAACATCACAGGCTGGTCGATTGATTCGCGCACGGCTGCCCAAGGGGATCTGTTTTTCGCGATCAAGGGCGAGCGGCTCGACGGACATGCGTTCGTCAACGCCGTGATGGTGCAAGGTGCGTCTGCGGCCGTGGTGAGTGAGCCCATCGCCGATGCTAAAGGGCCGCTGCTGCTGGTGAAAGACACTTTGGATGCACTGCAAGCGCTGGCGCATTGGGCACGTAAACATTGGGCCAAGCCGATTGTGGCTGTTACTGGCAGCGCGGGCAAGACCGGTACCAAAGACATCATCGCCGCGCTGTTAGCGGTTCGCTACAAAGTTGGGAAGACTGTCGGCAACTTCAATAATCACATCGGACTTCCGCTTTCTATTCTCCGTCTAGCCGATGACTCGCAGGTCGCCGTGCTCGAGATGGGCATGAATCACGCCGGCGAGATTCGCGCGCTGGTCGGCATCGCACAGCCCGAGCATGGTGTAGTGACGAACGTCGGCTATGCGCATGTGGAAAACTTCGATTCCATTGAAGGCGTCGCGGCAGCCAAGCGCGAGTTAGTAGAAGGCTTGCCGAAGAGCGGAGTAGCCATTCTCAATGCAGATGACGCGCGCGTCATCAAGTTTAGTGCCAGCCACCAAGGCCGCAGCGTCACTTATGGCTTCGCGGAGGGCGCGGAAGTTCGCGCCGAAAATGCCCAAATCGGGGCCGACCACGCAAGTTTTACCGTCCAAGGCGTGCGCTTTGAAACAACTCTCTCCGGCCGTCATAGTGTTTCGAACATCTTGGCGGGCATCGCCGTGGCAGGAGTTTTTGGGATTGCGCCGCGCGAGTTAGTCAATGCCGTTGCGGCACTCGCTCCGGGCAAAATGCGCGGTGAGAGAAAAGTTTGGCGCGGGGCCACTGTTCTGAATGACTCCTACAATTCAAATCCCGAGGCCGCCCGCAACATGCTCGATGTCTTGCGCACCGAACCGGCGCAGCGCCGCATTGCCGTGCTGGGTGAGATGCGCGAGTTAGGCCAGATGTCGGAGCAGCTGCATCGCCAATTGGGCGAATACGCAGTAAGCGCTGGCATTGACGTCGTCATCGGCATTCACGGCGCGGCGCGATTCTTAGTGGAAAGCGCTGTGAAAGCCGGCGCGCACCCCAAAGCCGCGATTTTTTTCGATCAACCTCAAACCGCCGGTGATTTCCTCAAGGATTTTGTCAAATCCGGTGATGCCATCTTATTTAAAGGTTCGCGCGGCACGCAGGTAGAAACCGCGTTGGCCAGAATGGAGTCCTAATCCCAAATGCTCTACTGGCTTCTGTTTCAGGTTCTACGTAAATTCGTGCCGGTCTTCCGAATTTTCGGTTACATTACTGTTCGCACCGCGTTAGCGAGTCTGACGGCGCTGGCGATTGGTTTGCTCTGTGGCCCCTGGCTGATTAACAAACTACGCGAAATGAGTTTCGGCCAACACATTCGCGAAGAAGGTCCGCAATCGCATCGCAAGAAAGCGGGCACCCCTACCATGGGCGGCTTGTTGATTATGGCGTCCATTGTGATTCCCACGCTGCTTTGGGCCGATTTGAAGAATCCATATATTTGGCTGGCATTGTTGGGACTGGTGGGTTTTGGTGTGATCGGATTCTTTGACGATTACGCGAAGGTCACAAAGAAACGCAACCTGGGCCTAACATCATGGCAGAAATTTTGGGCGCAGGTGGTGGTGGCCATGCTCATCAGCTTTTGCTTGCTAGTGCTGCATTCGCATTCGACATATTCGACGGTCATCAACGTGCCGTTTTTCAAGCAGTTCAAGCCCGATCTGCTGATTGAATCGTGGACCAAAAATTTCTGGACCTATCCACTGGCGTTCATATTTTTCTACGCATTTATCGTTTTCATTATGGTGGGCTCATCAAACGCGGTGAACTTGACCGACGGTTTGGATGGATTGGCCATCGGCTTGATGATCATTGCGTCGGGCGCCATGACGATACTTACTTACCTTTCGAGCCATGCCGCTTTTTCACAGTATTTGGGATTGGCTCGTTTGCCGCGGTCGCAGGAATTAACTATTTTTTGTGCCTCGATGATGGGAGCTAGTTTGGCGTTCCTTTGGTACAACTGTCACCCCGCGGAGGTCTTCATGGGAGATGTAGGTTCGCTCTCGCTCGGCGGGGCGCTGGGAATTGTAGCCGTGCTCATCAAACAGGAGGTTCTGCTCGTCTTTATCGGCGGCGTCTATGTAATTGAAGCGCTGTCGGTCATTCTGCAAGTCGGCAGTTACAAGCTGCGCAACGGCAAACGTATTTTCAAGATGGCGCCCATTCACCACCACTTTGAGGCGCTGGGTTGGTCGGAATCGAAAGTGATTGTCCGGTTTTGGATTGTGGGTTTAGTGATGGCGCTGTTCGCCCTCACCACTTTGAAGTTGAGGTAACGCACACTGCCAACGAAATTTGCGGGTCAAGACATTCTCGTGATCGGGACCAAGCGCTCGGGCTTAGCAGCGATTGACTTGTTGCTGAAGTATGGGGCGCGCGTGCGGGCGATGGATTCGTCGCCGCTGACCAAGCAGGAAGAGTCTCACTTCAAATTCCTCGGTGTTCCTGTGGTGGCGCAGGACGAAGCCAATATTGGTACGGCCACCATGATTGTCCTTTCGCCCGCGGTGCCTTACGATTTGCCGATGCTGGTGGCTGCGCGCGAACGCGGCATCCCCACCATTGGCGAAGTGGAGCTTTCGTCGTTCTTCTTAAAAGGGCCGGTGCTGGGCATCACCGGATCGAACGGCAAGACGACAACGACCGCGCTGACCGGACATCTTCTGCAACGCGCAGGCATTCCATGCCAAGTGGGCGGCAACATCGGTACCGCGGTGACTTCGTTGATTGATTCCTCTGCGGCGGAACGCTGGAATGTGTTGGAGTTATCGAGCTTTCAACTGGAATCTATCGATCATTTCCGCGCGCAAGTGGCTGGTTGTTTGAACGTGACGCCCGACCATTTAGACCGGCATCACACATTCGAAATCTACGCGAATGCAAAGGCGCGCATGTTTGAGACACAGCAAGACGGCGATTCAGCGGTGTTGAACTACGACGATCCGACGTGCCGCGATTTCGCCGGGCGCACCAAGGCTAAGGCCGTTTGGTTCAGCGCCACACAGCGTGTTCCGAATGGTGTTTGGCTGAATGGCGAAGACCTCATGTGGGACGACACTGCGTTTATGCAGCGTTCGCAAATCAAACTTCGTGGCATCCACAATGTGGAAAACGTAATGGCGGGAGCGGCGATGGCTCATCTCGCCGGTGCGCCCCTGGCCACCATCGGGCCAGCAGTCTTGATCTTCCCCGGCGTTGAGCATCGCATTGAATTTGTTCGCAAGCTGAAGGGTGAGGAATATTTCAACGATTCAAAGGCCACGAATGTGGACGCCACTCTCAAAGCTGTCGATGCGTTCCCGAGCGGCCTTTGGATCATCTTAGGTGGAAAAGATAAAGGCAGCGATTACAAACCGCTGCGCGAGCCCCTTCGCCAGCGCGCCAAAGGCGTTCTCTTAATTGGTGCCGAGCCACCATATGCGTACGCCGCCGCACCCATCATCCGCAAAGATTTGGAAGGCGCCATTGAGATGACCGATTGCGGCACCATGGAACGCGCTCTGGAATACGCTCGCGCGCATGCCACCGCCGGGGACACGGTTCTGCTATCACCCGCCTGCGCCAGTTACGACCAATATTCAAACTACGAAGAACGCGGAAAACACTTTAAACATTTAGTGACACAATTGTTGTAAGCAAAAAATGGCGCAAAGACTTAAAACCGACTGGATTCTCTTTCTTGCTGTCCTCACCATGGTCTGTTTCGGCTTGGTGATGGTCTACAGTTCGTCGTCCAGTGTGGCGGTGTTGAAGTACCACTGGGACAGTACGCACTTCTTTGTCCGCCAGCTTGGCTGGGCGGTGTTTTCGTTTCTGGTGCTTCTCTACTGCATGCGGCGCGATTACCGGCGCTGGAACACGCCGAAATACGCCTTCACAGCGCTCGGCGTAGTGGTTTTGCTTTTGCTTGTTGTTTACGTCACCGATGGCGGTAGCCACCGCTGGCTGCGTGGCGGTCCGCTTTCACTACAACCGTCGGAACTGGCCAAACCGGCGCTGGCGTTGTTCCTGGCGTTCTTCCTTTGCCGTCGAATGGGCGCAGTGAATGACCGTTCCACCCTTGCTCCAATTGCAATTTCCATCTCGGCGATGGCTCTCTTCGTTGCCGTGGCAGATCTTGGAACAGCCGTAGTGCTGGTGCTAACAACATTTATAGTCATCTTTGTGGCCGGTGTGGATTTACGGTATCTGGCCATCTGCGCTGCGCTGGGCGTGTTCCTGATCATCGCCTTCATCGCCATGAAGCCCTACCGTCTTTCGCGTGTCATTGATTTTGTCGACAAAGATCACGCCCTCCTGAATAAGGTCGATCCTGGTGGCCATGTGCTGGCCTACGCGCATAAGACTGCGTCCACCAGCGATCCTGGCTATCAGCAAAAACAAGCGCGCATTGCTCTCGGGTCCGGCGGGTTCTTCGGCGCTGGCTTGATGGAAAGCAAACAGAAGATGCTGTATCTGCCTGAAGCCCATAACGACTTCATTTACGCCGTGGTGGGCGAAGAGACCGGCTTCTTAGGTGCGGCGGCACTCCTGGCCGGCTTCGTTGTCATCTTGTGGCGTGGCCTGCGTGTCTCACTGCGCGCCAACGATCATTTCGGCCGCTATCTTGCGTTGAGCGTCACGGTTTGCGTAGTTGTGCAAGCGCTCATCAATATGAGCGTTGTGCTGGATTTGATTCCGAACAAAGGGATTCCGCTGCCGTTCATCAGCAACGGCGGCAGCTCATTAATGAGCACGTTACTGCTGATGGGAATGCTGTTGAGTGTAAGCGAGAATACACCCTAACCATGCCCCATTCGTTCGTTCTAACCGGCGGCGGTACGGGTGGGCATGTCTTCCCGGCATTGGCGGTGGCGCGTGTTTTAAAGGAGCGCGGGCATCGCCTGCTGTTTATCGGAACGCAAGCAGGGATGGAATCGCGCCTGGTGCCCGACGCTGGTTTCGATATCCAATTCGTGCGCAGTGGTGGTTTGAATCGCGTGGGCCTGACGACGCAGATTCGTAGCATCGCGCAGTTGCCCGGTGGCATTGCCGCCGCCTGGAGTCTGCTGCGCAAATTTAGCGCGGAAGCAGTTTTCAGCATGGGCGGTTATGTGGCCGGACCCGTAATGCTGGCGGCGGCCCTCGCTGGCATTCCCCTGGTAGTCATGGAACCGAATTCAGTTCCTGGTTTCGCGAATCGCAAAATGGCGAACCGCGTCTATCGTGCGCTTTTAGGCTTCGAAAATACGCGCCGCTGGTTTCCCAACGACCGCGCAGAAGTAACAGGCTTGCCGGTTCGCCCGGAATTTTTCAAGCTGACGCACAAAACCAGCGATCAATTCCGAATTCTCATCACCGGCGGCAGCCGCGGCGCGCGCACCCTGAATCGTGCTTCGAAAGAAAGCTGGCCCTATTTCCGCTCCAGCCAACTGCCAGTGCGCCTTGTTCACCAAACCGGCACGGCAGAGCATGAAGCGCTGGCGCGCGAATTTAGCTTTGCCGGAGTAGCTGGCGAAGTGGTGCCCTTCATCAAAGACATGGCCGAAGCTTTTTCAAACGCGGACGTGGTCGTGGGCCGTGCCGGTGCCGGTGGAGTCAACGAAATTGCGGCGGGCGGAATGGCCTCCATTCTAGTCCCGCTGCCTTTTGCCGCGGACGACCACCAGAAAGAAAACGCGAAAACGCTGGTGAGTGCCGCGGCCGCGCGCATGGTTTTAGACGGCGAAATGAGCGGTGAACGCTTGTTTCACGAGATTGAAGACTTGGTACACAAGCCGGAAACACTGGCGGCTATGCGCCAGAAAGTACGACAGTTTGCCCATCCGGGCGCGGCGGAACGCGCCGCTATAGTACTGGAGGAAGCGGCGCAAAGCAGGCGACGCTAATAAAAATAGGGGTTTTTATTTGACACGAGACCATAAAGCCGAAACAATAGTGGCAAGAAATGTTTTTTAAGCCCCAACACGTCCACTTTGTTGGTATCGGGGGCATTGGAATGAGCGCGATCGCTGAAGTTCTGCTCACTCTCGGATACCAGGTTTCTGGGTCTGACGCCAAATTGAGCCCGATCACGGAACGGCTCACCAAACTGGGCGCAACGGTCCAGGTGGGTCATCGCGCCGAAAATGTCGCCGGAGCCAAAGCGGTGGTTGTCACGTCCGCGCTCGATCCGACGAACCCGGAAGTGGCGGAAGCGCGCCGTTTGCAGATCCCAGTGATTCCACGCGGCGAACTGCTGGCCGAACTCATGCGATTGAAGTTCGGCATTGCCATTGCGGGCAGCCACGGCAAAACGACCACCACGTCAATGGTTGCTTCCATTCTGAATACGGCGAATCTCGACCCAACCGTTGTGGTAGGTGGACGCGTCGCCGCCATGCAAGGTTCGAACGCGCGTGTGGGGAAGAGTTCGTTTCTCGTCGTTGAGTCTGATGAGAGTGATGGATCGTTCCTCAAACTCGCGCCGATTCTGGCCGTTGTCACAAATATCGATCGAGAACATCTGGACCACTATGCCTCGCTCGAAGAAATTCAAACCGCTTTTACCGAGTTCGTAAACAAGGTGCCATTCTATGGAGCTGCGGTTCTGTGTATGGAAGACGAGAATATTCAGAAGATCTTCCCCAATATTCGGCGGCGCACTATTACTTATGGCCGTACGGCGCAAGTGGATCTGGAAATTTTGAATGTTAGGCTCGGCCCGAACGGCAGTGATTTCGCGCTGCGCCGCCATGGCGCCGAGTTGGGTGATTTCCACCTCAACTCACCCGGGCTGCACAATGTTTTGAACGCTACCGCCGCCGCAGGCATTGGCTTGGAACTGGATGTTCCGGTCGCGCAGATCCGCGAAGGACTGGCTGCGTTCAGCGGTGTGGACCGTCGCTTCTCGGTCCGTGGTGTCGAAAAAGGTGTCACGGTGGTGGACGATTATGGCCACCATCCAACCGAAGTGAAAGCCACGTTGGCGGCCGCGCGCCTGGCCCCGTATAAGAAGATCCACGTGCTCTTCCAGCCGCATCGGTTTTCGCGAACCAAGTTTTTAATGGACGATTTCGCTGGCGCTTTCAACCAGGCCGACAGCTTGTATCTGCTGGATATCTACGCCGCGTCGGAAGCTGCCATTGAAGGAGTAAACGCCCAAGCCCTGGTGGAAAAAATCCGTTCGTTCGGACACCGCGGGGCTCATTACGTGGCGACGATGGATGAAGGTGTGTCGGCGATTGCAGCGGCTGCTGGACCTGGTGATTTGATTGTGACCTTAGGCGCTGGTAGTGTTTCGCAAGCCGCCGAAAAAATCTTGGACAAACTGCGGGGTGGAGCATAATTGGCGCGCCGCAGACCACCGATCGACAATGCCGACGCACGCCCCGGCCTGTTCGCAGGCTTGCATTGGGGCCGCTTAGCCTTTTGGCTGTTTACCGGCATTGTGCTCATGGTCGGTTCGTTGTTCGCATGGCATCTCACAGAAGAGTTTTTGATCAAAGACGACCGTTTCCGAGTAGCGGAAGCGGAAGAGTTGGCAGGCCAAAGTCCAAATCTGGTGGTGGAGGGAGTTCATTATGCGTCAGCTTCCCAAGTCCGTCATGTCTTCGCGCAAGACTTCGGGCGGAGTCTTTACCTGGTTCCGTTACAAGCCCGGCGCGAGCAATTGCTTGCGATCGATTGGGTGCAGGATGCGGCTGTTTCGAAGGTATGGCCGGACACGGTAAGAGTGACCATTCACGAGCGCGAGCCCGTGGCCTTCGTGCGCCTCTCAGCCATGCATTCGCCCGATGGTATTGCGAAGCTGGCGTTGATAGACCGCTATGGACACATTTTGCGGCCGCGCGTGGCAGCCAAGTTTACGCTGCCCGTCATCTCGGGTTTGAAAGAAAACGAAAGTGTAGAGGGCCGGCGCGCGCGCGTGATGCGGGCTACAGCCCTCTTGCGAGAGATTGGACCACTAGGCGCGCAGGTTTCGGAAGTAGATGCTTCCGACCCGAACAATTTAGTGGTGGCTGAGCATGTTGGTAATGAAGTTGTGAACTTGATGTTAGGAGAAGAAAACTATGCCGAGCGGTTGCGCAACTTCTTGGCGAACTATAGCGAGATCAAAGAGAAGCGTCCGGACGCCACGACGCTGGATCTGCGAGTAGATGGCGTAATCACAGCGGTAGGGGATAAGAAATTTGAGCGGTAAAACCAAATTGGCCGTTGGTCTGGACTTGGGAAGCAGCAGCACGCGCGTTGTTATCTGCGCGTTAGAAGACTTCACCACGCGCTTTTTGGGCTATGGTGAAGCTCCGGTTCAGGCATGGACGAAGGCGCGCTTGGGAGACCAGGAGGCGCTGGCTGAGAGTGTTCGTGTGGCTTTGCACGAAGCGGAGAAGAAGGCGCAAGCGTCGCCCGATTCAGCGTTGATTGGCGTGGGTGGGTGCGTGGCCGGGGTGAATAGCCGCGGTGTATATGAGTTCGGGCGCCGGCGTGAAATTGAGCCGGAAGATTTAAAGTACGCCGTTGAATTAGCGGCACGCGTACGGTTGGAAGACGACCGCGAGATTCTGCAGATTTGTCCACAAGATTTTACGCTCGATGGGCGCGCCGGTTATCGCAATCCTAAAGGCATTTTAGGCGCGCGGCTGGAAGCGAATATTCTGGTGGTCACGGTTTCTCTGCATGAGCATCAAGCCATTGTTTCGGCCGTGCATCGTTCGCATTTAGCGGTGGAAGAATCTGTGTTCGAAGGCATAGCGGCGGCTTATGCGTCGGTCTTGCCGGAAGATCGCGCGCGCGGCGCAGCCATTGTGGATATTGGCGCACAGTCGACAGAAGTCGTAATTTACGATGGTGATTCGCTGCTGCTGGCCACCAGCTTCCCGATTGGCGCCGACCATTTCACGCGCGACGTTGCGAGGCTCTTCAAAGTGAACGTCGATTTCGCCGAAGGCTTGAAGCGCCAGTTCGGTTCCGCTATTGCGGATTCAGCGCCTGAGAATACACTAGTAGAGTTGCCTTCCGCCGATGGGCGCGGCGTACGCGAAGCCAGTTGCCGTCAATTGAACGAAATTCTGGAAGCGCGCGCTGAGCAGATTTTTGAGCGCGTGTATGAAGAAGTGCTGCGCTTGGGTATGGAGCAGAATCTGCTGGAAGGCGTTGTGGTAACCGGCGGTGGCGCGCTGCTGCCCGGCATGTGCGATGTGGCCGAACGCATTCTGCATTGCCAGGCGCGCAAAGGTTTGGCGTTAGGTATTGAAGGCTGGCCGGCAGAACTCGACAATCCCACCTGGACAACAGCCGGTGGATTGGCGATGTACTCGGGCCGGTTGAAATTGAAACGTGATTGGAAGAGAGCGTCGACCAGCGTATCTGGTTCCGCGGTGAAGTAGAGCAGGAAGGGAGTGTAAAACGATATGGCAGACGATCTGAAATTCCTCATGGCTGAGGAAATAAATCTAGGCACACGCATTAAGGTTGTAGGCGTGGGCGGCGGCGGGTCAAACGCGGTCGGCCGGATGCTGCAGGAAGGTCTCAGCGGCATTGAGTTCTACATTCTCAATACCGATAAGCAGGCGCTGGCAGCCTCGCCGGTGGCTAATAAACTTGCCGTTGGCAAGAAGCTCACCAGTGGTTTGGGCGCGGGAGCAGATCCGGCGGTCGGGCGTCAGGCGGCGCTCGAAGATACCGAGCAGATCATTGAAATTCTGGAAGGCGCGGACATGGTCTTCGNNGCCAAAGAATTGAATGCGCTCACCGTTGCTGTCGTGACGAAGCCGTTCTCTTTCGAAGGGCCGCGGCGCATGCGTCAGGCCGAGCGTGGGCTGGCCGAACTGGCGGGCTGCTGCGATACCGTCATCAGCATTCCGAATGAAAAGCTTTTGGGCTTGGTTCCCAAGGGCGCGAAGTTCATGGATGCGTTCCGCATGGCCGATGATGTGTTGCGCCAAGCTGTGCAGGGCATTGCCGATATCATCACCACCCCCGGCATCATCAA
>PMQB01000478.1 GCA_003169195.1 Bryobacterales bacterium
GGATGAATGCCTTGTCCGGTCAGTGCCTTTACAAACAGACCGTCAATCACGTTAATCTTCTGTTTCAGTGGTTCCAACGGCTCAAGCGTCTTACTCAGCTTCATGGCCGCGCCTTGGCCTTCAGCACTCCAATGATCTTCATTGATGCCATTGCCGAGGAATACAACTCCAAACCGCTTTGGGAATGCCGAGGCGGCCGGAGTATCCGCCAACGCGTGCAGCGACTCCAGCCACGGCAATGCCATCGTACAACCGGCCCCACGCAGTACTGTGCGGCGCGAAATCGGAGAAGCCGACTTATTTGTTACTCGAGACATCTTAATTTCCCCTCCTGGACTCTAAATCCGATAACTGCGCTTCGGGCGCGCGCCTGTTCAAAAATTGCGGGCTCGTCACAACACACTCTAGTAGCGAATCGAAATGATACTGCTTTACCGCAAGCTGGCTCGCCAATTGATCCAGCAATAATTCGTCCGACATTTGCAGCGACCGATTCAATGAGTATGCGAGCAGCTTGCGGCTCAACCCACTCACAAACTCCTTTTGCCGGTGATCTCGAATGAAAGCCTTCAGGCCTTCGAGTCCCGTCCCTTCCACCCCTCCCGGATAAGTCACGGAAGTGTCTACCGGACGACCCGCCAGATCCTTCGTCCTCGCATTCCCCACCGGCCCATAACCTTCAAACGCAAGTCCAAAAGAATCAAACCGCGCATGACATGCGGCACACACAGGATTCTGTCTATGTCTCGCCAGCATGTCACGCACCGGCAGATCCGATTTAGACTCATCACTCTGTAGTTCCGGTACCACTGGTGGTGGCGGCGGCACTCGGATGCCCAATACTTTCTGCACCACCCAATTGCCACGCTTCACCGGACTCGTTCGTAATCCTGGCGAATTCTGCGTCAAGAACACCGCCATTGGCAGTAGACCTCCACGCCCATATTGCCCTGCATCGTCAACCCGCACCCAGTTATTGACATCGCCAGTCACTCCCGGAATGCCATAGTGCGCAGCTAGCGGCGGATTTACAAAGGTGTAATCTCCGTAAATCAAATCCAAAACCGAACGATCATTCGTCACTGCGTCCTGCACCACGCGTATCGGCTCTTGGAACATTGCCTCTCGCAAATCATTGTTGAAAGTAGGAAACCGTTCGCGATCCACCGAGTTATTCGTCTCAAATTGCCGGAAGCTCAACCAGTTCCCTGTAAATTCGGTGGCCAGTCCGCGCACCCGCGCATCCTTCAACATCCGCCGCGTCTGTGCCAGCAGCACATCGCGCCTCCGCAAATCTCCGCTGGCCGCATGCCGCAGCAATTCTTCGTCCGGCATACTAGCCCAAAGCAAATAGCTCAAACGGCTTGCCAGCGCATAACTCGATAGAGGCGTCACGCCATGGTGAGTCAGCGACGCCGTGCCGGTCTCCGAAAGGTCAAACCGGTATAGAAAATCGGGCGACATCAATACACTCACTACTGAATCCCTCAGCGCGTCTTCGTGCGACAGTTCATTCTTCGTTCGCAGCGAATGGTAATAATCCAGCAAATCATCCTGTTCTGCTTTGCTTAAGGGCCGGCGATAAGCCCGCGCCGCAAATCGGAGCAGCGCCTCCAGATGTTTCGGTTCCGCCTCCTGCCGCTCTTTCTCCAATCGCCGCAGCGTGGCGTTCAGTCCATCAAAGTGTTCCCGAACCGCTCTCGGAGCAAGGGGGTCATTTTTGGGATCAGCCACTGCCTTTGCTAGGTAAGCATCGCGCATAGCCAGAATCACTTCCGCGTCAGTTATCTGATGATCCGCTGGCCTGTCCGTTCCCGCTTCCGCACCTTTCCCTTGCACCTCTCCACTCTGATTGAAGAAATACTGCACCCACGTGCGTTCCGTGAAGTGCGCAATGAAATCGAACTCCTCCCAAAGACGATCAATCTCCTTCTTCCCTTGCGAATCCAATATCAACTCCGTGAGTGGCGCATCATCGCGAAAAAATCCCACCACGCTGTGATAGCCCGCGCTCAGCAATCGTCCCTTATCTTCCGAGTCATCCGGAAAATAACGCCCTCGCTCTGTCACATAAAACGTATCCGGAAACACATTCGCGAACCTCTCGAACGCCGCTTCGTATTGTTTGCGCTCTGCCGCCGGGACAACCAAATCCAAATCGCCCGCCCGTGCCTTCGCCGAAAGGGCCGCCCAACGCGGAGCCGCCTCCCGATGCAAGCCTGGATACCTCGGAATCTCCGGCACCACCTCGGGCCCATCAGTATCGTTCCTCAAATCATTCGGATCGCTATCGCGCCGATGCAAAGCAAACTCCCGCAGCTTCCAATTCAGTAGCGGCTGAGACCCGGCTGGCAATCCCTTTACCACCGGAGCCGCAAACTGCATCGCGGTGTGAGTTCGAATCTTCACCACAAAATCCCGCATCGCCGCGCACTGCGTCTTTACATCATCCGCATCGCTAGCGCTCGGCGCAGGCAAACTTCGCCACATCGTCTGCAACTTCAGAACCGGGCCAATCGCATCTTTGTCATGCAGAATCGCCCAAACTATTGGTAAGTATTTGGAACTCACTTTGCTATCAGCGGCAATCGTCGCCAGCGTCGCTCGCGGTTTTCCCAGCGCTACCCGATATCGAAACCGCCAAGCCGCTTCAAAATAATCCGCATAGTTCGTGGGCTGCGACGCGTAAAACTGCAGAATGCGTTGAATCGCATATTTCTCGCGATCCGTTTCCACCAACATCGGGTGACTCGCAAAATCAAAGCCGTCCATCTTCAGAACCAGGTGATCGGCCACCGCGCGCGCCGTCTGTAAATACTTATTCAGCAGAGACGACGACATGGTTAACGATTCGCCCGAATTATCAAACCCAGACTGATTCGCCGGATCAACAGGAAACTCGCGAGTGAGTTGCATATCCTGCCCGGTGAGATCGCGCATCGTGTAGTTGTATTCCGCGTTACTCAATCGCCGCGCCAGCACCACGCCCGGGTCGCCCGCCGTTTTCTTCACTTCGTCCGCACGCAACGCTTGGATCCAGGAGATCACCTGCTGCGTCTCTTCCGCCGGTGGCGCGGGCAAAGGCTTCGGCGGCATCTCTTTAGCAGTCAGTCTGTCACTCACCAGCGCCCAACGCGGAAAATCGCTCGTAACCATCTCCACGCTCGTATACGATTTGATGTCGAACTGTGCAGCGGGCATAGTTCCGCTGTGGCAACCGGCGCAGTACTTCAGTACAAACGGCCGCACGTTTTGCGCGAACTGGTGGTCTAGCGCCGCACTAGCGGCAACCGCAGGCGCACTGGCAAAAGCCAGCAAAAGAGGAAACGCGCAAGGCTTCATCACAACGCTCCCTATTATTTCACCCCATGAAACGCCGGCAGCCCCGCCGCCACTATGAATCAGGCTTTTGAGCCACCAATAACATTCAAAGAGGTTTTACAAAAATGTCAACTACCGCAACTGCCGCCGTTCCTCTAGTGAAGACCGGCAACATGTTTCAATTCTCCAGCCACTCCGGCCCGACGACAGTCACATACAACCTAGATCCCAGTGGTCCGGTCATCGTGGGCCACCCCATCCAGGCGCCCACGCTTTCCTACGCCGGCCCGGAAGGCCAACTCAATTTCAGCGGCGATCAAATCTCCCAGCAGGACTCGCCCATGGGCACACTGCTGACCGTCCTATTGAAGCCCAACAACGATACCGGCGGCATCACCTTTTCACTGTTTCTTCCCACCGTGATCATGGGCACCGGCCAGTCACAACCGTTCACTACTTACGGAGTGAAAACCTACCAACGCGGTTTCACTGTTGCGCCCGGCGCCGAACGAACCTACGAAGTAGAGCGCTTCAAAGGCACCGCCGAACTGATCACCCTTCACGCCCTTTAGCACCGATAACAGAGTGGAGAGCAGCTTGCGCGTGATCAAAAGCGCGCAAGCTGCGGGATCGCAAGCCTTCGCGGAGGAAGTCTCACTGTTCAAAGGCAAATGCTTGATCGGCGCATCCTCACGCTTCCAATCTGCTACCGTGTTACCAATAAACCCTGGGTTACCGTCCTAGACTGTCAGCAGCGTAGGTAACTCATCTAGCTGCTTCGCTTGTGCCACGGACTTCTTCCAAAGTTCCGGCTGGAAATTCTTCCACAAATCTTCCGGATCGCCCGCTGTGATTTCAACGATCTCGGCGCGCGGGTGATCCATGGCTGCTTCAAACCGGCTTTGCCATTCGCTGCTCAAGAACTCTCGCATGAAGGGCCCTCGCGCGCACGGTAGAATCACGCGAACATAAGCGTTTCTCTTCTTCATCTCCTCTAGAAAAATGATGTCCGCACCAGCGCTGGCAGAACTAGCTCCATACATTACTTCCAACTTCATCAATGCATCCGCAATCAGTTTCCGCACCTCAGGCTCCCGATGCGGAGGAAAGCGCGGCACAGCACGGTCCGGTGCATCCACATCATGTCCTACAAAAGCCACCACGGTCGGCAAGGTCAATAGCTTTTCGAATTTGTCTGCAGGCACACTTAGGTGTTTTAGATTGCGCCGCAGAGTGCGTCTGGCCGAACAAATGTTTTCATAGCGCTCCGGGCCCGCCGCCAGCATTTTGCTATAAAAGCGCAATGCCTTCTCGGGGTCGCCCTGCAATAAATAACTCTCCGCAAGAGTCGCTAAGTCCCAAAAATCNNGCCGCGTTGATGCCAAGGTAGGGATTAGGCGGCTTAGATCCTTCCCACGCCGACCGATAAGCCTCCAGCGCCGCGTTAAACCACAGTCGGATTTGTGTCTTCTCCCACCTCTGCTTGTAACGGCCCGCCAGCAATCCGAGAGTTTCGCCGTCCAAATTTCCTTCGCTCTTTAGCTGCTCTAGCACCTCCATGGCAGCCTCTACTCGGTCGCTCTTCAAAAGAGCCAGCGCTCTCACTTGTCGCGTCCTCACACTCTTGTCTGACTCAGGCAGATAACGGAGCGCCATCTCCGGCAATCCGGCATTGATCAGCGCTCTTGCTTTTTCCGGGTCCGCAACGCTGGCAGTTTGGTCCGTTGCGGCCACCGCGCCCCGGAGGACGCTGCCCTGCCACCGCGTATTGTAGCTGCTCCAGAACCGGCCCATCCGGCTTGTTCGAGTGAGAGAAGTCATAGGTCAGCGCCGTCCTCCAAGTCACAGGGATCTCCGCTTGATCCACTTGAATCGGTATAACTCGTATAACTCCTGCCGCCCATCGACTGCGAATCGCCTCGGCCTCCAAGACGCGCAGAAAAATTTGCAGTTTTTATCTGTTGGCCTGTCAGTCACTTAGCGGGAAGAGCGCGCTCGATCTCCGACAATTTAACACCTGATTAGCGCATTCTGATTTGGGAGAGGAGTTGCCGGGAAAGGATGCAACAGCTTAAAAACACACGCATGCAAATTTCCCTCGCGAGGTGCCGCCCAGCAACCGGCAAAAACACACCGGTCGAGAGGGAAATATTCCGCCACTTTCGCCCCTTCTTCACCCAATTTTTCCCTCTCGCCCAACCGGCATTGCCACCCGTTTTGGGCAACTCTAAAACTCTGTCGTGGTTTCATATCTACAGGGCAATTTTCGCCGTTCGTGCCGTCAATAAAACTTTCCACCGGAGGTAAGTTCATGTTGCACGCTGGGTCGCTTTTCACTCGCGCTTATTTTTCTGCATTCATTTTTTTCTGCTTATGCGTCTCAAGCATGACCGCTGCCGTCATCAGCGGTACCGTCAAAGACGCATCGGGCGCATCCACCCCGCGCGCTCACATCGAAATTTCAGGTGGCGATCTCGCCGCGCCGCTCACCTTTGACGCCGACCCACAAGGCCGCTTCGCTTCGCCAGATTTGAAGCCTGGCTCCTACACCGTCAAAACCACCGCCGATGGTTTCGAGCCCGATACCCGAACCGTAGCCATTTCCAACTCCAACCAGACCATCGCCATTTCTCTCCAGGTCGCTACCCTGCGTCAGGAAGTCACTGTCGAAGGTAAAGTCAGCGGTCGAGCGAACAGTGACCCGGGCTACCGTCAACTGCGCGACATAAGCACCGGTGCTTCCTTTCAGGTCGAGGGATTTGATCTCAAACTCGATGTCGCCACCATTCGCCTGGAGCAGGGCACACTCACCTTTCTGAAACCAGTCAACGGCCAAGTCACAGGAGCCATCTTCGTCGGCCGCGGCCACTTCACGTTGAAACCGGCGCAGCCCCTTGACGCTCAAGAAATTGCTCGCCGGGCTCACGCCGCCCAAGTGGACGAAGACTTCACCAGCGTTGTCTTTCGTTATTCCGGCAACTTCAATCACAACCTCGCCGGAGCCATTAAACAGAAAACCGACGAACCCAACGCCGCCAACGTTCTTTCTCAGTGGGAAGAAAAAGTGCGCCGCCGCCGTGAGACACCCACCAGTCTCACGGAAAGTTTTTTCAACGGCAGCGAAATGGATAACATTGATGCCGAGGTTCTCTCGTGGCTCTATAACCAAGTGCCGGAACACAGTTTTCTCAGGGCTTATATTCACGGCGACAAGCACAAAGATCTGCGCTTTAATTTCCAGGCTAGAGGCGGTGCCATTCCGCAGCTAGGCTCGCCCGAAGAGATCGGCCTTGTCAATTTCGATCCGCAAGGCATGGATGACGGCATTTGGTATCTCTCCCACACACAAGCCGAATATCCGGCGCACATGGCGAACTCCCATCAAGAACGCCGCTTCGTGACTGCGCACAAATTCAAAGTCGAAACCGTTCTTGGCAATAACGACCACTTAACCAGCGTGGCTACTGTCACGTTCGAACCGGTTGTGGCGGGTGAACGAGTGATCAAGTTCGGCCTCCTCCCCAACCTTCGCGTGACTAGAGTCACCGCCGCCGATGGTGCGGAAGTGTCTTACGTCCAAGAGAGCCGCAAATCCGATGGTTCGTTTTATGCCATTCTTCCCGCGCCCGCCGAACTCAAAAAAGAGTATGCCCTCACCATCGAGTACTCGGGCGACAAAGTTGTTACTAAAGCGGGGAATGGCAGTTTCTACATTGGTGCCCGTGAAGCCTGGTATCCCAATCTGAACTTTCTTGTCGACCGTGCTACCTATGATCTGACTTTCCGCATTCCGAAAAAATACAATCTGATCAGTGTCGGCACGCTGCAAAGTGACTCAATCGAAGAAGGTCAGAATGTCACTCACTGGGTCACCGCCAATCCTGTCATGGTCGCTGGCTTCAATTACGGCGACTACAAGAAAGTCGAACTGCACGATGACAAGACAGGCATCGATATTTCCGGCTTCTATCTGACGGAACTCCCGGATTTTCTCGCTCACAACCCGGCCGCGCAGAGCATTGCCCCCAACGCGATGACGAAATACGCTCTGGATCAGACCCGTGCCGAATTGCAAATCTGTAACTACTACTTCGGCAAGAGTCCGTTTACCACTTTGGCCATTACCGAGCAGCCGAATTTCAATTTCGGACAATCATGGCCCAATCTGGTTTACCTGCCCATCATGGCCTACCTGGATTCCACTCAGCGCTGGCAACTCTTCAACCAGATCAACAACAACGCCACGGCCTTCGTTCAGGAAGTCACACCGCATGAGGTAGCGCACCAGTGGTGGGGCCACAGTGTCGGCTGGGCCTCCTATCACGATCAATGGCTGTCGGAAGGTTTCGCAGAGTTCTCCGCTGGCCTCTTCCTCCAGCAAGCGGTTGGCCCAAAGTGGCAAAAGGATTACATCGAGTTCTGGCAGCGCCTCAAGAAGAGAGTCATGGAAAAAAATCAGTTTGGTGTCGCGCCCAATGACGCCGGTCCTATCTGGCTTGGTTTGCGCCTTATCTCGCCCCGTTCGCAAAGCGCCTATCAAAACGTGACGTATCCCAAAGGCGCCTATATCCTCGCCATGCTTCGTTCGCTCTTCTACTCGAACAAAGATCAAGATAAAGCCTTCATCGAAATGATGCATGATTTTGTCGAAACTCACCGCGAAATGCCGGCCTCCACCGAAACGTTCAAAGCCATCGCCGAAAAGCATATGCCGCACGCCATCGACCTTGAGAACAACGGTCGGCTCGATTGGTTCTTCCGCCAATGGGTCTACGGTACCGATGTACCCAAATACGATTTCGATTACCAAACCTCAGCCGGGCCTGACGGCAAAACTCACTTGCACATGAGTATCACGCAAAGCCAGGTGAGTGACAATTTCGTTATGCTTGTGCCTGTGTTTGCCGATTTCGGCAAAGGGTTCATCCGCCTCGGCCAGTTGCCCGCGGTTGGCAATACCACCAAAACTTACGATTTCGATTTCGCCGAAGCCCCGAAGAAAGTCGAACTCAATACATACAAAGAAGTATTGGAACGCTAACCGGTTGCCACGCACTATTTACGATTTGAAGCCTGCCTTTCAGAACTTGCTGCGGCCGCCCACGCGTCTGCTGTATCACCTGGGCGTCACTGCGAATCAGGTAACCGTGGCGGCCGCTATTCTTTCGCTGCTTGTGGGCGCGGTCTTGTGCTTCAAGGCCGGATCGCCGCGCGCTCTTCTGTTGCTGCCGCCCGCGCTCTTTCTTCGCATGGCCCTCAATGCCATCGATGGCATGCTGGCGAAGGAATTTGAACTCAAAAGCCGCTTGGGCGCCTTATTGAACGAACTCGGCGATGTCATTTCCGATGCCGGGCTCTACCTGCCGCTCGCCCTCGGTTGGCGCTTTTCTCCGGTGTTGATCGTGCTTGTGGTAGTGCTCGCCATCATCAGTGAAATGGCCGGCGTCCTCGGACTTATGGTCGGCTCAGCGCGCCGTTACGATGGCCCAATGGGCAAATCCGACCGCGCCTTTGTCTTCGGTCTCATCGCTTTGCTCATCGGCTTCGGTGTACCTATGGGCATCTGGCAGAATGTGCTGCTGACCGCTATGCTGGGCCTGCTCGCGTACACAATTTATAACCGCGCGCGTATGGCCCTTTGGAGAGGTCAGTGAATCCAGCATTCCTTTCGGTCCTGCTGGGCGCTCTCATCCTGCTAGCCATCGCCTCTCTTGCTGTTTTGGTTTTTCGCCGCCTGCGTCCGTCTGCAGACTTCTCCGAACTCGCCGCCCGCGTCCGCACTTGGCGGGTAATCGCTTTTTTCTTCCTCGGCGCTATGATCCCTGGCCGCGGCGTCGCTCTCGCATTCTTTGCCTTTCTCAGCTTTCTTGCACTCAAAGAATATTTCTCACTTATCCCCACGCGGCGCGCCGACCGTCGCGTTCTTTTCTATGCCTATCTCGCCATCTTCGTCCAGTTCTGGTGGGTCTATGTCGGCTGGTACGGCATGTTCGCCATCTTCATTCCCGTCTACATGTTCCTGCTGTTGCCCCTGCGGATGGTCATGATTGGCGAAACCTCTGGATTCCTCACCGCCGTAGGCACGTTGTACTGGGGCTTGATGACGTCCGTATACAGCTTGAGCCATCTCGCCGCGCTTCTGCTTTTGCCGTTTCCCGGTGGTTCCGTCTGGGGCCGCCGCCAGCCCGGCGGCGAAACACTAATTCTGTATGTTGCCGTTCTCACCCAATTGAACGACATTATGCAATACGTCTGGGGCCGTACGCTGGGCCACCGCAAAGTTGTGCCGCGTGTCAGTCCCGGCAAGACGTGGGGCGGCCTGCTGGGCGGCGTCCTAACCACCGTAGCGCTCGCATACTGGCTCGCTCCTCTCCTAACCCCGCTCTCCCGTTACGAATCCTTAGGCGCTGGGCTCATCATCGGCGTCGGCGGATTTTTCGGCGACATCACCGTCTCTGCCGTCAAACGCGACTTGCATCTCAAAGACAGTGGCAGTATGCTACCAGGACATGGCGGAATTCTCGATCGGGTCGACAGCCTGACTTACACCGCCCCGCTATTTTTTCATTTCATTCGATATCTTCATTACTAACGTCGTAGGAATGGCTTCATTCTGCAGGCTACTTTTTCACTTTCTGTTGGTCAAGCCGCTGGCCTTAGTGGTTCTGGGACTCAATGTTCGCGGCCGCCTGCGCTTGCCCGCGCACGGGCCGGCCATCATCATTGCCAATCACAACAGTCACCTCGATACCGTTGTCCTACTCTCGCTCTTTCCCTTTTCTCTGGCAAAACGCATAAGGCCGGTAGCCGCAGCCGACTCTTTCTTGCGTAACTCTCTGCTAGGCTGGTTTGCTTTGAGTGTCTTACGAATTATTCCAGTCGATCGAACCAATCGAGGCGGTGCTGTTGCCATGTTAGCCGCCGTCGATGCCGCTCTATCTAACGGTGAGATCATCCTACTTTTCCCCGAAGGCACACGCGGCGAAGCGGAGCGCCTGGGCGAATTTCGGTCCGGCGTGGCGCATGTCGTCAAGAGGAATGCCGGCGCACCCATCATCCCCATCTTTATTCACGGCGCGGGTAAGTCGCTGCCCCGCGGCGAAGCCTTGCTGGTGCCCTTTTTCTGCGATATTTTCGTAGGCGAACGCGTCCAGTGGAATGGCGATCGTGATCAATTCATGCTCGCCTTGCAACAACAGTTTCAAGACATAACGAACAAAGGAGAATTTCCGCCTTGGCTGTAGTACTACAGCTCTGGGCGCCGTCCATCAACCTATGAGTGACGATCAGGAATTAGAACGATTTGAAGCCTGGGGGGTCCGTTTATCGCAGATTTGGCTTGGTGTGCTTTGGGGTTTGGCGGAAGCTACGGTTTTCTTTCTTGTCCCCGATATCATCATTACCGCCTCCGCCCTGTTCGCACCCAGAAAATCATTCGCGCAAATGATCGCCGTTTTGATTGGCGCATTGCTGGGGGGTGCTTTGCTTTACACCGCCGCCGATAAATACCCCGATGAAGCTAAGAATGTGTTGCTGCACGTGCCTTTTATCAAATTGCACACTCTTGAGCATGCCGACCGGCAAATGCAAGATCGGGGCATGTTCGCCATGGCTTTGGGCGCGTTTTCCGGCGTTCCTTATAAAACTTATGCCGTCAATGCTCCCCGCCACGCCCCCTTTGAAATCTTTATGGCCATGAGCGTTCCTGGCCGCTTCCCGCGATTCCTGCTGAGTTGGGGCGCCGCCTCGTTGCTAGGCATGGCCTTTCGCCGCCAAATCCAGGCCAGCCCTCTGGCGGCCCTCGGTCTGCTGGCCATTTGTTGGATCGGTTTTTATACCTACTATTGGTCAATCGTCTGATGCCCCGTACCTGCCCAACGTTTCAGTACTAGTCAACATGGCCTAAAGTTGGAGACAATAATGGAAAGGCACACCTTGTGCTAGCTTGTGTGCAACGGTCGGTGAACTTTGTCGACTCAGCATTTTGGCTATGGCCGTATCAATGGAGTCCAAGATCGAACAATTGGCGAATGGCGCTGGTGGTGGCCGTGATATCACACGCGTCATTCTTGAGCACGCCGTGCGTATCAGCAAAGAGCAGGACATTTCTGCGCTGATCGGACTCAATGCCGCGTTAGCGCGCGATCTGGTAGATGGCGATCGTTCCAGCGTGTGGCTGATTGACGAGGCCAAAGGTGAGCTCTGGACGCGCGTGGCCGATGGCATTGGTGAGGTTCGCATCCCTCAATCCACTGGCTTGGTAGGTGCCTGTATTTCGCAAAACGAAATCATAGTCGCCAACGATCTCAGCAATGACCCGCGCTTTCATCGCCAAATGGATCAATCCAGCGGATATAAAACCGAATCCATTTTGTGCGTCCCCTTGCGCGCCGACGATAAAGTCATCGGCGCTTTGCAGGTCTTAAACAAACCAGGCGGGTTTAGCGCGCAAGATGCCGAATTACTGCGCTTGATGGCAGCCTATGCAGCCTCCGCCATTCAAGCCGAACGGCTCCGCAGCGAGGCCGACGTCGCCCGCTTGTTGCGCCACGAGTTGGATATCGCCCGCGATGTGCAGATGCGCCTTCTTCCTCCCGTGCAGGGTGAGTCCTCAGGCATTGAATACAGCGGCTTTTGCCGTTCCGCGCGCATGGTGGGCGGTGATTACTACGATCTTCTACCGCTAGATGATGGCTCATTCGCCTTCACGCTCGGAGACGTTTCCGGCAAAGGTATCCCCGCTGCCGTGCTTATGGCCAGCATCCACACATTGCTGCGCAGTTTGCTCAGTCGTAATTCCAAAGACCTGCGTTACGTGGTTCAGGAACTCAATCAAGCCGTGCACCGCAGTTCCAGCGACGACCGGTTTTCCACTCTGTTTTGCGGCGTTGTGAGTGCCGACCGCAAACAAATTCGCTACGTGAACGCGGGCCATATCCCCGCCTTCATCGTCTCGCGCGACGGCGAGATTGAGCGCCCTGCCGGTACCAATCTGCCAATCGGTATTCTCGACCCCGGTAATTACATTGAGCGAACCGTTCCTCTGAAACCCGGTTCTTTGCTCGTCTGCATATCCGATGGCATTAGCGAGGCGAAAAATGCCGCGGGTGAATTCTGGGACGAGGAGCGAATTGATCAGGTTTTGGTCGAACATCGCGGTTCTTCCGTGAAACAAGTGAATGATGCCCTGGTGCATGCGGCCGACGAATGGGCCAACGGGGCCGAACAACACGACGACATGACCATCGTTGCAATGCGCATTGCTGCGGGACTATAGTTCAGTACGTACTAAAACTTTCGAAATGCTGCAATTTGCTGCTACACTTTGGATGGTTAAAACGATTACTGGAGGGGTGATTGTGGGTCGAAAACGTTCCATTTCTATAAAACTCTGCTTGTCCCTGCTCGTTGCGGGATCATACTCGGCAATTTTTGCCGTAAGCACCTTGCCGTCTTGCTCCACGGCTTCACTGGCAAATTACATTTCTACGACCGCCAATCCGCCTGCTACCGGTGGCTGCGCTATCGGAATTCTCGATTATTACAACATGAGTTACATTCCGGGCTCTAACGCACCGGCAGCGAGCACCGTTTCGGTTACGCCTTCTGGCTCAGGCTTTTCGTTCGGTCCCGTGACAGCCGCCCCCGGGCAAACAGTTCAGTTCGAAATCGACTACGACATATTTATTGACCCGGCACCTGTCATCACCGGCGATGATATGGGCCTCGACGTGACTGGCAGCGTTCAAGTCACCGAGTATTTCTGTAACGACGTATCTTACGTTGGCAATGGTTTGTGCCTCGGCAGCACACCTGCGTTATCGCTTTCGGTTGGTACACCTGACACTGGTCTCCCAGAAAATGCGAGCATCGTGTTTGCCCACCCGGCTACGGTGTCACAATACGTAGGCATCGTGTTTACGTTGAAGGGTGGCGCGGGCGGCGCTTCCTTCGAAGGTCTCGATACTGCCTCCGTCATCTCTGGCGTTCCGGAACCGGCTTCGGCTGCTGGATTTTTGGCTGGGGTCTTAGCCTTGGCTGGCGGTTATAGACTGAAAAGACAACGCAATCGTTAAACGCAGTTATGTCCTGGCTTAAGCCGCGAATCGTCGGCGGGTTGCTGACGGTAATCGCGGCTTTTCCATTATGCGCGTCTCTCGCTCCAGAAACAGGCGCGTTCTTATTCCAGAATTATTCACCTAAGACGTACGGCGCGAATCCTCAGAACTGGTCTGCGGTGCAGGATTCTCGAGGCGTCATGTATTTCGGCAACACATATGGTGTCCTGGAGTTCGACGGCGTCTTCTGGCGTTTGATTCGCCTCACTAACGACGCGCCGGCACTGAGCTTGGCGATAGATGCGCGCGGCCGGGTCTATGTGGGCGGCCAAGGAGTCATCGGCTACCTGGATGCGAATGCCCAAGGCCGCACCGAGTTTATCCCCATTGCCGTTCCTAAAACGGAAGCGAGCTTCCTGGATGTACGCAGCGTGGTTCCTACTTCGGCCGGCGTCTATTTTGGGACTCGCTACGCGATTTTCTTTTATTCCGATAGCGGTCAAATCAAAGTTTGGCACGCCAAAGAAAAGTTTGGACGAATCTTCGCAGCCTATGGTGAGCTGTTCGCCACTACTACCAATCAAGGCTTGCGTCGCCTGGAAAAGGACGACTTTGTGGCCGGGCCAAGCGCAGATACCGAGTTGTCGCATGGCAATGCTTTCTTCGCTCCAGGGGAAAGGCCGTTAGTCGCATCCGTCCACGGCTTGTACGAGTTCACTCTGAGCGAAATACTTCCGTTTGCCAATGGCGCGGCCGATTATTTCCGGCAGCATTCGGTTTCAGCGATCCTCCAGTTGTCGAGCGGCGACGTAGCGGTGGGCACCAAGGATGGCGGATTAGTTTTGCTCAATCGCAGCGGTGCCTTAGAACGGATCATTCAAAAGGAGAATGGCTTGATCAGCGACCAGATCAATGCCATTTACGAGGATCGGCGGCACGGTTTGTGGGTGGTTACCGAAGGGGGGTTAAGTCGTTTCGCTCTTGACCTCTCGATCTTCCGCGAAGCGCAAGGACTTAAAGGTTCGGTGCTTTCAGAGCGACGTTTTGCCGGCGATCTTTATGTTGCAACGTCGCTCGGCGCTTTCCGTCTGCGCACAGCTGCCGGCGCTGAACCCGTTTTCGAGCCGATTCAGGGCCTGGACGAGCGACTCTTTTTCGTGGCGGAACATGCAGGAGAGCTTTTTGCCGGTGGCGATCACGGCTTGTATCTGATTACCGGTGATAAAGCGAAGAAGTTGCCGGATGCGGATGGCGTGATATATGACATGTGCTCTTCGACGCACCATCCCGAGATTTTCTATACCGCTGGATTGGGTGGAATTCGAATCTGGCGACAAGTGGGTCGCTCCTGGAAATCGGCTGAACCAGTTGGTCTAAAAGGGCAACAGTTTCGCACTGTTTTAGAAGATACGGATGGTACCGTGTGGTCTACTACGCAACTGGCCATATGGCATTTCGATTTTTCGAAAGAGGAGGCGGTGTCTCAAAATTTCACAACGGCAGACGGTGTACCTGCCGGATTCAAAACTCCGTATCCGTTCCGAGGCCACGTCGTGTTTGCCACTCCAAAAGGGCTCATGCGCTTTTCTGAAAAAGATGGACGTATTGTGCGCGACGACGAACTTGGAGCCTCGTATGGTAACGGTAGTCGAGCCGTTTCCATTGTTCGCGAGGACAATTCGGGCAACGTTTGGATCACTGGAGCCGGTTATCAGGAGCTGTTTGAGAAAACGCCCGATGGCTTTAACCTGTTCACATCGCCGTTTATTCCGGTCGGGGCTGACGAATTATTCACCCTTTTGCTTGATCCTGATGGCAGTGCCTGGGCGTCCGATGCCGCGGGAGCGCTTCTCCGTTTGCAGAAATTGAATCTTAAGGACCAACGCCGAGCGCTGCCCTCGCTGCTGCGCCGCGTGGCGGTGATTGGCCAGCAGGACTCGCTGTTTGAGGGCGATTCTGCCGCTCCGCAACTGTCCCTGCAGCACAAAGACAACGCGCTCCGCTTCGAATTTGCCGCGCCGTACTTCGATGGGCCGCCCTTGGAATATCAGTTTCAGCTCGATGGCAACGAAAAGAAATGGTCAGACTGGACCAAGGAAACATACAAGGAATACACCAACTTGTTTGAAGGCGCATATCGCTTTCACGTCCGAGTGCGCGATCCGCACGGCACAGTCGGCAGTGAAGTAGTTTTCCCGTTTCGTGTGTTTCCTCCGTTCTATCGGACTTGGTGGGCGTACGCGACCTATGTCGGTTTGTTGCTCCTGGCGGGTTGGCTCATTTTGCGTTGGCGCTTAGACGCGCTGCAAGCGAAGAATCGCTGGCTCGAAGGAGTCGTAGAAGAGCGCACGGCAGAAGTGAGAAAAGAGCGCGATCAAAACGAAGAGTTGCTGCTTAATATTTTGCCGCGCCCGGTAGCCGCGGAGTTGCGCAGTAACGGCAGTGTGAAGCCCACGACGTTTGACGATGCCACTGTTTGCTTCAGTGACTTCGTGGGTTTCACTTTGTCGAGTGAAAAATTGCCTGCCGAAACGCTGATCAATGCGTTGAATGAATACTTCACGGCGTTTGATGAGATCATCGGGCGCTACGGATTAGAAAAGCTTAAAACCATTGGTGATGCATACATGTTTGCGGGTGGCTTGCCTAATCTGCGGCCGTCGCACGCAGTGGACGCGGTGTTGGCGGCGCTTGAGATGGCGGCGGCCGTGAATCGTCTCACCCGGCCCGACAAAGGTGTAAATTGGAAGATCCGTTTGGGGCTATATAGTGGTCCGGTGGTTTCAGGGGTGGTGGGTGTGCGCAAGTTTGCGTTTGACATTTGGGGCAATACGGTGAATTTCGCGGCTCGCATGGAATCGGCGGGATCGCCAGGGCGCGTCAATCTTTCGGAAACCACGTGTCAGCGCGTAGGCGAATTCATTCAATGCGAAGCGCGTGGGCCCGTCAAAATCAAAGAAGGCCGCGAGATGGAAATGTTCTTTGCGGTGGGACCGAAGCCTGAGCTGCTGCAAGGGCCCTTGATTGATGGTGTTCCAGAAGCATTCCGCAAGGCCTACGAAAACGCGTTTGGGGAACCACCGAAATCGTTTCCGGTTTCGGCACTTCCGAGTGATTTGAAATGAGTCAGCCGTTTCGCCTGGCCGTTGAGATTCTAGGAGCGCGCGGGTCCACTCCCTCACCCGGCCCCGGCACTTTGCGTTATGGGGGCAACACCACTTGCGTCTCTATACGCTCACAGAATGGCGATCGCGTCATCATTGATGCTGGTTCGGGAATCCGTAAGTTGGGACGTACACTGCAGGCGGAAAATCCCCGACCGGCTGACATCAATCTCTTTCTTACGCATTTCCATTGGGATCATATTCAAGGTCTGCCGTTCTTCTCGCCTTTAATTCAGGGAGGCGCACGCGTGTGCTTCCATGCCGGAGTTTCGCCGCGAGAAACGCGCGCACGATTGGAGCGGCAGATGTCCGATCCGTTCTTTACTCTTGATTTCAACGCAGCCAAGGCGCAGTGCGAGTTCATGCAGGTGAGCAGCGCTGTGGTTCGTTGCGGTGCAATCGCAGTACAAGCGTTTCCGTTGAACCATCCTCAGGGTGCCTGGGGTTATCGGATCGAAGCCGGAGGCGCTGCAGTGGTGGTGGCCACAGACGTGGAACACGGCCATCCGATGTTGGATACGATGTTGCGTGAGCGTGCCACGGGTGCGGATCTGATGATTTACGACGCGCAGTACACAGACGCGGAGTACGCCAGCCGCGCCGGTTGGGGACACAGCACGGCTAGTGCCGCGTCTTGTGTTGCAAAAGATGCAGGTGTCAAGCAGCTTATGCTGTCCCATCATGATCCGGAGCATGACGACGAAACCATGGACCGGATTGTGGCGCAAACCAAGACACTCTTCCCTGCAACTGTGGCTGCACAGGAAGGCGCGACCATCTTCATTTAAGAGTAGGCGGTAAGTTTGTCGGTTTCCTTACACTCCGGCAGCATTAAGATCTTTTATTTACACTTACCCGCTCAACCGCTATACTGCTAATCACCGGGGATCACTTGATTTCGGCATTCAGCAAGCGGACGTGTGTGCTTTGCCTGGCTCTCTGGAAAGTCGCTACGGCTCTCGCAGAGAGTCCCGCATTAGTCCGCGATTCTACTGTCGCTACCGTTCAAACGTTGCAGGGCACTGTACCGGCACGGCTGATTCCGATCGCACCTTCCCGCTACGTCACACTGATTCTACTGGCCGATATGCTGGCGGCCGACGACGTTGTCCGAATCAAGCGTGAGATTTCCGCTGCTATCTCAACTCCGTTTCTGACGGCCCACAAATTGCAAATCGTCTTTCTGTCAGGCAGTGGAGGGGACTTTAGTACTCCCCTTGTTACTAACTTGCAGTTGCAGGCTGCTTTGAAGCAAGTGAACCCTGGCAAAGGATCGGCGAATGCGCCGGCTTTGCTCGAGACCCTTGGTTCGGTGCCCGCGCAATTGCCAGGTTCCTGGGCACAAGCGGTGGTGATCGGGCGATTGCCGGCGGTCGCGAAAGATGAAAGTTGGGTGTCTGCGTGGCTCAGTGAGATCTACCGCAAGCAGCGCGTGCGTTTGAGTTTTTGGTCGCTCGACAGCGCTGCTCCGGCGTGGGCACAAAGCGCTGCCGCAGGAGCCATGGGAGTGGTGGCCACCGGTAGCTTCAATAGCTTGTTGCCCATGTTGAATGACAGCAGTTCTTATTTCGAAGTGAATTGGGAGACGAAACTCTCCAGAGGCGCTTGGCCCTATGCGGCGGAGATCAAGAACGCGGCTGGTGAGAGGGTGGCTGCGGTGGCTGCGTTGATGACCGGCGCTGGGTACACGCCCATGTTGCAAGCGTACTTGTCCGCTCGCGCGGAATTCGAAGCGGCATCCGTGAGCGACGAAGCGGCTACAGAAAGATTGCTTTCCGTGAATCCTTCTGACTTAGATGGCTTGCGTCGGCGTAAAGTGTCGGTGGAGAACTCCAAACTGATCGCGGAGATCACGCCTTTAGACGCCTCGATCTGGGAGCAGTTAGGCAAGGCGGAATTCTCTGCGCAAGCTTTCGACGATGCAGAGAAATCGCTGCTCCGAGCTGCGGAGTTAGGCGTGAAAAATGCCTCGACACTGGAACTCCAGGCGCGTCTTTGTCAGCGCAAGAACGACTTTGCGGGTGCGCTTGCCTTTGTAGACGAGGCACTTAAAAGCGCTGCGAAGCAACAAGCGTTGTGGCTGTTACGCGCGGAATACTCGCGCACGTTGAAACTCGGCGCGAAAGAAATCGAATCGCTGGAGCGTGCCGCGGTTCTTGGTGAGATTCCTCCGGTCTGGTCGAAGGATCTGGCTGTGGCGTACCTTGACACAGGCAACACGGCCAAAGCCATTCCGCTCTTGCGCAAATCGCAGAGCAGTCTGCCGTTAGATGCCGGCGGTTTGATTGAGTACGCAAACTTATGGGAGCGCGCGCGACAGCCGAAGGAAGCGGAAGGCATTTGGCAGAAAGCGCTGCAAGCTGACCCGAAGGTGGAGGCCGCTTACGTTGGCTTGATTGCGAACTACACAGCAACGGAGCGTTATGCAGAAGCGGGGAAGATTGCCGACAGCGGCTTGAGCGTGCTGCCAAAATCTTTGCCGCTGCTCAGTGCCAAGGAACGGGCGCTGGAACAGGCGGGAGATATTTATGGCGCGCGCCGTCTGTTAGCCGCGCCTCTTGGTGAAGGAAGCAATATCGAGTTAATCAAGCGGCGCGCCGAGTTAGAGGATGTTTATGGCGGCGTTGGCAGCGATTCCTATCTGGCGTTAATCAAGGCCCTCACTGAGCAGAATGCCGCGCAGTCTGAGATCGTAGCCGCGTGCCGCCGAGGGTTTACGGTGGCTCTGCGCGAGGAGCATCTGAACAACGCGCAGATGTTCGCCGATAGATTGGCCAAAGCGGGAGATCGGGCGTCGCTCGATCTTCTGACCACGCGCTTGCCCCCGTCTACCCAGCGCGTGGAAATCCCCGGTGGCGTCGAAGCGTTCGAGTTCTTGCTATTCGGGCATTCCAACGGCAAGGTGGATCTAGTGCAGGCTCTCCAGGTCATCTCGGCAGCGATCGCGAATCGGCACGCGCCGATTGACCCAAACAGCAAAACGGAGTGGCAACACTTTGAAAGCGGCGTCCACGAATACTTCCAACGCATTGCCAGTCTGAATGCGCTCGGTCAACGGAAGGATCACTTGTACGAAATCGTCCTCTCTCTGAAGGACAAGCAGAATCAGCAGAGAACGGAAAAAGTGTTCGACATTCTCGGACTCAAAATGCACCGTGATAAGGAAGGTGTCTCTGTGAAATCGGCAGAGGGCAAGTCGCAAATCAAGAAACAAGGCGTGCTGGCTGCGTTAGAGATCGATGAACAGGCGATTGAAGAAGCGCTGGCGCAAGGCAAATCGTATTCGCTGGAAATTCCGTTTGATGTGGTGCCAGTGTTCCCGTCGGAAGAATATTGGCGCAACGGTTTTTTCGACAAAGAGAAATTGCCGGGCGGTTTGGCGGAAGCGTTTGCCAACGATATTCGTTTGCCGCGTCTTTATTCGGCGCTGAATTCGATGGATCGGACGGCGGCGCAGGCGCTGGTACAAGCAGTGCAGCCGAAGAATTTGCTGGAGCGTGATAGTGCCGGGCTTTGGTTGTATGCGGCGGCACTTGCATTGAACGGCAATCTGGCGGAGGTTCCAGGAGGCACAGGCGCGCGAGCCGTGTGGGCGAACTTAGCAGGTGCCGATCCGTCCTCAGGCGCTGTGTTTTTCGAAGCGCTGCTGCACAAAGACGACGGCCGCCTGATTTCGTTTTTCTATACGTTGAGCCAGTTGGATGTGGAGCATCAACGTTTCTTTACGCGGTCGGCGGCACGCGGCAAAGTGTTTTATCAGCTGTTTCGCGAGTCACAAGAGGCGCGGCATGGCGGCGCTGACACGCGTCTTTGGGAAAACGGCTATGTGCGGTTTTTGCGTGAGGTGCCGTTGAATGATGATCTGAGCGTTGACTTTCCCGGTTCGCCTGAAGTGTGGATGGTGGCCAAAGGATTGAAGAGCACCGGAGATTCAGTGGCCAAGATGAGCCGCCAGATGAAGAAGACGGCGGCGCCAGAAGACGAAGATCAAATTTTACTTCGTCTGGCCAGTACCGATTACAAGTATTTGGGGCGTCAGGAAACGGAACTCGCCAATTTAGTGGTCGTGTCGCGCATTGACGCGCAAAGGTCTGAACCACTTACGCCGGAGTCGGCTTTGGTGCTGGCTCAATCGTATGCAACGCATCCCGGTTTGTATCCGTATTTTGCGCGCCTGGGGGATCTGGAGACCGCTGATTATCGAAAGATCCTGTCGCTCGAAACGAAATGCGACGGTGTGGATAGCGCCGTTGCCAATCTGCGTCTTGGTGAACTGCATGCGTTTCTCGCGCTGGCGGGTGCGGCTCATGCGAGCGGGCTAGTCCCGGTGGACAAGTTCTTGCCGCTGTTTCGCAAGGGGCTTGACCGATTAATGGCTGCGCGCGATGGCGCGGCGTTTACAGAAGCGTCATTGGCGTTCGTGAGTGAGTTGCTACCGTATGCCAAACTGCCCAGCATTTCAGCCGATGCGGCCATACGCGGGATTGTTCTTTCGGAAGCAGGGGCGAATCGCGAGAAAGCATTTGATCAAGTGCTGGCCCTGCAAAAAATCCCATCGCTGGATGATCTGCTCCTTGTTGACCACGACTTGCAGAAACTGAACGGCCCACCCGCGGTATTTGACGACATGCAGCGTGCGGTGGAACGCTTGACGGTGCTGGAAGTGCCGAAAGCCTGGAAAGTTACTGGTGAGCGAAAGAAGTCGTTGGAGCTTTACGATAACGCGCAAGCCATCAAGCTGATTACGAAAGGCCGGCTGATTGCGGCCAAACGTAAGCGATCGGAGGAAGCGGATCTGCAGAGAATTGCCAATGAATTGCGGGCGGAGTTAGAGCCATGGGTAGAACTCGCGCTGGTAGGGCGCATTTACGCGCGTTATCTGGATGCTTCGGACTTGTTGGTTTCAGAAGACCCGCAGTTGGTGCGCAAGCATGAGTTTGTCACTTTGAACGATCATGTGGGCAAGCCGGAGCTGTTCGGTCCGGCGCGGATGTTGATTTCGAGCGAGTCGGAGGGCAGCTACTTTACGGGTGGCTTGGCGGACTTCAGCGTGGTGGCCGGACAGGTGCGCGCGGCGGGGAATCATGTGACTGGATCGGGTGGGGAATTCTTTGCGACATCGCTCTTCGCGAGTGTTCGCGCGACGGATTGGCGAGGCTTTAATGCCGCGGTTCTTTTGTCGTTCGGAACAACCATCCGGCTGGCGCGGGAGTGGATCGTGGAATCGG
>PMQB01000194.1 GCA_003169195.1 Bryobacterales bacterium
GATTCCCGTCTCCCGCTCCATATTTTCAACAACTTGCAAGATTCTGAAAAACACGCCTTTACTCCGTTTACTCCGTTAACGCCCCGACTTTCCTAAAGTCGCCAGGTTTAGAAACTCCTCATCCGACAATTCCTCACCGTTTTCAGGGCTTAGAACGCTAGATTCGAGCTTCGTTACGGCCTCGATCTTTTGATCCAGGTCGCTAATCGAATACACACCTAAACTGACGCCGAGACCGTGTCCTCGCTGGTCAGCCGATACCTTGTCATCAACATTGGTCTTGCGCGACAGACTGGCATTGGTCCGGCGCAACACCTGATAGTTCACCCATTCCAGACCAATCGCCTCCAGGCGCGGGCGCACGTCCCGTTTCCAATGGTTATTAGGCCTGAGTGGCGTAGTCACAGCCTCGGAAGGGAAGAGAAACGCCGTTTCGCTCTGATCCGGTAGGAAGGAGCGCCAGAGATCGATGTCCTTCGCCGTACCCGGCGAGACGCCGACCCGCCGCGTTGTGTTCTTGCCTTTACGACCCTTGGGCCGGTCGAACTTGTTTTGGTAAGTCCGTTCATCCACAAGGATCGAAGTATCGGCGATCTTGCCAAGCCGTACCGAGAAAATTTCTCCCGGCCGCATTCCGCTGAATACCGCCAACCGAAGAATCAGGCGCTCCCGAAGATCGAGCACGCCTAAAGCTGCCCGCACTTCATACCCAGTCATGACGCCCTTTTCGCGCGACGCTTTGCATTCGGGTATGAACAACGCATTTGCCGGATTGAACGAAATCGCGCCGTCGCTCTGCGCCATCCGAAAAATGGCGTTGAGATGCCAACGGGCGTGGCCGACCACACTGGCTGTAAGCCGTTTGCCAAGTTGTTCCAGGAAGCTTTGCATTTGCTCCCTGGTGATTTTGTCCAACCGTTGCGTCCCGAGCGCCGGAATTAAGTACCGGACGATGTCCGGCTCCGACGTGGATCTGGTGGACTCTTTCCATTTCTGCCGGTACGCCGGTAAGAAAACGTCTTGGACGTACTGAGCGAAGGTGAAAACCGGTGCTGAATGCAGACCGGCATCGCCATTGAGAGGCTGAAGGATCTGAGCCATAATGGCCTCGGCCTCGCCCCTTTGTAAACCTGAACAACGACCGAGCACTCTGGATCGTTTGTTGCCGTTGTCCCACCATTGAGCCACCCAAACCTTGTGGGGACCGTGCTTGCGGGTACGGACACTGCCTCGTTGAAAACGCCTGCGGCGCATAACCACTCCTGGTTCTAGCGTCTTGAGCGTTGAAACCTGACATGATTGCATACTAGCTCGCCTTGTTGCTTTCCATCCATTGATCGAGCCACCGGCGGCGAACTATTTTCCGGCGGCCCATTGCAAGATGTGTAAGGGCAGGCATACCTGGGACTCTGCCTCGCAGAGCGTTTTGAACGTGGGCCTTTGAGCAGCGCAAGAGTTTTGCCACGTCCTTTATGGTCAGGTTGTCATCGATGTGTTCCATGCTTGCCCTCACCCTGTACGCCTTGGGAAGGCGGTGTCGTGACAAGAAAGGCCGATTTTTTTTGGGGCGTCCGAAAGAATGCAATCGTCGGCATTCTAGGGGCGTGATCATCCGTTGGTTCTTCCCTTGTGAACAGAGGCGCTAACTAACTCGATTTGCCAAGCCCAATTGCGTGACCTCCAACTAAAACGTGACAAAGCAGTACAATAATGGGTCGTGAGCTCTGCTAGGCTTGGACCGCCGGATATCTTGAGAAGGCTTCATCTGAAGTTTTCGGCTAATCTCGACTCCGCTCTCACAATTGAGAACTCGAATTTAGCTGTAATCGAGATCAAAGCCCAAGCGCTAGGCCAGTGTGGGCCGATCATGGCTCAACTGGAACCAATTACTGCGGCAACGCCGTACCTCGCGAAGGTTGCGGAAGAAGTATTCGCGGATGTTGTATCCTCTGTTTACGTTGCTTCGATTGGTCTTGTTAGACCAGCGCACATGATCCTTCGCCGAGCTCTCGAACTCGGCGTTGCGGTCATTTATCTATGGGACTTGCCCCACCTGTTTTGGGGCTGGAAAGATTGTGACCAAGATCTTGTGTTTTCCGAAATGATAGATCATCTCGAAGGGAAAAACTATCGAGCTTTCTTGACGCGCGCGATATCGTTACCCAATGACAGACCGATACTTGATGGAAAGAGTTTCCGGCGGATCTACAGAATAGCCAGCAATACGACTCACGGGAAATTGGCGACGCACAAAGTGGTTTCGGGAGATGGTTTCGACCATGATGAAACCGAATGGACAGGGCACATGGCGTTGGTTGACGAGGCGATAACCCAAATTCTATCCCTTTGGTTCATACGTTTCCCGAAGCTTTCCGCCGATATTTCTCTTGCTGTTCCGGCATACAGTCGCGTTTGTTCAGAGGTTTAAAATGCCCAGCCGCAGCACAGATATTGACCTTCTCCACNNCCGAAGATCTGCAGTATAGCCAGATAAAGGAACTATCAGTAGAGGGTGAGTTTGAACGCAGGACTATTAATACCCTTAAAGCCAGTGGCGCACATCTCTTACAAGGCGCACGTGGCATGGGTAAATCGATGCTTCTTCGTTTGGCAGAAATCGAAATGGATTCTGCGTTCAAGTCGGAGCGGCAGCTAGCTGTTTACGTCAATTTCAAGACAAGCACCTTGCTAGAGGGCGTCAAAGCTGGCGAACGAGATGCGTTTCAGATTTGGGTGAATGTGAAGATCCTCCAAGCGCTTCACGAGAAACTAGCGTTCTTAAACCTGATCGGATCGGCAGGTGACCGCGACCCATATTTTCGCGTCTTCCGAATCGAATCCGTTGAGGGTACCAAGACGATCCTTCAAGATAAGATCCACCTTCTGCAAAAACTTGCCCTAAAGGGAGCAAACCGAGAAGAGACGCTGGCTAAGTTGGGGCAGGATTTTCTCGATCAGGTTCTTGATACGAATTTTCTGGTAGCAGTCATAAACAGCATTAGCGAGCAGTTTCGATTTTCTAAGATCGTGTTTCTTTTCGATGAAGCAGCCCACACTTTCATACCAGCTCAACAAGAAATTTTCTTTGAAATTTTCAAGCTTCTGCATGGCAATAAGATCTCAGTGAAGGCAGCAGTGTACCCTACTGTAACGAACTACGGCAGGAATTTTGAGGTCGGGCAAGACGCGATCGTGATCACCATGGACCGGTTCGAGCCTGGGCAAGCCGGACGCACAGAGAACAGGAACCTCTTTCGTGACTTGCTTGATAAACGCTTACCAAGGACCGGTCCGCTACGAAAACAAATTTTCAATCGCGGTGAGGTTCTGGATCTGTGCGTTGATTTATCCACTGGCAACCCGAGGGCCTTCCTGCATCTCTTGAATCGAACAGTTGAACAGGGTTTTTCGGAACGTTTTGCGATACTCGCCGCTCAAGAGTACGTAGACCAGGAACTTTTGCCATATCATGGCAATCTTGGAAAACGGTTGCCGAAATATGCGCATCATGTCCCAGTCGGCCTTGACATGCTCCGCGCCTACATAATCCCGGAAATCCGTACCAAGAATCACCGCGAGACCAAGAGCGGCTACCAGTCGGCATTTTTTACCGTTCAGCGTGACATGTCTCCCAATCTGAAGTTGGCTCTGGATCTGATGTGCTACTCCGGTGTTCTCCTCAATAAGGGCACTGTGAAGATCGCGGAGCGCCAAACTGGCCTTCGTTACATGATCCACTTGGCCGTGCTGGCCACGGAGAAAGCCTTCTCAAACGCAAAACTTTCTGAGGCAATGGGGGCGATTAGCTTGACTGACTACCGGGAGTTTTCGGCATCCGACCCCCAAATTAGCACGTTCTTGCGAGCCTTGCAGGAGGCGTCAGATCAATGCATCAACTGTTCGTCAGCGTTAGCGGCCAACGCAAAGTTTTGTAGCGAATGCGGCGTAAGAACCGAAGCTCATTCAATTATCAGCGCACTACTGGACGAACACGTAAAGCAACTGTCAATCAGTCCGCGGTTGGTAAAAAGGATCACGCCCAAGTTTCCCAAGGTTGGCGACGTGGTACAAGCTCCTCGCCAGGAGTTAATGAAGATTCCCTATATCAAGGAAGTTCGGTCGAGAATGATCAAAAACGCGGCTGAGGAGTTCATATCTGGATGACCGGGCCGGAGACGTGAAGTCCGTCAGTTTGGTGGCCGACGCCGAGTGTCCTCGGCAAACTAGGGGCTGTTTCCGAGGAATGTTTCGGCATTGTAGGGGCGAATTGTCGGCATTCATGGGGCGCATACTTCCTGTATGTACCTTTAGGAAGAACCATTAGTAGGCGCTGCTTGTTTGTGGATTTGTGGATATCCGCTCCGAACGCCGCGCCGCCTTTGGCGAAAAAACATTTCTGATTGGACTTGTGAGCTTTTCTGGTATGCTTGCCAATTAGAGTTGTCGCACACTCTGGCGGCCATTGGGAGCGTTGGCCGCGACACAGAATAAGTTTTCCTTCCGAAGTTGTCCGCACATGGCAGTATTTACCATCCCGTTTGACTACAATGAGACCGACAAGACCACGGTGCCCATCTGCGTCAGGGATACTGACGACTTCGGCAATTCGGTTCACTTTGAATGGATTGAGCAAGGCGTGGTACCGGTCGCGCATAAATTAGTGAAACTGGCAGCGCGGGTGCTTCACGACGGCTGGCGTGCTTCTGAGATCGTGGAGCCGGTGGTGTTTAAGTTGTCGCTGGAACACGGTGCCAACGTCGGCTATGAGCCAAGCGCGCGCGTGTATAGCCGGGCGGAGTGGTTCGCGAGAGATTTGAAAGTTGGCGGACGCAGGGCACGCCGCAAGACCGAAGTCGAGTTGTTCGTTAAGACGATGGAATCGGTAGAAGATGAATTTGACTTTTTGCGGTCGCTGACAGCGAAAGATACGCTTGACCGGCTGCTGGAGCAACTGACGGAACTAGGGATGGATGACGTGCGCGCCATGGTTCCAATGATTCTTATGGAATGCGATGCGCGCGAGTTTCAACACCGCTTCAAGAAGTCACGCAACGCGGTTTCGCAGCAGTTCTTTAGAGGCATGCGCAAAGCGGCGCAAACTGCGGGAATCGTGGGGCGTTTGCGCGATGTTGAATAAGACGAAGCCGCTATGCAGACCATGCCGTAGTAGCGTGGATTGATGCGCCCAGACGAGGCCCCCGAAGCAAAATACGACCGGCTCAAGCGGAAACTTCAAGACTCCATTCTGAGCGAATATCCTAATCCTGAGCGCAAGGGATGCCCGGGGGATTTGGCTTTGCGCGAGTTGGCAAAACGGTCCGCCGATGAGGGTGTTGAGGCGGATGCGAACTGGCAGCATGTGACGCATTGCTCGGAGTGTTACCGCGAGTTTCTGGATCGCCGGCTGAAATTCAAGAGTGCGGCGAAGAGGCGGGGCCAAGTGGTTTGGGCGGTTGCGGCGGCGGCCGTTTTCCTGGTGGCCGTCGGGTTGTTCTTGGCGAGGCGGCAGGGCGGATCGTTGAGACCGGAGCGCCCCCAGAATGCCGAGGTTGCCTACAACAAGAGCACCATTGATATCCCGGAGATGGCGCGTTCGGATGGGGAGCGGGCGAATCGGCCGATTTTCTTAGAGCGGAAGCCGGACGAACTGACGGTGAATCTGCCGGTGGGGAGCAAGGCTGGGGAGTATGAGTTTCAGCTTTTGCGAGGGGATGGGCTGATTGTTAAGGCTCATGCGAACGCGGAGATTCACAATGGCACGACTGCGTTTACGGTGAGGATTGATCTTTCCAGGGTTGAGGCTGGGCAGTATTCGATGAATGTGCGGCAGGTGCCTTGGGACTGGAATTATGTGCCGGTGGTGGTGCGTTGAAGGTTCAATCTCCTTTGAGCCGCATCACATTTGCAAATTCATAAGTAACGGTGAGAAGCCTGCCGAGAATGAACTATGTCAATGCGGGGCCTAAGGCGAGGCGACACTTACTCAATCATTTGCTAGTCAATCCGCGCTCAGGGACTTGGAGGCGACAGGAGGTGCGCCCACTACCGCCGTTGGCATGACCAATTCCGGCAAGGGAATCTGCCATCGCGGTGAGAATAACCGTCGTGGGACGTTTGATGCCAGTCCCGGGTATCACTTCTACGTACCCGCCCCAAGACATCCTGCAACTCGAAGCGGGCGGCCTGTCGCCAACTGCTTCGTCTACAAACATTTTAGCCTGCTGCTGATCAAATGCGAATCCTGGCCTTGCAGAATATAATGGAGAATCTGCGCTGCAACTCTTTCCTTCACCAAATTGTCCTGTGTTCGCCGTTTTGCACTGCACCGAGATGGTGACTTGCTGGCTTCTGGCCACCTTGGATTGGGCATCTTGCTGCGAAAAAATCGGGGCCGAATCGTCCAACATGTTATTTAACATGAAGACG
>PMQB01000183.1 GCA_003169195.1 Bryobacterales bacterium
GGCACCGACACCATGGCCGACACCGCCCGCTATGTGGCCGAACGCGTAACCGGCAAAACCATCGTCCTCACCGGCGCCATGATCCCCTACAAATTCGGCAGCTCCGACGGCCTCTTCAACTTAGGCAGCGCCCTCGCCTTCGTGCAAACCCTGCCCCCCGGCGTCTACGTCGCCATGAACGGCCGCTGCTTCCCCGCCGCCCGCGTCCACAAAAACAAACAAACCGGCATCTTCGAGGAACGCTGAGCAGTAACAGAATCCAGGTTTTCCTCACCGACCAGACTCTCCCTTCCACCCGCCCGCGTGCGCATCAGAAAACACTAATGGTTGTACGTGCGCTTCACTTGCGACGAAGCTGAGAATTCGGTGAACTCAAAAAAAGCATTCCGGAATTACTTTCGAGCAAGCCCAGGACGTTTTTGATCATCCATGCCACGACGTTCTGGAAAACTATTTCATCATCGAAGACGGCGAGCAACGTCTCCAGGCAATCGGCTTGAGTCAAAGGTTACTCTTGCTCCTCGTAATTTTTGTCGACCGCTCTTCAAACGACGAAATCATCATCCACATCGTCTCGGCCAGAAAGGTACACGCTTATGAAAAAGTAATTTACGAAAAGCAGTTCCGCTAAACGAACGTGCCTTGGCCAACGACCCATAAGCGCCAACATTGCCCCCGTAACTCTGGACCAACGCAACAATAGGCAAATACTACCGCCCTAGACACCCCCGGTAGCAGGGCCACCTGATCGATGCGCCGTCGGGCAATTTATCAATTTATCTCGCAAAACCGACATCTTCCTGTCGTCCCCAAAAGTTTAAAGTCCGTGACGGGCGAAGAGTTGCTGGGCGGGGTACTTTGTAACACTCAAAACTTCTTGATGAAGCGGCGTTCATCCTCAACGAAGCCGTTTGCTGAATAGAAGTGAATGTGCCCGCGCGCCGTATGGCTGCGCTCAGGATGAATTCCTGAGACTCAACATTTGATGCGTTCCTAAATAAGCAGAAGGCCAGTTCTATATTGCGCGACCGTTGGAAAACAACTGGCTCACACCGCCGAGAGCATTTCTAGTGCTCATTTACGCTGTTTTGTGGGGACGGATCATTAGGAGTACGAACAGCAGGCAGCCACCAACAAATAGGCCGAGCGAGGACGGTTCAGGAGTCGTCTCAAAGCGAAAGCCGGTAACCGTGTTTGGGCTTGAAGATGCTGGTAGGTTATAAACCTCGAAATCCAAATAATTCAAACCAGGATTCAGATTCAGCCCCGTAGTAATATCGAAGGCTGTCCAGCAGTCGAAACCACAGTTAGGGGCGATATTGTTGGCAGAATTGAGAGGAAAGGAGGGTAGCAAGTTGCCGTTAAGATAGACAGCCAACAATTGGTTGTCGGAAGAATACTCGCCTGCGATGGCCGCTGACCCGGTGAAGATAGTTTGGTACGTATAGTAATTGTCGCCCGCTTCCGCAATGTCGGCCCCATTTGGGTTAATCCAGTCCGAGAGGCCATCAGGCGGTAACCAAGCAGGATCAGGCNNAATTGCCTGGTGAGGTAACGCCAGTGCCCGTTATAGTCGCAAGACTTGCAGTTTGCTCGACACTCCAATTCAGGTCGAGGGCATCCCCCGCCGGTAGCGCTCCCCCCACACAGGCGCTCGCGCCAGTGTTGCAAAGTGAACTTGCAGTCGCCATCAAGGCTAACGCCAGGGTGCCTATTAGAACGTTAGCAATCGTTTTCATGTCTTTCATGAACTCCTTCTCCTTTGTCGGTCGTCGAGTCCATAATTTCTATGTTAGAGACTCCTCCGAGTTTCATTTGCTCTCTCCGACTATGAGTAAGTATAGGGTTGATTATTCGCGAATCGAGCATTTCTTTATTGGCCATTATTGCGATTTGTTGGCGATTTGTCCTGCTCGATAAGTGCCATCGTGCGCACGACGAAAACGGCGCGGAGACATTCCAAAGTGTTTTTCGAAATCGCGAACAAAATGGCTCACATCATGAACACCCACCGCATTGGCGATTTCCTTAACGCTCAAGTGAGATGTAAGTAGCAGATTCTCGGCCTTCTTAAATCGGATGGCGCGAATGTACTGTGTTGGCCCACTGCCGGTTTCGCGCCGAAAAAGGTCATAGAAGCGAGACAAAGACAGATTGACTCTCTCGGCCATGGCTCGCACGTCCTGAGTGACAGAGGTGTCGAATTCGATCAACCTCAGTACTACCTGTATTCTAACGTCCATCGGGCCGCCCTCCTCCGTTTAGGACAACTGCAGGCGAAGACCGTTTAGTCGAGACCGTCTTTTCGTCTAATTGTAGGTATTAATTCACGAAATCAGTGGCTTTGTCAATTGATTTGTTGTTTGTCGTGGTTCTGAAGACCTCATGCAAAGCTTGCGCGTGGGCATGCGCCGGTTCTTTGTTTCAGAAACTTTCGAGACCCCCAATTCAAAATTCTGGCCCGATTTCAAAACCTAAAGCACCCATTTCCAGTCACAACCTATATTCCAAATCAAGTCAACAACAGACAAAAAATCGCTTGGTAACTCGCGCTGCACTAACATTCACGGGATGAGTTAACCCTCCCGTATCTAAACTTCAAAAAGCGCCCAGACCGGCCGTGGTCACGGGCGTTTTTTATTTTCAACCAGGAGCAATCAAAATGTCCACTCAATCCCAAATCAACGCCAACCGTATGAACGCCCAGCAATCCACCGGTCCGAGAACCGACGCCGGCAAAGTCATCTCCTCCCACAACGCTGCAAAAAATCAGTCCTCATCGAACGTTGCCAACCTGTCGACAATGATGTGTTGGCGTGGCTGAAGTCAAAGGGCACCGGCCATCTCAGCCGGATAAACGAAATCCTGCGCGGCCAAATGCAAGCCGATCTTAAGAAGTAGAATTCAAGATTTGCGATGCCTTACTCAGCGCCGCTTTTCTTCATATGGTTGAGCGGTTTGGCCTCACAAACTGATTCACCACGCCATCTTCCCGCAACAAACCATACATCGCCGTGGCCTCCAGCACAGCCATGAAATAGGGCATCGTCAACGCAGCAAAACGGGCGCCCGCTACTTGTGCCGCGTTTGAATACTGAAGCGGACCAGAAGCTGGCTCGGGATGCACCCCGTTTCGTACGATCGCATAGGTTGACCAAATTAGGCAGAGCATCCAGAACGACAATGCTGCACGCCGCGCCCAATTGCGTCGTTGGTGGAGCGCCAACATCACATACAAGAAACTGATCCCCAAACTGAAAAATGCCGCACGAGCGATCAATAGCAACGGTAGTCCTGATGCCAACACCTGCTTCAGATGATATAGGCTCGCAAACAGCAAAAGGAGACCGGAGAAACTCAAAACCACATACGTCAGCGCAACAGCTTTACTGAATGCACTGACTTTAACCGCGCTTGTCGCAGGGCTGCTTGATGATGCTGTGGCATCGTTGCTTTCCATATTGATCTCCGATTCTACAAAAATTCTGGCCAAAATTCCTCCCCAGATTCCAATTCCCGACCTCCCCATTTCCAGTCACAAACTATATTCCTCATCAAATCAATAACTTAACAAAAATCGCTTTTTTTCATGTGCTACACTAAGGCTTACGGGATCAGTCAACCCTCCCGTATCTTAACTTCAAAAAAGCGCCCTGACCGGCCGTGGTCACGGGCGCTTTTTTATTTCCCAAAACAAGGAGTCCTTAAATGTCCACCCAATCCCAAATCAACGCCAACCGCCAGAACGCCCAACAATCCACCGGCCCCAAAACCGACGCCGGCAAAGCCATCTCCTCCCACAACGCCGTCAAAACCGCGCTCACCGGCCAAACCAT
>PMQB01000003.1:0-9565 GCA_003169195.1 Bryobacterales bacterium
ACGATGGCGGCGGTTGCGGGAGCGTCACCAGTCACCATGAGCGTCCGCACTCCTTGCGAATCGAGCTCCTTAATGAGATCAGCAGCGTCAGAACGCGGCGGATCGCTGAGCGCGATAAGTCCCATCAGCTTCAAGGGTTTTGAGGGATCACCGGCAACGACGGCGAGCACCCTGAAGCCCTTTTTCTCGAACTCGTCGACCACCGCTGCTCCGGGTGCCGATGGCTCCGCAAGAGCGATCACCGTGGCGTAGGCTCCCTTAACGATCCGCAGAGGATGGCCGGCACTATCCGTCGCGCTCGCCTCTGCCATCTTCTTGGCTGGATCGAAGGGGGTGAATTTGATGAGCTTTGGTGCATCGGGAAAGCTTTTCTGCTTGGCGTCTCCGCGAATGGCCGCATCGACTGGATCCTGCCCGCCGTCGGCGCTGGCCAGGCTAGCGAAGGCTAATAGGCGCGCTTCATCATACCCATCCATCGGCTTCGTGCTGTTGACCGAAAGTTCGTTGCGGGTCAAGGTTCCCGTCTTGTCGGAGCACAGGATCTCCATCGACGCTGCTTCATCTATGGCGGAAAGGCGTGTGGAAAGGACGCCAAGCTTAGCAAGCGCTCTCGCGCCCAGTGCACTTGCAAGCGTAAAGGTGGCCGGCAAAGCGACCGGGATGGACGCCAGTATCGCGCTCAATACCAGCGGGATGATCTCGCGCCAGCCCATGCCGCGAAGCGAGGCGTACCCTACCAATGGAAGGATGATCACGCCGTTGAAGATTGCGAGATTGCGCACTATCTTGAGAACGGTCTTCTGTTCAGAGCTCACCGAATGAGCCGTGCGTACCAGATCCGCGGTGTGGCCGAACTTGGTGCGCGGCCCGGTTTGCGTCACCTGCGCGGTGGCCTCGCCTCGCCGCACCAACGCACCAGCGTAGGTATCCTTCCCCGAGCCAAGCTCAATCGGGATGGATTCGCCGGTAAGCATCGATTGATCAACCAGGACCGATCCGTCCGTGATCTTCACGTCAGCGGCAACGACAGCGCCGAGGGATAGCTTCACAAGATCGCCGGGGACCAGTTCCGCCGCCGGTATGGTCTTCCAAGCTCCGTCGCGTTTCGCGGACGCGTTTAGCGCAAGACGAGAGTTTAAGGCCGCAAGCGTGGCTTCGGCTTTTCCCTCCTGAAAGTATGCCAGCACGGCATTAAATAGGAGAAGAGCGAAAATGACCCTGCCTTCCGCAAATTTATGCAGCACCAGTTCAAGCACGATGGCCGCTTCGAGCATCCAGGGCACAGGCGCCCAGAGTTTCTTTATGGCTCGGCGTAGCGGGTGAGACGCTACGTCAGGCATCGAGTTCGGCCCAACCTTTTGGAGGTCGGCCTTCGCTTCATCGCTCGTCAGTCCGTGGGAGGTTGGCTGTGCGGCCGGCGGTGGTGCTGTCTTCTTTGAGCCCTCGGGCGCTTCAGGCTTCGGAACTGTCACAGATGCCATTGCAGATCTCCAGGTTCGGCTTGAGTTGGGTTAGGGAGTTTGCACGAGATCTCACCCTCGCCCGTCGCGTCTTCGCAGCGCTGACTGCAGGTACTTTCTCTTATTTACTAAGCGCGCTGGCGTGTTGGACATGCGCATTTCTTTCGCTCAATGTCGACCACCTGCCTGTCTATTAAGTCTAGGGGAAGAAACGTCAATACGACGTCAAAAACAGTCCGCAACAATTGATACATGGAGTTATGGGACCTAGATCGATCCCTTGAGTACTGTGATCCGCTGTCGTACCAAGCGCTTAACCTTTGTGTAGTCGTAAATGCGACATGACCACAGATCCGCGATTGACATCGTGAGCAGGCAAAACCTTCACTCCTTCTAAGATGTAAGTTCGGAGACGGCCAGAAGTTTCCAAAAGCCAAGGCAAACGAAAAGTTTCCCCAATTGGCATTTTTGAGGAGATTTTGACATTTTTCGGAGTAAATTCTAGTAATAAGCAAGCACCGAGAGACTGGCACACGGCAACGGCAATCAGGAGCATACGAGATGAAATCGAGTGAACGCACTTCCGGCTGTCATCGCTGGGGTTTGATTTTAGCTGGAGGCGACGGAACGCGGTTGCTTCCGCTTACCCGCAGCATCACAGGCGACGATCGGCCAAAGCAGTTTTGTAGCGTCATGGGTAGCGAAACGCTGCTACAGCAAACGCAACGCCGAGTTTCGAAATTGATTCCAGCGTGGCGGACGATGCTGGTGTTGACGGCGAAACACGAACCGTTCTACACAGCAGCAGTTGCGGGAATTCCAACCGCCAGATTGGTGATCCAGTCCGCTAACCGCGGTACCGCGCCTGCGATTCTAAACACGATGCTGCGTGTCCGCGAGATGGACCATAAGGCCATTGTGGCTTGCTTCCCGTCCGATCATCATTTTTCCGATGATGCCACTTTTGTTCGCCATATAGAATCCGCCTATGCTGCTGCCTCATCCCATCCCGAGACGGTCGTTCTCTTAGGTATTCCACCCGAAACTCCAGAAGTCGAATACGGCTGGATAGAGCCCGGCATCCCGATAGAGGGTCCCTTATCTGAATCCTTGTGCCGGGTAAGCCGCTTCTGGGAAAAACCTGCACCGCCCATTGCTTCGCAGTTGATGGCGAAGGGGTGTCTGTGGAACAGCTTCGTTATGGTGGGCCACGTTCAGACGTTCGTGGACCTTGTCCAGCAAGCGCTTCCGTCCATGAGCGCGGCTTTCGAAGATACTCGGCGCTCCTTATTTACGGCCGCAGAGGGAGCGGCGTTCAGCGAGCTTTACTCTGGGCTCCGAGACACGAGTTTTTCTCAGCATGTCCTAGCAGTTCAGTCTGATCGCTTGGCCGTCGTGCGCGCCGCTGGGCTGGGTTGGAGTGATCTGGGAGAACCGGGCCGCGTGCGCTCCGTACTTGAGGGCATGGTCCTCCGAACGGAGCGACGGGTGGAAGTGGACAGATGCTTGGCCGCAGCGCATTGAATTAGATGAGAAGAAACAAGGAAGAGCAAATGTGACAGTGAGCCCAAAGTGAGCTTGGAAGACTTAAAACGAAACTGGAGACGATACAACAAAAGGAGACTGTCCAAATGCCAATTCAACTCAAAGAGGAAGACGGGGGCAAGATTTGCCTCGTTCACGTAAGCGGGGAACTCGTAAGCGCGGATTACGAGCACCTTGTTTCTAAGTTCGAGCGCCTCGTCAGGCAGCACGGAAAACTGCGTGTGATGTTCGACATGAGAAATTTCCACGGCTGGGATGCCCGCGCCCTGTGGGCGGAGGTAAAGTTCGATATGAAACACTTCAAAGACATCGAACGGTGCGCTGCCGTCGGGGACCAGCGTTGGCAGAAATGGCTAACGGAGTTTTGCGTGCCATTCACGAAAGCGACCATCCGTTATTTTGACAGTGCCGACGCTGCGGCGGCGCAAAATTGGTTGGGCGAGCCCTAAGCCTGAATCGAGGGCTTTACGCGACGCCAAAGTAGGACGAACTTGTGCATACTGTCACAGTCGTGTTACTTTCCTATGAATTACAGTTAATAAGTGGCTCTTGTTAAGACCCTCACTCGACTTAGACTTAAGCCAAAAGAGTCTCTGCCACGATCAAACCCGGTAACTTTATTCTATATGGTCACCTGCACCATAAGTCCGCCTTGTGTTTTGTTGCTGCCCGCCATCCACCAATACGGGTTCGGCTTTCTTACAGGGACAGTTTGGAACCCGAAAACGAAGGTGTACTCGATTCTTCCAGAGATTTGGGGCACGCTATACAGTTCAGTCTTCGCGCTGATTCTGGCGATTAAGTTCGGGCTTGCGGCGGCGGTATTCCTGGCAGAAGGCTTTGTGGGCGATTCCATATTCGCGTTACTCAAAGTGGTCAAGCTGCAGTTTCACCCGCTGTGGGGCAAACGGCCTGCGCAAGCGGATAACCTGTTCCGCAATCTGATTGAACTGCTGGCTGCGATACCGAGCGTCGTGTATGGTCTTTGGGGAATATTCGTTGTCATCCCGATGATAAAGGCCAGCCTGCCACTGGCTTCACGTCGAATTGGGCTGGATTCCGCTTTTCGGTACCGATCTCAGCGGACCAGGAATGTTTCCGGCCGTAATCGTGCTCTCGATCATGATCTTGCCGACGATTACTGTGATCAGCCGCGGCGCGTTGGTCGCGTCCCTCGCGGTGCTTATTTATAACTTCTCAGGAATGCCATTCGCGAACCAGATGGAATTGGCCTGGGCCGCTGCTCTGGTGTTGGTGTTAATGGTCCTCACCGCCAATCTCATCGGGCAAAGTCTTTCGCGGAAACAAATCAATTCGAGCCAGGAAGTTAAATAACGGGAGGAATTTATCGATGCCGAGTTCACAAGCTGTCCTGAATCCGCCCCTAAGGCGGGTCCAAAGCACGAAAAAAAAAGATCGTCCGGCAGTGATGGACTGTTCCATAAAGAAGTGTTTTACGGGGCATTTAAGGCCGTTCGTGACACGAAGCTTCCAATCGAAAAGAACGCGATTACAGCCTTTATTGGGGCATCGGGTTGTGGCAAAAAGCACCGTATTGCGCTGCCTGAACCGGATGAATGATTTGATTCGCGGCTTCCGGTTAGTTGGCTCAGTGGATTTCCGGGGCCAAAACATTTACGGTGCGAAGATCGATCCCATTGTGGTGCGGCGCTACATCGGGATGGTGTTCCAACAGCCGAACCCGTTCGCCACCAGCGTGTACAACAATGTCGCGTTTGGATTGCGATTGAATAACTTCAAAGGCGATAGGCACGCGACTGTGGAGAAAGCTTTAAAATCGGCGGACCTGTGGGACGAGGTGAAGGACAAGCTGGACAGTAGCGGGCTATCGCTTTCCGGCGGCCAGCAACAGCGCCTTTGCCTGGCCCGGGCCATTGCGACGGAACCCGAAGTGTTGTTATTGGACGAACCTTGCTCCGCGCTCGACCCAGTGGCAACCCGGAAGATCGAGGAACTGATGAAGGAACTGAAGAGTCGATTCACGATCGCCATCGTGACTCACAATCTCGCGCAGGCCAAACGAGTGGCCGACAGGCCGGGTTTTTGGTACGTAGATACGTCAGCCGGCTCCCGCACCGGTTACCTGGTGGAGTTTGGCGAGACGAGCCAGATCTTCGACGACCCACAGCAGAAAGAAACGCAGCAGTACACCAAGGGCGATTTCAGCTAAGCCTCGCCATTTGACCGCCGGTGGTCGAAAGCACCGCTACGCTTCCTGCTGCAGTTTGCCAGGTAGCGCGCTAATTCGCATTCCCCTTGATCTCTTTAGAAGTCAAACAGGTTCTGCCGAATCGCGTCCTCGTAATCCTTCTTCGCCTGCATCGCTTTGTTGCGCAGGCCCTCTTCCTTGAAATGAGCCGCTTCCCAAGTCTCCACCTCCCGGACGTTGGGCTGGCCAAGTGCGAGAGCCTTCTCTGCGTTGATGCCGACGATCCATTCGTCTACGGCCATCTGGTATGACTTCTGCATTTCGAGTTCAGTTGGTCGCATAAGTCCCTCTTGCTTTTATTTGCATCTGAGTTGCCAAACAGCTGATGCGAAGGTCAGAACGATTGAACTTTAGCTCGGCCCGAGAGCACCCTCAAAAGACCTGAATGGCTGAATAAGCCTTACGGTGGCACCTCGATTTTGGTAGGTTGTCGCAGCCTCTGGAACTCCACGTGCACGTAATTGAGCCGAAGGATGTAAATCGAATGCCACATATTATCGTCGAGAGGCCTGAAACGCCCGGCGAAATGAGTAGTCTGACCAACGAAGAGAACACAATCAGCGGCCGCATACGCATACGCGCATTCGAGCTGTTCGAGAAGAGCGGCGAAGCTCGGGGGAACGACGCCGAAAATTGGAAGAGAGCTGAAGAAGAGCTGCTGCAGATTCCGCATTCAAAGCTTGAATCCAGAGATGGATCGGTGTTCCTGGACGTCTCGATACTCGGGCACCACGAGCAGGAATTGAAAGTGGTCGCGCTGCCGAATGCTTTTTTCGTCATTGCGGAACCGAAACATAGACATTCCAAAAACCACCTGGCGAGCATAGGCGCTAAGAGGATTTTTCAACGTATTGATCTTCGCGAAACCATCGACACTCAAAGTGTCCGTGCCGAATTCGAGAATGGTTTGCTGAAAGTCACCGCGAAGAAGCTTGCTGAAGCCAAATCGCAGACTGCCTGATCCGGCGATCGATGCAGCCGATTTCAAACCGCCCCTGAATCGAGCCAGCCGAGGGTTTCTCTGCGCTGATGAATCGGAGGGATAAACGGCAGCAGGGAACGTCAATAGGCCAGAACCGACCACTCACAGAAGCTCGCAATCCTTCTGCTGTTGGAGTTTCTGGTCCTTTTTGACGGGGCCATTATGTGCAGATTGCGCGTGTTCTGTTTGGGTTGCCACGGGCGCAAATATGTCTCTCGTCAGAAGCTGGTTGCGATAGTGGCCGCGAAGTTCGGACTGGTTAGCGGGGAACGCGAAGTCTGAGTAAGTTTGCCCACAAGCCACTCGCTTGTACCAGCCATATACAAACCGTAGCAGCCACCGTAATGTTAAAGATCCAATTGATGCGAGACGTCATGAGCAAGAATCTTCGGATCAGGTAAAGACCAATCGCAATGGTGAATACTGTGACTCCAAGACTGGCTAGCGGCATTTTTGTTTTCCTATACAGCAAGGCTGCAATCTCGCACCCATTGCGCGATAGCCAGAAGGGATTGGAGATAGCTCGAAAAGACCCCATGGATCTACGCCGTCAAATGGCCGCTCGCGGTCAAACGATCGGATACGGTCGGACGATTTTTTGGGATATGCAGTTTTAAAGCGCAATCCGTCCTCAATAACAGCCGCGCATTTCAAGGCCTCGAAATGTCTTGGGTCGCGAGTTTGCCGCCCAAATCATTCAATTCACCTTATCTGTCAACACTCGCAACTAGGCCGCCGACCTCCGTTGAAACAAAGCCGTAATACAAGCAGACGAATACTTTGATCAAATACGGTCAGTCTGATTGCAATTTATCGTCGGTGGGTGATAAACTTAAATTTTCAGGTTCTTCTTTGTGGAGGACGCGCAAACGCTCTCGTTAGATTGCCGGTTTGGGCGATCGGGGCAAAGGAGAAACACTAACTGGACTCCATAGCCTCGCAACCACAAGTAGCTCGCTGGCTCACAATAAATGGTCCGAAAGAGCTCGAACAACTTTTTCGCTCCGTCGTTTACCATTCCTATGCACCGATTGTGATCGCGGATGATCAAGGCAATTGCCGGGACGCCAGCGTTGGGGCAGGCAAGTTATTAGGTTTAACCCGGACGGACATCATTGGACGCCAACTGGCGGAATTTGCGCAACCCGCTTTCAAGCCGCACGTTTCTCAGCTTTGGAAAGCTTTAGAAGTGGAAGCGGAGCAAGTAGGAACGCTCGAATTGAAGGCGCGCGATGCCAGCTTACGCGCGGTTAAGTTTATCGCTAAAGCGAAGGTTTTACCCTTGCGACATTTTGTCGCATTGCAAGACGGGCGAGCACCTGAAAAAACGGAAGGTAGTTCGGCGTACTCCATTCCGGCATGGGTGCAGGACTACGCTCTGTACTTGATAGATGCCGAGGGTCGCATTGCCGCCTGGTATGGCGGAGCTGAGCGCATCTACGGCTACCGCGCCACTGACGTGATCGGCAAGCAAGTAAGTGTTTTATACCCTGACGAAAAGCCGCTCCGCTTCAAGCTGCAAGAACAGCTAAACCGCGCCGCAGCCCAAGGCCATGTTGGTAACGAAGACTGGAACGTGAAGAAGGATGGCTCGCGCTTCTGGGCCAACGTTATTATGGTAGCCGTCAAGGACCAGACCGGTGATTTGCAGGGTTTTGCGGCAGTGACGCGAGATTTTAGCGACCGTCACAAAACAGACGAGAAATTAAGCCGTGAGCGCGGGCGCTTGCGACCATTGCGCGCCGAATCAACCATAGCCGGCATTGTCTCGGGTGAGTACGATCATATACCGGAAGCGAATGATACATTTCTCCAGATAGTAGGCTACACGCGAGAGGATTTGCAAGAGGGCCGTCTGCACTGGCCTGATCTCACGCCGCCCGAATATTTCGCTCTGGACGAGTTAGCGCACGAGGAAGAATTACGATTTGGCGCCTCCACTCCTTTTGAAAAAGAATTGATTCAGAAAGACGGCACACGCGTTCCAGTAATGGTTACTACCGCCCTTTTGAAGTTGTCTCCCTTCCGTTGGATCACTTTTGTGCAAGACTTGCGAGAACGTGATCGTCTTGAGACGCTTGAAGAGGAATCGAACGATGCCCGTGGCGATTACGCCGATATTGTCGGAACGAGCGTGGTGATGAAGCGTGTGATGGGCCAGGTGGAACTAGTTGCGCCAACGGATGCCACCGTCTTGATCCTGGGTGAAACGGGCACCGGCAAGGAGTTGATCGCCGGCGCTATTCACAAGATCAGCCCCCGCCGTAACCTCCCTTTCGTTACTTTGAACTGTGCCGCCATTCCGACGGGACTTTTAGAGAGCGAATTGTTTGGCTATGAGAGAGGCGCCTTTACTGGAGCTTTGACACAAAAGATTGGACGCTTTGAAATGGCACATAAAGGGACTCTCTTTCTGGATGAGGTTGGCGATATTCCGATTGAGCTGCAGCCGAAATTGCTCCGTGCTTTACAGGAAAAATCATTCGAGAGGCTGGGCGGAACGCGCACGATTCCGATCGACGTGCGGCTCTTGGCAGCCACTAACCGGAATCTTAATCAAATGATGGGCGAGAAGCTCTTTCGAAGCGATCTCTATTACAGATTGAAAGTCTTTCCTATTACGACTCCTCCGCTCCGCGACCGCCCTGAAGATATACCGGTACTGGTGCGGCACTTCACAAAGAAGTATGCGGCAAGGATGGACAGGCACATTGAGAAGGTCCCGACTGAAACCATGGAAGCACTGGTGAGTTGGCATTGGCCAGGGAATGTCAGAGAGCTTGAAAACTTCATTGAACGTTCGGTGATTCTTTCAAAGGGACCGAGCCTTCGGGCCCCCCTGAACGAAATACACGAAGATGCTAGCGAGCCCAATAGCAGCGCGACGCTTCAGCAAGTGGAACGCGATTACATCGTAAGAGTTCTTCGCGAGAGTAATGGAGTTGTCACAGCGGCCGCCACTAAGCTGGGGCTCCATCGGACCACTCTGAACGCGATGATGCGAAAACTGAGCATCTCGCGCATGGACTTTTGATCGCGCTATTCGTTCAAGTTGGCTCTGAGTTTGCGGTATCTTCTAACCAGCGCATTCGTAGAACTATCATGCTTTAGCTCAGTTTCCGTAGCGGCTGAAAGTTCTGGGATGATGCGATTCGCCAACGCCTTGCCAAGTTCCACGCCCCACTGGTCAAAAGAGTCAATCTGCCAGATCGTGCCTTGGGTAAAGACGCTGTGCTCATAGAGTGCAATTAACTTACCTAGAGTCTCAGGCGTCAGCTTTTCCGCTAAGATCACCGTCGATGGCCGATTGCCTTCGAAGGTGCGGTGCGGGACAAGCCACTCAGGTGT
>PMQB01000003.1:9639-10675 GCA_003169195.1 Bryobacterales bacterium
GCTGATAGAAAGAGTGTTGTCCATTGGTACCGGGTTCTCCCCAATAGATTGGCCCAGTCTGATAGTTGACACGTTTACCTTCGACTGTGACGTGTTTACCGTTACTCTCCATGGTCAATTGTTGGAGGTAAGCGGGGAAACGCTTGAGATATTGTTCATACGGCAGAACGGCTATCGTTTGTGAGTCAAAAAACGTGTTGTACCAAACGGCCAGCAGACCCATCAGTACCGGCAGGTTCTGATGAAACGGGGCGGTACGGAAATGTTCATCCATCGCGTGAAAGCCTGCGAGCATCGCTCGGAAATGATCGGAACCAATGGCGATCATGGTAGAAAGCCCGATGGCCGAATCCATGGAGTACCGCCCACCTACCCAGTCCCAGAACTCGAACATGTTAGCGCTGTCGATGCCGAACTCCACGACCTTGGCAGTATTAGTTGAGACGGCGACAAAGTGTTTTGCTACTGCCTTCTCATCGTTTAACTGTTTGAGGGCCCAAGCCCGGGCAGTGTGGCCATTCGTCATCGTCTCCAGTGTCGTGAATGTCTTGGAGCATATGATGAACAGCGTCTCTTCTGCGTTAAGACCCTGTGTCGCCTCAGCAAAGTCTGTCCCATCGACATTAGAAACAAACTGGAATGTCATGTCGCGCTGACTGTAATGTTTCAGCGCCTCATATGCCATTACAGGTCCAAGATCAGAGCCACCGATCCCAATGCTAATCACGTTTCTGATGCGCTTTCCCGTATGCCCCTTCCACGCACCACTGCGTACCTGTTGGGCGAACGAGGCCATCTTGTCGAGCACCGCATGAACCTCAGGTACCACGTCGATACCATCGGAAAATAACTGCTCGCCTTTCGGAGCGCGCAAAGCGACATGCAGGACCGAGCGCTTCTCGGTCACATTAATCTTGTCGCCTCTAAACATCGCGTCGATGTGCTGACGCAGGCCCGATTGTTCGGCTAATTCGACGAGCAATTTCAGGGTTTCGCCGTTGATTCGGTGTTTCGAATAGTCGAAATAGAGCCCTAA
>PMQB01000025.1 GCA_003169195.1 Bryobacterales bacterium
TTGAAGAGATCAAAGATCGTCCCGTGTACGTGCCGAGACGCTTCGTGAACCTCGATTCCCGTCCGCACCGGCTGCGCACAGACCCCAAATAGCCGACGGGAGCCGCAGCTATGAGAAACTCAATCGGCGGCGCTAGACAACCATGAAGCCGGGGCAAGGGTAAAGTCCTGTCCTGGCTCGGGTGGAGGTTCTGGTAAATCGCGCGTTTGCCCGATCAGGATAGCTGTTTTCGTTCGCGCCATGAACTGCTCACCGGCAACACCAGCCAGCCGCACGTTAATTTTATAACCCGGCTCGGTCGTTGCGATGTTGTGGTTATTCCAAGCAAAATCGTGTTGTTCTATTCCGTTTCGGCTGCCTCAAGCGCTGCATGGCTTGTCGCCCGGAGTTTGTTTTTGAGGGTTGATCCGTCCTGTAGCGTGTACCCTGGCAAAGATTAGATATGCCGATAAAGCGCATGAAGGCGTGGCAATATTTCATCGCGCTCGATCTCGCCACAAATGAAAGCTTCGAAAATAGCGGAGCCTTCCGCAGTGGGATACTGACCCTCGATGCGATTGTGAGCGTCCGCCTGACGCAAAGCCTCACGGCGGCGCTGGATCTCCGCACGTGGAATTTTGCTCTTTGGTTTCACTTCAACGGCAAGATCACTCACAAACGGCCTCCTGTCTGGCGACAACTACTTTTACCCATCGCCGGGCGTTTTAATTGTCGCCAATCAGCCTCCTCTTCTATGGTACCGTTCGCCTATTATTTTGGGGTCCCGATTGGTCGCCGCTGATCCGACCTAATAACGTTCCAGGCCACTTACATCGAATCGACAGCGGGCTGGCCCTATTCGACGTCTACCGCAACGCCCTGGTGCGTTCTGTGCGCGAATTGGGCTATCAGACGGTGGATCGCTTCGACCCAAGGCGCGGCGCTCCTTTTAATGAGTGGAGCGTAGCGACTTGTTGAGGATGGCCGTTAGGCTTTCATTTTTTAGGGGTTTGGGGAGCGGGCAGCTCCCCATGTGGCCTTTTGATGTTCGGCCAGAGGCCGGGCCTTATTCTGAAACTGCGTTTCTAATTATTTCCACAACTCGGGTGTGCCGATTACAGGAAGCTAAAGGTACAACTATAGGCTTGTGTGACCAAGTACCCGTGAATTGCTCCGGCTTCGTAACCACTATAGGTTTGCGTGACAAAGTACCCGTGATTTTGAATCGTGACCAACTACCCGTGAAATCCGTGATGAAGTACCCGTGGATAATTAGCGATTTCCACAGACGTTTTCCTCTCTCTAAGAACTGAGGGCGTGACAAAGTACCCGTGACTCGCTGCTAAATCGCCGCCGTTCTCCCCTAGAGAATAAGCGGCTTTTTCCGCCTGACAATTTGCCTACTATTGATCGGCATCTTACCTGCCCACCGTGCGCCGAGGCGTGACAAAGTACCCGTGATTTTAAGAGCCCGCGATTTGCACCAGTTTGCGACGAACGGGAGGCGGCGAATTGAAAAGTGTGATGCCGCGCTGGTCCGTTTCGAAGTGGGCGTCTGGATATTGAGTCTTCACATCGGCCAGTGCGTTGTTCACCGCGCGCCGCAACATCCGGATTTCTTTATAACTATCCCCAAGCTGCTCTTGCAGATTTGCCCATGTGGCCAGCTCTGGCTTGTTCCCGATGCGATGCAAGCGCTGCGCTAGCCAGGTGTAGAGATCAAGAGCGAGGGCACTATGGGAGAGCGCCGCGATCCCGCGTGGATCGAGCGGAACAGCATGCTTAATGAGCGTGTCGAAATACTTTTGAGACAGCTCAACTGTACTGGTCCAGAGCACACGCTGCCGCGTATCCTTCGAAAACCACACGTCAAAGCTCTCAACGATGTCGAGCTTGCCATCGAGCGATCGCTGACTATCAACGACACCGAGATTGATCCTTGCCTTAGCCAGTGCTCGCAGTTGCTGCTGGAACTTTTTGATTTCATCCCCATTCGGCTCGCGTCCGCTTTGAAGCTCTCGGATGAATGACGTCATGCTGCCTTCCGCTTCAATCACTCGGGACTGAGTCCGAATCGCGGCAGTGTTCAAGTACAGCAGAATGAGCCGCGCTTTGGGCCCGTAAGGCAAAGGCAGCTCTATGTACTTTTCATTCACGGGATCAAGGCCAGACCCCGCTTCCATATGCAGAATGACCTTACCGTTTCGTCTCGTCCAGGTGCGCGCGCTCGTTGAGCGATACGGCATAGAGGTCTGACACAAAACGGTGTGCTGATAAGCGATGTCCTCAGGCGGTGTCTGTCGAATGTTGACTGACGCCGAGAGTAGTTTCTGACCGACGCGCGAAAGTGTTAATTCGCGTCGGAGCTTCGCCGGCAGCGACGGAACGATCTCCGCTGCGCTTACCAGTTTCCCTTGTCTGTCGTCCTTCGTCCGTTTCATTTCTGAAGTAACTCGCGCTGTAAGGCTGCGATCGCCCGCTCGAAGGTTTCGCCCAGCGTCCACCGTTCCGACTCTGAGATTTTATAGAAAGCTTCCATCCATGTTGCTGAAGCTTTGAGATTCAACTGCAAATTGCGGCCAGTCCGGCGTCGCCGTTGTCGTAATGTGCGAATGGATTGCGGCACTGCATCAATAGCTTCCCTGCTCTGAAACGCACCCTCTGAAACGCTTCGAACCACTTCCGCTGGCGGCGCTGAGGAAGCCGCGGCTGGCGGCGGTTTTTTCGGTGCGAAGCCCGAAACGTCGAAGTCATCCTTGTCGTTGAACAATCCTGCTCTATCCGCCATGGGTCACCACCTCTTCTTGTCTCTGTTCAGGCTGCGGAGCGGCCTCGCCACGGAGAATCGCGACGACCTCAGCGGCAAACTCGCGCGCGTTTGCAATTGCTTTCTCAAGATTGCCCACCTGCTTAGGGTCGAGAGTTTCGAGCGTACCGCCAAATGAGAACAGCGCTCGGAAGGCTTCGCGCTCGTTTAGCTGCGATTCAAATGAGCGGACGCCATGCGTGGAAAACTCTTCCTGAATATGCAACAACGTCCGAGGCTTGATCGCGGAGTTTGTCCGCGTGAAGAGCACAGCAAATGGTATCGAACGGTGAAACGCTCGTTCCTGCTGTTTGATTAGCCGAATTGCTTTCGCGCCTTGCTCGGCGTCCAACTGTGAACCCTGAATTGGAATGATGACCAGGTCGGCGCGGCTGATTGCGTAAGCGACCATCATCGACGCAGTACCTTCGAGATCCACCACCACGAAAGGTGTCTTCGATGCCGCGGCTTCTATCTCGTCGATGATCGTCGTCTCGGAGATGTCAGCCAGAACGGAGATATTAGCTGGGCAGTTTCCTCGCTTCGCCCAGGCCGACACGGGCTTGTTCGGATCAGCGTCCAGAATCGTGACTGCGGCTCCCTT
>PMQB01000504.1 GCA_003169195.1 Bryobacterales bacterium
GCACCTTGTCGCCAATCGCCTCGCGCGCCACTCGCACTCGTTCAACATCGGCCTCCGCATCCCGGCCAATTTTCATCTTCACCGCGCGCAAACCCGCCGCCGCCCATCCTCCCAGTTGCTCGCGCAATTGCTCATGCGAATAAGAAGTAAACCCCCCGCTCCCATACGCCATCACACCGGTTCGCACCAGCCCCAGCAACTCAGCCACCGACACCTGCAACAGTTGTCCCTTCAAATCCCATAGCGCATTATCCACCGCCGCAATCGCCATCGAAGCAACACCCGGCCGCCCCAGATTGCGAATCAAGTCCACCATCTTGCGCCAAGCCGCCCCCGTGGCCAGCGCATCATAGCCAACTAATTTCCCTGCCAGCGAGTCGTTGATTAATTGCGCCGCCGCTCGATCCGCATAACTGTAGCCCAGCCCTCGCACGCCGCCAGCCGTCACATGCACCACCACGAGCGTCGTCTTGTCCCACTCCAAAGTTCCGTCCGATTCCGGCGTCGCGGTAGGGAACTCATAGACAACCGTTTCCACACTTTCAATCTGCGGCTCTGATCGCACCTTCCACTCCTAAAACGTCGGCATGCCGTGGCCCCAGGTATCCGGCGGCGAAAGATCCCGCCGTATCTTCGGCGCATTCATCTCCCTAACACTCGAATCGAATACCCGACTTCCCTGCTCTATCAAGTAATCCCCAATGCGCGCCGCCAGAGCCATAATCGTCAGTCCAGGATTCGCTGAACCCTGCGTCGGCATAATACTGCCATCGCAGATAAACAAATTCGCAACGTCATGCGAACGCCCGAACTGATCCACCACCGAACTCTTCGGATCGCTGCCCATACGTGCCGCACCCACCAAATGCGCGTACCGTGCCTCTTGCACAACCTCTTGCGCACCGGCCGCCCACATCACATCCATCGTTTTCTTCTTGCCGAATTCAATCAGCTTCTTATCGTTCTCGTGAAGGTTGAACGTCACCTTCGCCACCGGAAGCCCGTACGCATCCTTCTCCTCGGCCAGTTGTACCCGGTTCTCCGCGTGCGGTAAAATCTCCCCAAGAAATCCGAACGACGCCCAATGGTTGTAATCCATCATCACGCGCCGCAGTCCCCAGCCCCACGCACCCTTCGCCGTCATCATCTGCTTGGCAAACGCAATGGGCAGCGGCCCCACGGTCTGAATCGCAAACCCGCGCGCAAAATCGCGTTTAGGGTCGGTCTCATAAAACTCTTCCGTCAACGCATGCGCCGGCGGAGCCTTATACATGCGCACCATCTCTTCAAACCGCCCCGAAACAACATTGCCCGCCTGTGCCATCAAATACCGGCCCACCGTGTCGCTCGAATTCGCCAACCCATTTTCAAATCCCGGACAAGCAGAATTTAGCAGCAACCGAGGCGTCTCAATCGCGTATCCCGCCACCACCACCGCCTTCGCTTTTTGAAAACGCTCGCGCCCGTCCGCATCAAGATAACTCACCCCGGTCACGCGGCGATCGTTCCCAAGTTGAATGCGCGAAACCATACAATTCGGACGAATCTCCGCGGCATGTTCAATCGCGTCCGGCACATGCGTAATNNACCGGTCCCCCAGCCGAAACGCCGATCCCCAGCTTGCTGCATCCCTTAATCAGCATGTCGCCCACCCCGCCCATCGGATGTGGACCATAAGGATAGCCATGCGGATCGCCCCACGGATAATAAGACGGCCCCGAAACCGGCAGCTCTCGCTCAAGCAATTCGTAGTACGGCTTGAGATCGGCGTAAGAGATTGGCCAATCCGCACCCACGCCATCTTCTGAATAAGTTCGAAAATCCGAGGGATGCAGTCGCGGTGTGAACGACGCCCAATGCACCGTTCCGCCGCCCACTCCTTTCCCGCTATTGTTATCGCCAAACGCCAACGGATGCTTCCCGCCACTCACGCGTATGTCGTTCCAGTAAAGTTGGTGCGAGCCTTTCTCATCGCTCACCCAATCGCGCTCCGTATCCCAAAACGGCCCCGCATCGAAGCCAATCACCTGGAACCCCGCGCGCGCCAGGCGTTGCAAAAGAACACCGCCGCCTGCCCCAAGTCCGACAATCACATAATCAACCTGCTCATTTTCGCCAAACCGATTCATCGGCGCATCGATGTGCTGGATCGGTCCCAGCATGTGCGGCTTGCCGTTCGCCCCTCGAAACTCTCCAAACAGAGGCGACTTCAACGCTCGCCCTCCCTCACTTGCCCCAGCGGCGTATAGCCGTCAGAAAGAGATTCCTCCGGAGCCTGCCACTCATAGCGCTCTTCGTCCACTTCCCATGGCTCCGCTTCCCCTCTTTCCAGCCGCATGTACGCTCGCGGATATGCCGGTCCGCCAAAACCAATTTCGTCCCACGCAAACGGATGCGAATAATACGCCTCGCAGCAATCCGTTACCAGCAGCGCCCAAAACCGGTCCACTCGCATGCGCTCCCAAATCTCATGCGCGCCGCTTGGCTTCGCATCATGCAGCGAGAGCAGAATCTCATCCTGCTCACGAACTCCAATCTCGCGGAAGCCCCGCCCATGAGCCTCTCTCGACATCTCATCTATCGCTTGAATGCCTAACCGAAATGCCTCCCGGTCACCAGGCATTCCTTCATAGCGGTTGCCATTCTTCGAATCCTCATAAAGGCGTCTGTCGATCTGCGGCACAATCGCAATCTTGTGCGCATCGTCGCGGTCGTCTTGCGGCAGTACGCGCTCGCAAATCGCCTCCAACACCCCGGCTTCCTCTCCACTGAAAAATCGAATCGGGGGCACATTTTGCACTCGGTCCAAAATCACCGCGCGCGTCTTCGCATCCCAAAACTTTTGTTGCTTCAGCGTGCTGAACCCTGGATAATAGCCCGGCTGCGCCCGCTGCTCCACCGCCGTTACATTCAAGAGCCGCTGTTCTCCCACGCTCACGCCCGCTTCTCTCTTCCCAGCAAACTCGCCAGCAATCCCAAAAATCCACTCGCCGCAAACAGCAGCGGTGCAAAAACCGGCGGCCCATAGATGATGTTATAGATCGGCTTTTTCAATCCACCCGGCCTCCGCAGCACTCCGCGCGCGTGATAGAAAAATCCCACCGCCCCATCCAAAATCGCCAGCGCCGAAAGAGCTGGCAGCCAAGTATGCGCACTCCGCCGCCGCCGCACCGCAGAGATCCCCGCCCCCATCAGCAAAGGCGCAATAATCACCGGCGTCCATTGCGCCTTATACCGAAAATTGTTTTTGTAATGCGAATACCAAGCTTCGAACCCGCTGAAGAAAGCCGCNNTGCCCCAATGCTTCGCATGCGCCGGACGAGGCAGTCGCACTTCCCCGCCCTACTCGCCCCGCCGCAGAAACGAAGCAATCAGCCCAAGATACGCGCTCACTCCAAACAGCAGCGGCGCAAAAATAGGCGTCCCCATCACCATGTTCACAATGGGCAGCCGCCATCCTCCCGGCTTCCGCTTCACGCCGCGCACATGAAAGTAGAAGCCCAGCAGCCCGTCTCCCAACGTCACCACCGAAACAACAGGCAGCACAGATCGCGCCACCGTTCTGCTAAAAAAACTCCAGACACTTGCCCCGGCCAACACGCCGCTTAGAATCACCGGCGTGTACATAACGCGACGGCTATAGCTGCCGCGATAATGTTCGTACCCAACTTCCAGTCCGCTTAGAATGCTCGACAACCCGGCGCACAAAGCCAGCCATTGTTGAAAGCGCCCTTCGCGAATATCCAGGTCCACTTCTTGAATAGGCGAGCGTAGCTGGGAAAGCTGCAACATTGTGGCCGCAGCCTAGATAACTTCCCTCACCTTGTTTTCAAGCACCGTCTTGATGATCTTCCAGCGGTCCTTTTCGCCCTTGCCCAACGCCTCCGCAAAATGCACCGCCTGCTCCGCCGTAATGTTGCCCGGCAGCGGCGGTTCATTCGGATCAACCACAGCCTCCACCACCACCGGCCCCGGATGAGCCAGCGCTTGGCGCAGAATCGCCTCCGCATCTTTCGGATCTTCTATCGTGAAGCCGGCCGCTCCGCAACAGCGCGCGAACCCGGCAAAATCAATCGGCTGCAGTTCCACACCATACTGCGGATTCCCTTCCTGCGCCATCTGCTCCCACTTGATCTCGCCTAGCACGTTGTTCTTAATGACAATTACCTTCACTGGTAATTTGTATTTCACCAGCGTGGCAATCTCACCCATCAACATCGTCAGCCCGCCATCGCCCACAACACAAACCACCTGTCGGCCCGGATACGCCACCGACGCGCCAATACTGTAAGGCAACCCATTCGCCATCGTGGCCAGCGACCCTGAGAGCGAAAACTTCATGTCATCCCGCATATCCAAATAGCGTGCCGACCACGTCGCAATCGTCCCGCTATCCGACGACACAATCGCATCGTCCGCCAGCAATTTGTTCAAGTGATACGTCACTACTTGCGGCTTCATCGGCATATCGCTCCGTGTGCCGCGCTCGTCCATCAACTCGTTCCAAGCCTTCATCCGCTTCTGCGCTTTTTCCAGAAAACTCCGATTCTTTTTTCGTTCCACCAGCGGAATCAAGCCGCGCAGCACAATCCGGCAATCGCCCACCAGCGCAACATCCACCGGATGCCGCAAACCAATCCGCGTCGGGTCCACATCAATTTGGATACTCTTCGCCTGCCCCGGCTTCGGCAGAAATTCTATGTAAGGGAAGCTCGTCCCCGCCATGATGAACGTGTCGCACTCTTGCAACGCATCTTGCGAAGGAGCTGTGCCCAGCAAGCCAAGGCCGCCTGTTGTGTATGCGCTACGGTCGGGAATGACCGCTTTGCCAAGCAGTGCCTTGATCACCGGAGCGCCAGCCGCTTCCGCCAGCGCCAACACCTCCTCCCGCGCGCCCAGGCATCCCCGCCCCACCAGGATCGCCACTTTCGATCCCTTATTAATCAAAGTTGCCGCTTGCTTCAGCAATTGATCCGACGGAACCGCACGCGGAGTCACAAATACATCGCCGCTATGGTGGCTAATATTCGCGGAAGACGCCTCACCTTTCGATTTCGTCCATTCCTGAATATCCTTCGGAATCGTAATGTGCGCAACGGTGCTCCGCGCCAGCGCTGTCTTGATCGCTTCATCAACTACGTTAACCACATGCCCCGGCCCCATCACGCGCTGGTTGTACGCCGCCACATCCATGAACAATTTGTCCAGGTCAACATCCTGCTGATAAAACGTGCCGAT
>PMQB01000342.1 GCA_003169195.1 Bryobacterales bacterium
TGCTTCGGTTCCTCATAAGGCAATATGTATTTGCTGAACGAACCAGCCGGCGCGAAAGCCAGCTTGTCGACAATCAAGTGATCGCCAATCAGTAAACCATCTTCCATGGAACTGGTGGGAATCACAAACGGCTGCGCCAGCGATGACGTGCCAAACAACAGCAGCAGAATGGTGACGGCCCATTCCGCAATCGTGTTGCGATGATGAGTAACGTTCTCGCTCATAACCTCAGGCCATGGATTCTTTGGGTTGCGGCTTAAACAGCCTGCGCATCATGCGGAAAATCCAGCGAATAAGCAGCACTGAAAAGAGTACCGCGAGGACAACCAGACTAATCATAAGAACCGGATGAGACGCCATCAACACACTGCCGCCGATGGAAACCGCGTCTGCGCCGAGACCCAACACCACGTTCGAAACAGGCTCGGGCGAAGCGTTCGCCGCCAGTTTGGTCGCCGTCTTCGCGCTATGCGAACTGAGCGCAATACCGCCACCAACGAGCAACGCCACCAAGCGCACGCCGGGATCAAGATGGGCAAACGCCGCAGCTGCCAGAATCGCTCCAGCCGGAATGCGGATAAAGGTATGCACAACATCCCACACAGAATCCACCGCGGGAATCTTGTCGGCCACAAACTGAACCGCTGCCAGCGCACCCGCTAGAATCAGGACCCAGGTATGTGCCAGATATCCTAAGTCACCCGGCAAATTGGCCAGATGAAAGCGCTGTAACAGTCCCAGTGTGAGCACGGTCATGTACAGGTTTATGCCTGAAAGCCAGGCCGAACCCATCGCAAAGCCAAGCGTAGAGAGATCCATATCACCTGTTAAGACAATATCGCACTTTGAAAAGTTCGGGAAATCGACCGTTCTGAAGGAAGATTAATGGCATATCAGTCTTTTTCTGAAGAAAAAAGCGTAGCGAAGAACGAAAGCACCGGCAGCTTCGCCAATTTGTCTAACGCGACGAGCGTACCCCCGCGCCAATACTGAGCAGTAGCCAGCGTCAGCATAGCGGACAGAATCACCAAGTTCAAGCGCTGCGTTCCAACCTCTAACCGATGATCGTCGCCAAAGACGCAAGCCAGGAACCCGGTCCAGCCGGTACTGAAAGCGAGCAACGCCGTGATCCAGGAAAGCACGTGTGAAAAAGCACTGGGCCGGGCATCGGCTGAATTGCTTTTGCCCGACCAGAACAGGAAGATCGGCGATGCTGCCGCAATCGCCAGGAACAGCAGCCGCCACTTGGTAAACGCAAAATCACGCATCAGCGGCACCGGGCCTGCCATCAAATGCAACTCACTCAAAGCCTGCAGAATGGATTGATTTTCGCGCCAATCGGCGTGGGCACCAATTGATCCAGCAACAACCGTCACTGCACCCGCCACCTTTCCTAAAACTTGCGTGAAGACAGGAAAGCGTGTCGAATAGCAGAATCGCCAATTCACTACACCCAGGTACAAAAAGAACAACCAGTAAACGATGATGAATCCGAAATCGAGATACTGCTCAAAACTGAGAGCCGCCACTTTATCCGGGCAAATCGTTTTGCAGCCGCCGTCCGCAAAGCATGCATTTTCGTCTTTGCTCTGATGGCAATGGACCGCCTCGCAAGGGCCCACCATGGCCACAATGTCGTCCCATTCACCGGCTACTTCCACGGCGAGCGTAGGGTTGGTGATTTGATGCGGCAAACCGCAGGGGCCAAGATGTACGCCCAGCAGACTCGCCATCACCAACCCTGTGATGAGAGAAGCCAAGCCAAGCAATGCACCCGTGCGTGTCCACCAATACGATTTGCCCCACAGAGGTGGAAGCTTTTCTTCCGTATCTATTGAGGACATGCGCCGCCTGACAGAAACGTTTTCACACGCGCAATGTTTTCCTGAATGGAATCTGAGTTGGCCCAGGCGCTCTGCACCGCGCGAACATCATCGGGAGTCAAATGCCAGTTCAGTGGATCGTTGCGCGGACAGCCGCGCGCATCGGTGTTGTTGAATTCGAATGTCGCTTCGCAGAGTTTTGGCGAGTAGATTCGGTTCATCAGGTTCTCATCGAGTCCGTTGTGAGAAAGCTGACCAGTGCCGCGGACGTTGAACATGGTTTGGAGTGGATTGGAGAGTTGGAACAAAGCGCCGTACGAAGAGGAGCGCGGCCGTCCCTGTTTGCTAGTCGGCGCAGCGCGAATTTCAATGATCAGAATCTTGGGCCGCGCAGGAATGGCTTGTAAGCCGTTATCGAGCCAATCGAGCAGGCTGGCCATGCCGTAGTTATCGTAATAGCCGCCATCCACCGCGTGCGGTTCTGGGCGATAGAAGCGTCCATCTTCGCTATGGGTTTCGTCGTTTCGAAGCATTCGCGCGGCTGGCGTGACGTAGGGAAAGGTTGCCGAGAGGCGCGCCGCGGTGCGCACACGCAGATCCGAATCGGGATAAAGTTTCGAGAACTCCCAGCGCCCTTGGAACTGCTCGCGCTTGGCTTTGTTCTCGGCGGAATCAATGAAGCCGGTAGAGGAAAGCAGATAGCGGTCGCCGGTTTCGACCAGAGTCGAATTGAAGATCACAGCGGGCCGAATACCAATGGCCGCGTCGCTGCGCCAATCACTCAGGGTGGAGTCAGACTGGTTCTGCGGCATACGTTTGCGCCAACTGGTTTCGAGCATGCGGCCACGATCGGTAAAAATGAAGCCGCTGTCGGCCGTGCGTACTTTGCCACCCGCAACACCAATTCCCTTGAGTAAGGGAAACATGCTGAACACAAGATCTGGATAAGCCAAGCCCCAGGTCACTTCGTCGAGACTGGATTGTTCTGCGTTGGCTACGATCTGGGGCCCCAAGTCCTTCGGCACATCACCTTTGTCATAAGCCGCAGTAAAGTACATGGCCCCGACTGAGCCGCCGGACACCGCACTAATGAGACGTACGTGATGAGAAAAGCTGCTTGGGACTGAGACTTCCTCATTCAAACCAGTGAGTACGCGCGCGGTCCAAGCCGATGCTTGAATACCGCCGCCTGTGGTGGCCACTAACACGATGGGCGTGTTGGCGTCGGGACCTTTTTCATGCGCCTCGATAATATCTGCGGCCGTTAAAACGGAAGTGGCTTTAGGCGAGCGCGGCAGCCCTTGATAAAAGTAGTCGCTCTGTTGAAACAGTCCGCCGGAGAAAGTAAAAACCGCTAACGGCACCAGAAGTGGCACGCGATAGCGGTCGAGAAAAAATGCGATGCCGGATAGTCCCCAGCAACCTAGAGTAAGGATGACCAGAACGAGGCTCAAGGTGGGCACCAGGAATTGGCCGCCACGCGTTTCCAGATCGACGCCGGAGACAATGCAGTAGGTGGCATACGCGGCGAACGACAACAGGAACTGATACGTAGCAAACAGATGGCGTCCCTGGAGCGTGCCCCGTTCAAGATCAAGGTAGCCTGGTTCGTTGCGGGGCAGCCAACCGCCTGCCTGAAATTTGCTCACGAAGCGGGAATGCAGCGCGTCGACAAAATCGCGCGCCGCCACTGTGAAGACGTACCAGAATCCGCCGCCCAGCACGACGCCCGGCAGTTTACCCGCCCATGGCGCTTCCGAACGCCACAGAGCTGTTCCTACAACAGCTCCAAACGAGAAAAGCGGCACGACTCGGAAGATCAACTCTAATCCCCGACTTAGCTCAACCCGGGCAGCGCGAAAACGCAGGTGCGCGTTGCAAACCACCAGTCGCGCCGAAACGCCCATGCTGGTACCGGCCAATAATGCCGCCAGTGTAACCGTTGCGAATTGAGCGAACGTAGCAATCACCGAGGCTTGCGGGGAAGCGATATCAAAGATGCCGCGTAGAATTGGTTCGGCCGATGTGTTCGGAAACGACTCGGCCCATAGCGCGACGAGCACGATCCACGCGAGCAACGGCACACGCAGCAGGTAAACGTAGCCAAGAAATTGTAGTCCGCGCTCAAAGTAGGGCATCAAAGTCCAGATGATATAGGTTAGCTTCTTTCGCTAAGGGAGTGAGTTTCGCGGCACGAACGTTTCAGGTGCGAAGAAACATGTTGACACCGTCAACATAACGGTGCTAGAATGTTGCCATAGTCAACATTGGAAGGTGGCTGTGATGGTTTATTCGATTTGGAACGAAAGCAAAGTGCTGACCGCTACAGCGGTTGTCATGTTGGTTGATTTTTTGCTCACGCTGATTGGTTTAGCGATAGACCCGCGCGTGATCATGGGAGCGCCCGCTTGGATGAAGCCGGCAAAGTTCGCCATTTCCACCGCGATCTTCGCGGCTTCCGTCGCGTGGCTGTTTCGATACATGGAATTTCGCGCTAAGCGAATCATTGGGGCGGCGCTTTCTTTGATTCTAGTAGTTGAAGTGGGCATCATTGATTTGCAAGCGGCGCGTGGGACAACCAGCCATTTCAACGTCAGCACACCGGAAAACGCGGTGTTGTTTCTGGTAATGGGAGTATCCATTGGAATTCTTTGGCTGCTGAGTGTCTGGATTACGGTTGCGCTGTTTCGGCAGAGATTCAAAGATCCAGTTTGGGGGTGGGCACTGCGGCTGGGAATGTTGATCAGTGTTTTGGGCTCGGCGTCTGGAGGCCTAATGACTATGCCAACAAGCGCGCAGCGTGCCAGCATGGCACGGCATGAAAGCGTGACCGCGGCGGGGGCACATACAGTGGGAGCACCGGACGGAGGCCCGGGCATCGCTGGAGTTGGTTGGAGCAAACAACATGGAGACTTACGCGTTCCGCACTTCTTAGGACTGCATGCACTGCAAATCATACCGCTTTTGGTTTGGTGGCGCCGCAAGAGTACTCTGCCGTTTGTGTTCGCCATTTCCGGCAGCTATCTCGCGCTCTATCTTTTACTGATTTGGCAAGCACTGAGAGGTGAATCGATTGCCGAACCTAGCTCCAGTACATTGATGGCGCTGGCTGTTTGGTTGATTGCTTCTACTGTCGCACTGATTCCCACAAAGCGCAACGGTTATAGGATGGAAGCTTTACATGAGCGCTGATCAAATTTTTTCAATCTGTAATTCCGCGGCACTGCTTGGCTGGTTCATTCTAGCGATAGCCGGACGTAAGCGCTGGGCTGCTTACCTAACCACGGGAGTAATTTTGCCGCTCTTGCTCGCGGTTGCGTATTCAGTACTGCTGGCCGGCCACTGGGGAGAGACCAAAGGCGGCGGCTTTGGCACACTTACTGCCGTGGCAACCCTGTTCTCCGATCGGTGGGTGCTGCTGGCTGGCTGGATTCACTATCTTTGCTTCGATCTTTTCATTGGCTCGTGGGAGGTTCGCGATGCGCAAGCGCACGGCATCTCACACTGGCTGGTGATTCCCTGTTTGATTCTGACTTTTATGTTTGGACCAGTGGGTTTGTTGTGTTATTTTGCACTGCGCATAGCGAGAGTGCGGACGTTAGCGGTTTAAACGCGCTGAAAACGGAGAACGAGTTTCACGCCCTTCGCTACTGATTTCCAGTGCTTACGAACTTCGGTCAAGCGCAATTTGCCGGCGGCAGTGATGGTGTAAAGCTTGGCCTTGCGGCTGTTTTCGGTAGTCTGCCACGAGCCCGCTACCAATTTCTGGCGTTCCAAGCGATGCAGTGCGGGATACAGCGAACCTTCTTCCACGCGCAGAAGACCTTCTGAGGCCGTGTGGACGTGCGCCACAATACCGAATCCATGCTGCGGCGAATAATCGAGTGTCTCCAAAATGAGAAGTTCGAGACTGCCGTTGAGGTTATCGACTTTCTTCGGCATGACGTCTCCGATGGCACTTAAGGCAGAGAGTACGCATGTTGCTCAAATCACATTCGCCTCCACCTTCAGCGACGGGCACAATATGATCTGCGTCCCAAAGAGACTTGCGATTCTTCAAACCCCAAGCGGCCACTGCCTTCAAACGAGCGGTGCCGCGTAGCTTGCGAATGTGGGCGTATTCAGCAACGCAATTGGTTTCGCATAATGCGCAAACGCCCTTGTCGCGCTCGAATACGCGCTCGCGCAAATGGGTTGGATTGCTACGCAGACGCCACTCTTCGACGCAGAACGTCGAGCAAAACGTTTGGCGTCCGGCCGGTACTTCCAATTGGCACCAGCGGCACAAACAACGGCCATTTGGGCCTTTGGGAAGGCTTTCTTTATCAGCCCAACCGCCTTCGGGCAAAATGCGTTCAGTGCTCACAGAAACAGCATAGAGCAAAGCTGATGATCAGCGAACTTTGCGGCCATTGATGCGCGTAGCCGTGGCTGGGTTGTTGCGATCGGTACGCCAAGTAGGGTGGTTGAAGTGGATGACGAAATCGCCGTTATAGGAAACCACGGCATCATCAAACGTCAACGTTCCAATCTTGCGCCAGTTTGAAAACGTGCGCCTTTGTAGCACTGGTAAACCCGTGGTGACGCCGTCGTCAGTGACTTCGATGTTGAAGCGCAGGGTGCGCTTGGGTTGCGGGTTGCCTTTATCAAAAATCTGCGCCATAACTTCGTCGCGGAAATCGAGAAGACTACCCTCGATTTTCGGCTGCTCGGGCGCGACTAGGAGGCGCATGAATTGCGGCGCGCGTGTAGGCTGATCGTCCGGCTTGCCAAGTTCGGCAATCTGGTAAAGCTGGCGAATCGTGGGCTGGCTATCGGCACTGGCGAACACGCTACCTGTAACCAGCAAAATAGGGACACCGCCGCCGCGGCGCGATGCGGTGGTGTCGGGCGCGTTGCGAAGTTCGGCATCGTTGATGTAGTCGGTCCGCGCGCCGCCAATATCTTCTTGCGTGATGAAATTCGCGGTACGCAGCGGCATAGTGTGGTTCGTGTCCAGGGTCGGAAAAAGTTTACCTACCATCGCGAGCGAACGGTTAAACCCACGCCGCGTTTCGGTGCAACAGGTGGAATACCGCGCCACCATAAGCGCCGCGCTGTCTTTTTGAAAATAGCCAGAATATGATGTCTGTTCGGTGATTTCCCACTTACCCACGAGGCAGACCCCGTTCGGATGCAAGATGCGGCGAAAGCCTTTGCCGTCTGATCCCCAACGCAAGTCTGCGCCGGAATCAACGGTGCGTTCGGTGGCTTTGCGGAATTCGCTGCGTCCAAAAGGCAGCACGCCGCGCAAGACTCCCGAGAGTGTCACTTCATAAACAGGCAGCGGTGATTCGCCTTGCCGGCCCCAGACCTGCTGGTATGGATTGGCGAAAAGCGCTTGCCGCACCTCTGAAAAACGAGACCCGCGATAAGACAGATCTTCCGCCGTTGTCTCTTCCGTCCCAAACTCTGCTAATGCATCCAAGGCTATGTTCCTCTGTCAAATGCATAGTGCGTCGGGACACTGGAGCGTTTCAGTTGGAAACAAATACCTTGTCGGGCGCCGCTAAACTAGCGTCTTTTTCTTTTACCGAAATGTGAACATCCTCCAAACCCGCTTTCTCTTGCGAGCGCGCGGTAAAGGTCAAACGATATTGATGTTGCAGCGAATCCAGAATCGAGTTCAGATAAGGCTCAAAAGAAACGGGAGAGCCAAAGCCAAGAAGATAAAACTCACCGCCGGTTTCGTCGGAAAGTTGCGAGAGGAAATTCTGTCCCCAGCTTGAGCGCCAATAGCTGTGTCCGGCATGGCCGACGCTCGGGCTGTAGATGGTGTAGACGACGATGCCCGCCTTTTGCGCCGATTGAATACCGGCGTTCACGTATTGGTTATCGGGCGAGAACCCGCCGCCCAGCCCTTCGATACCGCTGCTGATCATTACGATCTCGCGCCGGGATCCGTTAGAGGCAGGCCATTTTTTGACGGCGTCGGAAAGTGAATCATAGGGGCTTACGTCAGCTCCGCCGGGGCCATTCGCTATACGAATGGAGTTAGCCGCTGAAGCGTGATCGGAAGTGAAACCGGCGGTCATTTGCGTCATTCCATTCCGCATATAACCGACCGCCACTTCTGCATTGGCCGGTAGTGCATTCACGAAACTCTTCAGGGCCGGGATCTCGGTGTTGAAACTGGCGGCGGCTGAGTCGTCAATCATGAGCAGCAACTGTAAGGGTGCACCGTTCAAAGGTGTAAGAGAGGTGACGATCCTCTTATCTTTGCCTTCCTTAACCGCTACGTCTTCTGCCATAAGAGGTGGAATGGTTCTGCCGCGCTTTGCCTCGGCTGTGACGATGGCAGTTGCAGGAGTGCCCGGTTCATTTGCAGGTGGCGTGGCCATCATGGGAACGGCGGAGAGCAGCAGGAGAGTTCCCGTGATGGCACAGAGTTGGTTTTTCATATCGCTACCTTTTGGACGTGGCAGCAGAGGGGATACGGTGCGGGAATCTTTACTGGGGATGCGCGGAATGTAATGGAATGGCGCTAGGCAGCGAGGAGGCTGCCTAGCGGTGTAAATCAACTAGCGGCCACGTGCTGCGGTTTTGGGAACAACAGTATCAATGGGCGTGGGAGGAGGAGTTGGCGTTTCGCCTTCCACTACAGCACTCTTCGTCAAACCGAGAGCTTTGCGCAATTCGACGTCGATTCTGGTGCGAATATCGGGATTGTCTTTGAGGAACTGACGGGCATTCTCGCGGCCTTGGCCGATGCGCTCGCCCTTGTAGCTGAACCATGAGCCGCTCTTTTCGATGACGTTGTGAGCCGCGCCCAAATCGAGCAAATCGCCTTCGCGCGAAACGCCTTCGCCGTAAATGATGTCGAACTCCGCTTCGCGAAACGGCGGAGCGACTTTGTTCTTCACAACTTTGATTTTGGTGCGGTTGCCGGTGACGGTTTCGCCGTCTTTGATAGCGGCAATACGGCGGATGTCGAGCCGAATGGACGAATAGAACTTGAGTGCGCGACCGCCGGTGGTGGTTTCAGGATTGCCGAACATGACGCCGATCTTTTCGCGAATCTGGTTGATGAAAATCAGGCAGGTATTCGATTTAGAAACGGTGCCGGTGAGTTTGCGCATGGCCTGCGACATGAGGCGCGCTTGCACACCCATGTGGGAATCGCCCATTTCGCCATCGAGTTCGGCTTTCGGCACGAGCGCGGCGACGGAATCGACAACCAGGACGTCAATGGAACCGGAGGCAATCAACGCGGCGGTGATTTCCAGTGCTTGCTCGGCGTAATCGGGCTGCGAGACAAGCAGGTTGTCGACATCCACACCTAAGGCCTTGGCATAGATAGGATCAAGCGCGTGTTCCACGTCGATAAAGGCAGCGGTGCCACCCATTTTCTGTGCTTCTGCTACCACCTGCAGGGCGATGGTGGTTTTACCGGAAGATTCAGGGCCGAAGATTTCGCAGATACGGCCGCGCGGCAAACCGCCGACGCCCAGCGCGTAATCTACTGAAATCGACCCGGTGGGAATGGCGGAAACGGGAACAATGGATTCCTTAGCGCCGAGGCGGAGGATGGAACCTTTTCCAAATTGTTTTTCGATTTGGCCCAGCGTTAGGGTCAATGTGCGGCTACGCTCTTTTTCGTCCATGGGGGTCCTTTCAGGAGATCTCAGCGGGGGAAGCAGTTTCCAGTATACTCTGAAACAGGACGGGCGGAAGATGTTTAATAAAGAAGAGCGCGGTTTCGTTCTCGGCTGCGGCTAAAGCGTTATGTAGGCCGGCGCGCGTAATAGCCTTTGCGTGCCCGGACAATCAGGTCTTTGCGGTTCCGTACCTTGATCAAGACATGGTGATACTGGCCGTCGTTGTTTAAGGGTTCGGGCGCATAGAACAGGTTGTACTGGTGGCGTAGTTCGTTGGCGATGTTCTCAAACGATTGATTGAGATCGTTCGCCTGGAACGGGAAGAAGGAAGCGCCGCCGGTTTGATCGGCAAAGTAGCGCATCACTTTGTCGCCTTCCGTTTCTACGTGGCTGATGTTGGTGGAGATGGTATAGATGACGGTGTCTGCGCGTTGTGCCATTTCCAGCGCCTGGTCGCGGCTGTGTTGGCTCTGATTATCATCGCCATCACTTAAAACCACCATGGCCCGGCGGAACTTATACATGGGCTGATCGAGCATAAGCTTTTCTTTGCAGGCAAAGAAGATGGCATCGTAAAGCGCAGTACCGCCGCCTGGGCGAAGGTTCTTCACGGCCTTTTCTAAAACACGCGTGTCTCCCGTTAAGTCAGCAGCCAGTTCCGCAGCGGTATCGAAACTAACAACAATGGCCTTATCCTGGTCGCGCATGACGCCGTTGATGAAATTGCTGGCCGCTTCCTGTTGGAAATGAAAGCGATCACTGACGCTACCGCTGGTATCGATCAAAATGGCGAGCCGGAGGGGCAGATCTGTTTCGGCCGTGAACTCCTTAATCGCTTGCGGCTTTTTGTTTTCGAAGATGGTGAAATCGCCGCGGTTCAGATCGGTGACAAAGCGACCGCGCTTGTCGGTGACGGTGAACAGCATGTTGACGCGGGTAATGCCGGTGCGGATAATGCCATCGTCGGCGGTCTCGGGTTTGGGGGCTTCCTGTTGTCCGGCAAGAAGAGCAGCGCCTACGGCAAGAAGGGCGAGCGGGGCCAGCGTCAACAGGGAACGGGCATGGGACTTCATTTCAATACATCCATATTAACGGTGTTGTGACGCAGCGTTGCAAGCAGCGCGGCCAATTCGGGGGCCAGCGGGCTTTCGACAGTAATGCGCTCACCCGTGGATGGCGAATCAAACGAGAGACGGTGCGCGTGCAGGAAGAAGCGGCCTAGCGATGCGGCGGGTGCACCATAAATGGTGTCGCCGTAAATAGGGCGGCGCAGGCTGGCAAGGTGGACGCGGATTTGATGGGTGCGGCCGGTGCCGATGCGGACCTCCAGATAAGAGTAGGCGCCGATGGTTTCGAGGGTCTGGTATTCGGTAAGAGCGGAGCGGCCGGTGGCCAACTTGGTTGTCATGCGCACGCGGTTGACGGGGTCGCGAGCAATGGGCGCGGTAATGCGGCCTTCCGGGCGGGCGAAGTGGCCGTGCACCAGCGCGAGATAGACTTTTTCAACACTGCGCGAATGGAATTGCGAGGCCAGCGATTGATGCGCTTCGTCGGTGCGGGCGACTACGATGACGCCGCTGGTATCGCGGTCGAGGCGATGAACGATGCCGGGGCGCATCTCGCCACCGGTGGATGAGAGCTTTTTGAAACGATAGAGAAGCGCGTTGACCAGTGTGCCCTTGCTGCGCTCATCTTCGTTTTGTCCTGAACCGGCATGCACCATCATTCC
>PMQB01000115.1 GCA_003169195.1 Bryobacterales bacterium
ATAAAGCCGACGCCCTCATCAAACCCGATCCTGGTCGCGTCACCGCCAAACGCCTGAATCGCAACGAATACCGAAATACGATTCGCGACTTACTATCGGTCGATTTCCACGCCGAGAAGGATCTCCCGACTGACGATTCCGGCTACGGATTCGACAACATCGGCGACATTTTGAGTGTCTCTCCAATTCTCATGGAGAAGTATCTCAACGCGGCCGAAACCATTGCCTCCCGAGCCATGGGTGCCGATCCATTGCCCAAGAAGCCGATTGAGACCACTTGCGATCTCAAAACACGAACCATGCGCCGGCTGGATTACAGCACTGTGGAAGCAAGCCACCGAGTTGATTTCGATGGCGACTATACTGTGCGCTTCGGTTTCCCAGGTGAGCGCACCGCCGACGCCAAGCCGGTAAAGATGGCTTTCTTCATGGACGGCCAACTTCTGAACACCATCGACGTGGAAACGAAACCTTCCAAGTTGGTTTACTTCAATCCGTTTTCCGAAGGNNTTGAGCGATGATTTCGTGAAAACTTTCACAACCGCGAAAGAAGCCTACAACGACAAAAAGAACAAATACATCGGCTCTATTACGTTTGTGGGTCCGTTTCCCTCGAAGGTCGAAAAGGCCAGCCGCAAAAAGATTCTCATCTGCGACCCCGCTACTGGACCACGATGCGTGGACCGAATTGTCACCAACCTCGCACACAACGCCTTTCGGAGACCGGTTACAAGGGCAGAGGTGGCGTCGTATTTGAAATTCGTCGGTATGGCCAAAGCGCACGGTCAATCGACAGAACAGGGCATCCAGCTTGCCTTAGAAGCGATGCTGGTTTCGCCTGACTTTCTATTCCGTATTGAGCGTGATCAAGACCCTGTCGATCCTGGCAAGGTCCACCGCTTATCAGACGTTGAACTGGCCACCAGGCTGAGTTACTTCCTCTGGAGTTCTATGCCCGATGAAGAACTTCTCAATCTGGCGGAAACCAACAAGCTTCATCAAACGGCAATTCTAGATGCGCAAGTCAAGCGCATGATGACTGATAAGAAGGCCGCCGCTTTCGCTGACAATTTTGCGGGCCAGTGGCTTGAAGTTCGCAACCTCGATTCCATAACGCCCGACCCGGTAAAGTTCCCAGAGTGGACTTCTGAACTCAAAGAAGACCTCCGCACCGAAACCCGCATGTTCTTTCAATATGCGTTGAGCGGCAATCGTCCCATCTCAGAAATGATTAACGCGCGATACACGTTTTTGAACGAGTCTCTCGCCAAGTTTTACGGCATTGAGGGTGTCAAAGGTCCTGACTTTCGAAAAGTTGATTTAACAACAGATCAACGCGGCGGCATTCTCACTCAGGGTGCGGTGCTCGCTGTTTCCAGTTATCCCAACCGGACCTCTCCCACCATTCGCGGAAAGTATGTTCTGAGCAACGTTCTGGGGACTCCGCCGCCACCTCCACCACCGGATGTTCCCGCTCTCGATGTGTCGAAGGTTGGCAGTGATATCTCCCTCCGTAAGCAATTAGAAGCACACCGTTCCAATCCCGTCTGCGCTTCGTGCCACAGCAAAATGGATGTGCTCGGTTTCGGCTTGGAAAACTACAACGCTATTGGCAAGTGGCGCACCATGGATGGGAAATTCCCAGTTGATGTTGGCGGCACTATGCCAAACGGTAAGTCATTTGAGACGGCTGCGCAGATGCGTACTGTTCTCGAAGGGAACAGCATGCCGCAAATTACCCGCTGCCTCACAGAAAAGGTCATGACCTACGCATTGGGCCGCGGCATGCAGCCCTATGACAACCGCACTCTCAGTCAAATAACCAAAACCGTGGAAGCCGACGGTTTACATTTTCAAACGTTGATCTACGAAGTGGTACATAGTCTGCCCTTCCAATCGCGGCGCGGCGAGTTAGTCACCGAGCGCAAAGATAAAACCTTCGTCAAGACCAAGGAGATAGCCAGCAAGTGATCACCAAGAAATCTCTACCCAGACGTACATTCTTGAGAGGAATCGGTAGCGCCGCCATCGGGCTTCCCTTCCTCGATGCCATGAGTCCAGCTTTCGCCTCCAGCACCATACCAGGGGGCGCGCCTGTCCGCATGGCCTTCTTCTATGTGCCAAACGGCATGATCATGGACTCCTGGAACCCGACCTATGAAGGCAAGTTCCAGGAAATGCCACGTTCGCTGAAATCGCTCGAGCCATTTAAGGATGACATTCTTCAGATTGGAAACCTCACCCACAATACAGGCCGCGCGCTTCTTGACGGCGCCGGTGATCATGGCCGTTGCTGCGGTTCCTATCTCACGGGCGTCCAGGTAAAGAAGTCACTCACGGAGATCAAGAACAATATCTCCTTTGATCAAATCGTGGCCAATGAAATTGGCAAGCAAACGCGCTTCCCTTCCCTCGAGCTCGGCATGGAAGACGCCCGGCAAGCGGGCGATTGTGATAGCGGCTATTCCTGCGCCTATACCAACAATCTGGCGTGGCGCGGCGAATCACAACCACTCCCTCCAATGCTGGATCCCCGTGCATTGTTTGAACGGATGTTCGGCACAGGTCAGCCTATGTCCCCGGAAGAGCGCGCACGCCAAACCGTCTACCGCCGCAGCATCCTCGACTTCGTCACGGAAAGCACTCACAAGCTAGAATCGTCTCTCGGCCCCACCGACCGCCGCAAACTGGATGAGTACCTCTCTGCCATCCGCCAAGTCGAAATCCAGATCGAGCGCGCCGAGAAAGACACCACACCGATTGAACCTGGCATGGACAAGCCTTATGGCATCCCTGCTGATTTCAGCGAACACTTCAAGTTGATGTCGGATATGATTGCCATCGCGTTCCAGGCCGATCAGACACGCATAGTCACTTTCCTCATGACTCGAGAAGGCAGTTCGCGTCCCTATCGCGAACTCGATATTCCCGATGGTCATCATCCTCTAACTCACCACCGCAACTTGCCCGACCTCATGGAGAAAGTTCGCAAGATCAATGAATATCACGTGCGCCAGTTCGCCGGTTTCATCGAAAAGATGAAGAGCACCAAGGAGGGTGATGGCACTCTTCTCGATAACTCGATGATCGTCTACGGTGCCGGCCTTTCCGACGGCAACGCTCACCTGCACGAAGACCTCCCCACTCTCATAGCGGGTCGCGGAGGCAACACGTTTAAAACTGGACGCCGCATGGTCGTTCGCCGCGAAACTCCTATGTGCAACCTCTTCCTCACCATGATGGACCGAATGGGAGTTCATATGGATAAATTCGGCGATTCCACAGGCCGCTTGCAAGGTCTCGATCTTACCTAAACAACCGTGCAATTCGCAAAAGGAAAACCGTCCGCCGGAGCGTTCTTCGATAGTGACTTCTCCACTATCGATAGCGTTCTTGCTATATCTCTGCTGTACGGCATGCAAGGCAAGAACGACTGCCGCGTGGCCATCCTGACGCTGAGCAGGCCTAATCTGGCCATCGCCGGATTCGCCGATGCCGTGGAGAGGTTTTATAAAGGCCCCGCAGGGAATTTCTCGCAAGTCCCTCCCATCGGTATGCGAACGGAGGGACTCCCAGGAGACACCTCGCCAGCCTTCACTGTGCCTTTTGAAAAGAAGAACCCCGATGGCTCGCCTGTGTACCGGAACGAAGTCAAGCGTGTCCTCGAAACGGGAGATCCCTCCACTCTGCTGCGCAATTATCTGGAGGCGCAGTACGATCAGAATGCCTTTATCATTCTGGGTGGACCAGCAACTAACCTAGCTTCCGCCTTAGACTTTTCAGGCATACCTGAGTTGATCGCGGCTAAAACGAAGTATCTGGTCGTGTCGGCGGGATCACTCCCCACCGTCTCACCTGACCCAAGAATCAAAGCAGATATCGCCGCCGCGAAAAAAGTCTTCGCTCAGTGGCCCACTCACATCTTTATGTGCGGACGTGATATCGGCACAAACCTCCCATTCCCTGGTTCGAGCATCGATAAGGAGTTCGCAGAGGCCGTCCATGACAATCCGGTGGCCGACGCTTACCGGGCTTATCAGACGATGCCCTATGATGCTCCGTCGTCTGATCTAGCGGCCACGCTGTACGCAGGCCGTCCACAGGAAGGGTACTTCAAGCTCTCCGACGCCGGTACTATCTCAGTTCACGACGATGGCCGCACCTCCTTCGCCGCCTCCGACAAAGGTAAGCATCAGTACTTGATCTATGATCCGGCGCAAAAAGAACGCATCCTAAGAACATATGTAGAACTGGCCAGCGCCAAACCGGCACCTCCGCGCCGCTTCCGGCCGCCCGATGCCGTGGACATGCCGCCTGCAGACAAACCTAAAGTGCCGAACGACCCCAAATGAAGCGCCCCGAACTATGAGAATTGCCGCCCTGTTGCTGACCGTTTCCTCTGTTCTTCTTGCTCAACATCCGGTAACAGTGCAAGTAGACGCTTCGAAATCGCTAGGGCCTTATAAGCCGATCTATGCATATTTCGGCTACGACGAACCAAACTATACCTACGCCGCCAACGGCAAGAAGCTCATTCGCGAATTGGCATCGCTCAGTAGCGACCCGGTTTACATTCGCACTCACTTCATGCTTGCTACAGGGGATGGCAGTCCCGGATTGAAATGGGGTTCGACGAATGCCTATACGGAAGATGCCTCGGGCAAACCCATTTACGACTGGACCATTGTGGATCGAATCCTCAACACCTACATTGACGCTGGCGCGAAACCGTTTGTCGAGATTGGATTTATGCCGCAGGCTCTATCTACTAAGCCTGACCCATACCATACGACTTGGATACCGGGCGCAAAGAACGAACAATACAGCGTTGGCTGGACATATCCTCCGAAAGACTACGAAAAGTGGGGCGCTCTCGTCAATGAATGGGTGAAGCATGCTGTCGCCAAATGGGGCAAGACGGAGGTGGAATCGTGGTATTGGGAGGTTTGGAATGAGCCCGATATCAGTTATTGGCACGGCACGCCGGAGGAGTACGACAAGCTCTATGATTACGCCGTAGATGGCGTTAAGCGTGCACTGCCCACGGCCAGAGTGGGGGGGCCCGCCACAACCGGTCCGGGGAGTGACCGGGCAGCGAAATTTCTAGAGCAGTTTCTTGAGCATTGCGTATCGGGCAAGAACGCCGCCACCGGATTGACGGGCGCACCCATCGATTTCGTTAGCTATCACGCTAAGGGTCGACCCGAAAACGTAGGCACACACATTCGCATGGGAATCGGCAAGGAGACTCAGGATGTGCGCCGCGGTTTTGAGATTGTTCACTCGTTTGCCGCCTTGAAAGATCTGCCCATTGTGCTGAGTGAAGCCGATCCTGAGGGTTGCGCCGCCTGTTCATCGCGTGTCTATCCCCAGAACGCTTATCGCAACGGTACGCTGTATCCGGCTTACACTGCGCTCATGCTGAAGAACATCTTCGATTTAGCCAGTGCGGAGAAAACAAATATTGCAGGAATGCTCACGTGGGCTTTTGAATTCGAAGATCAGCCCTACTTCGATGGTTTTCGCACGTTAGCCACAAACGGCATTGATAAGCCCGTGCTGAACGTGTTTCGGATGGCAGGCCTAATGCAAGGCGAACGCGTGGCGGTAGAGAGTTCCGGCCATTTGTCTGTAGACACCATTGTCAGTCAAGGAGTCCGCGGAGAGTCCGTAGACGTCGATGCATTAGCGACGCGTTCCTCCCACAGCATCGCCATTATGCTTTGGAATTATCAGGACGAAGATGTGCCGGGCGAAGCGGCGGAAATCAAGCTCGCGATATCAGGCATTCCGCAACTCGTGGGCCGAGTTCTGGTGCAACACTATCGCATTGATCAAAGCCACAGCAACGCCTATACGGCTTGGAAAGATCTAGGATCTCCCACCGCCCCAACGGCCCAGCAATATTCCAAATTGGAGGCTGCCGGACAACTTCAGTTGCTCGACTCGCCATCCTGGCTTGAGTCACACGCTGGACGAGCCACGTTGCAGATCACATTGCCGCTACAGGCGATCTCATTAGTAGAGCTTAGCTGGTAGCCTGCCCCTATCCTGAGTTCCCGCAGGCCAGTCCGCTAACCTAGGAACCAGGAGCCTCCGTTTGGCAATAGAAGATGATCTTTGGCGTCAGCGCCATGAGCGACTGACGCAAATCCGCGCCCTGGGCTTTGACCCCTACGGCCAAGCATTTGATTTCAGCCACACCATTCCGCAAATCCTGGAATCGTTCAGCAGCAAAACCACTGAAGAATTGGCGGCTGAAAAAATACCCGTGCGCGCAGCGGGCCGCATTCTCACCGTCCGGCGAATGGGCAAAGCTGGCTTCCTGCACCTGCAGCAGAATGGCGAAAAGCTGCAAGCCTACATCAGAAAGGATGCCGTCAGTGAAACGGCCTACAAGCTGTACGAACTGCTCGACCTTGGCGATATCATCGGCGTCACCGGCTACCTTTTCCGCACCAAGACCGGCGAGCTTAGCATCCACGTCGAAGACCTGACCTTTCTTTCAAAGATCCTCCTCGTGCTGCCCGAAAAATGGCACGGCCTCGAAGACGTCGAGACCCGCTACCGCCAGCGCTACCTTGATTTGATTTCGAATTCCGACGTCCGCAAGGTCTTCGTCACCCGCTCGAAAATCATCTCTTCGCTCCGCCGCCAATTGGACGCCCACGGCTTCCTCGAAGTCGAAACGCCTATGATGCAACCCCTCTATGGCGGTGCCGCCGCGCGCCCCTTCAAGACCCATCACAACGCGCTCGACATCGACCTCTATCTCCGCATCGCGCCTGAACTCTATCTCAAGCGCCTCGTCGTCGGCGGCCTTGAGCGCGTCTACGAGATCAATCGCAACTTCCGCAACGAAGGCATCTCGGTCCGCCACAACCCCGAGTTCACCATGCTCGAGTTTTATCAGGCCTACACCGACTACCGGGGCATGATCAAACTCTCCAAAGAACTGCTCGAACAAACGGCCCTGGCCGCAACGGGTTCCGCCAAAGTCACCTACAACGAGCGCACCATCGACTTCGCCAACATCCGCCAATTCTCCATGCGCGAAGCCCTCATCGAATTCTGGCAAGGTCCCGACAAACCGTCCATGGATAACGTGAAAGATCCCGCCTGGCTCATGAGTCACGCGCGCGAATCTTCGCCCGGCGCCGCACTTGTGCAGCTTTTCGAACGCCACGCCGAAGAACATCTCTTCGACCCAACGATCATCTACGATTTCCCCGTCGAAGTCTCGCCGCTCTCAAAGAACAAACCGGACGAACCCGCCTTTACGGAACGTTTCGAAATCTACGCCGCCGGCTTTGAGATCGCCAACGCCTTCACTGAGTTGAATGATCCGCAAGAACAGCGCCGCCGCTTCGATCAGCAACTTGCCCGCAAAGAAGGCGGCGACGAAGAAGCTCATATGATGGACGAAGACTACCTCCGCGCCCTTTGTTGCGGCATGCCCCCGGCTGGTGGCGAAGGCATTGGCATTGATCGTTTGACTATGATTCTGACGGACTCCAAGTCCATTCGCGACGTCATTCTGTTCCCCCTGCTCCGCCCCGAAGGCGACATCGGCATTGCGGAACGTCTGCGCGAATTGGACCGTTAATTCGTTCGTCATGTCTCGCTTCGAATGGATTGTCGCTCTTCGTTATCTGCGCGCTAAACGCAAGCAGACCGCCATCTCAGTAATCACCGTCGTCTCCGTCTTCGGCGTCGCGGCCGGAGTGGCGGCGCTCATTATTGTGCTGGCTATCAACAATGGTTTTCAAACGACGCTCGAAGCCAGTCTCCTCAGCGCCACCGCCCACGTCAACATTCTTGAGCGCGTTCCGGCCTACGGTATCGAAGGCTGGCAACAGCTTGTGCCAAAACTGCTCCGCATTCCACACGTTCTCAGTGCCACGCCCGGACTCTATGGCGGCGTGGCGCTGAAAGGTCCCATGGTGGGCAGCAACACTGTCTTAAAAGGTGTGCCGCTTGGTCACGGCGCCGACGTACCTGAAATGCTGCGGCATTTGAAATCCGGTTCACTCGCCGCGTTCGATCAACCGATTGAAAATCACGTCTACAATATCGTCGTCGGCTCACGACTCGCCGAACAAACCGGCATTCAAGTGAATAGCCCCGTTACGCTCATCAGTTACCAGGGCGAACTCACGCCCATGGGAGTTGTGCCCAGCCTGTTCCACTTCCGCGTGGCCGGCATTTTCGAATCCGGTCTCTACGATTTGGATTCCACTTGGGCTTTCACTTCCCTGCCCGTTGCCCAGCGCGTTCTGGATCTCAGCGACGTCGTCAACACCATCGAACTCCGCCTAGACAACATCTTCACCGCCCCGGAAGTCGCCCGCGCTGCCGAAGCCATCGCCGGACCAAAACTTACCGCGTCGACCTGGATGGATCAGAACCGTTCGATGCTCAACGCTTTGCGACTCGAGAAAACCGTCAGCCTAATCACCGTCAGTTTGATCGAACTCGTAGCTGCTCTGAACATCCTTGCCGTCCTAGTCATGCTCGTCATGGAAAAGCAGCGCGATGTCGCCATCCTTATGTCTCTCGGCACTCGCCGCCAGCAAATCCAGCGCATTTTCGTTTTGCAGGGTCTCATCATAGGCGGCGTTGGCTGCTTCTTCGGACTCATCGCCGGCTACACCGTTGCTATTCTGTTCAACCACTATCACTGGCTGAAACTCGACGAACAGATCTATGCCATCAGCTACGTTCCGTTCCAAAGCCACTGGACTGATGGCATTTGGGTGACTGGGTTGGCCCTTCTCATGAGCCTTCTGGCCACCTTGCATCCGTCTTACAAAGCGTCCCAGATCCTCCCCGCCGAATCTTTGCGCTACGAGTAAAAAAGCCTGAGACATTTTTCCCGTTTTGGCACCATATTTCTGAATGCTCAACCAACTACTCTATTTGCTAACCGGTGCCATTCTGATCGTTTCACTCGGACGTTGGAGCAAGCAGAGTAGAACTACAGTCCTTGTGCTGTGCTGCGTCTGGGGTGGTGTGGTCAGCAGTTTGCATTAAACTAGTTCTTTTCCTCTCGCCCCGGCGTTTTTTCTTCGTTCATTCCCTTACGTTTTTGCACAGCTACTCGCAGTAGATATTCAATCTGTCCGTTGACGCTGCGCAGTTCGTCCTGCGCCCAGGCTTCTATGTCGGCCCAGAGCGCAGGATCAATCCGCAGCAGAAATGATTTCTTCTCTGCCAAGTCACACCTATTAGTGGTAGAGCGTGCCGGTATTCACGACCGGATGCACTTCCGATTCGCTACACAACACCACCATCAAATTACTCACCATCGCCGCGCGCCGTTCACCGTCGAGTTGCACAACGTCTTTCTCGGCCAGTTCTTTCAATGCCATATCCACCATGCTGACGGCGCCCTGCACAATTTTCTGCCGCGCCGCAATGACGGCTTCGGCCTGCTGGCGTCGCAACATGACTTGCGCGATTTCCGGCGCATACGCCAAGTGCGTCAACCGCGCTTCGTCCACCCGTACACCGGCTTTCGCAAGGCGTTCTTCCAATTCCGCACGAAGCGCCTTCGAAACTTCATCCACATTGCTGCGCAGCGTAATCTCGTTTTCTTCGCCGCCGTCGTAGCAATATAGATTCGCCAGATGCCGTAACGCCGATTCACTTTGCGTTGTCACATATGTCTCGTAGTTCTCGACATCAAACTTAGCTTGCGCCGTATCTTCCACGCGCCAGACGATCACCGCGGCGATTTCAATCGGATTTCCGCCTTTATCGTTTACTTTGAGTTTGTCGCCATTCAGCGTTCGCGCGCGCAAAGAAATTTTGCCGCCTTTGGAATAAAACGGATTGGCCCAGTGTAGGCCACTGTCTCGGACCGTGCCTTTGTAATTGCCAAACAGAACTAAAACGCGCGCTTCATTTGGTTGTAAACTAAACAACCCTGCCAGCATTATGCTCGCCAGCCCTGCGACTACGACTGCAACCCCCATCAGGAGCGGTTGATTTTGGGACGCACCAAAAGGAATGCCGGCAATCCCGGCAATGCCCAGCGCGACCGACATCCCCAACATGGGCCAACCGTTCGCCGCCTTCACAACCACTTCGCGATTTGCTGCTCTTTGCTGATTATTTTCCATAGCAGTACCCTCCAGTCGGATCTGCTATTGGAATGATATCACTCCGATATTGCCGCTTCAAGGCCTACTAGTACTAGGCAACCGTGAACCGAGAAACCAATTCCCGCAAATGCGAAGCCTCTTGCGCCAGTTTCCGCGCCGTACTCGACATCTCTTCCGTTTGCGCGAAGTTTGTCTGCATGGCAACGTCAATCTGAGTCATGGCCGTGGCACACTGCTGAACGCCAACGATTTGTTCGCGAGACGCCAAGGCAATGTCGCCTACCGCCTCGCTCACGAGCTTTACCGACGTTACCGTGTCACGGAGTGTCGATCCGGAATGGTTAACCAACTCCGATCCCTTGCCCACTTTTTCGATAGAATCCGAAACCAGTTCCTTAATCTCGCGAGCAGAGTGCGCGCAACTCAGCGCTAAGTTTCTAATCTCGCTAGAAACAACCGCAAACCCACGTCCATGCTCCCCTGCCCTTGCCGCTTCAATCGCGGCATTCACGGCGAGCATATTCGTCTTAAACGCCATCTCATCAATCGTTACTACGATCATCGAGATCTTCGACGACGCCTCATTAATGTCTGCCATCGCATTAATGGCCGCAGCAACTCTGATATCTCCTTCCGCCGCCCGTTGACTGCAAGAAGATGCAATCTGACTGGCGTTGCTGGCATTGTCCGAATTTTGCTTCACCGTGGCCGTGATCTGCTCCAGACTGGCCGAAGTTTCGTCTAGACTGGCGGCTTGTTTGCTAACGCCGGCGGCAATTTTCGCTGATGCGGCCGCCATTTCTTGCGAAGCTACCCCTACACTGCGCGCAGCGTTCTCCACGTCGGCCAGAATCTGCCGTATGCTGTCCACGGCTCGATTCAGCGCAGCCGCCATTCGTCCAACTTCATCTTTAGAATCAATTTCCAGGCGCTTTGTCAAATCTCCTTCGGCGATGCTATTCAGGATCTCGACAGTCTTACCCAGCGGAACAGCGAAGATTCTGGCAATCCACAGACTCAACATGACCCCAAGAACAAGCGCCCCGCTCAGAAGACTGAACATGGTGGTACGAACCTGCTCGTAACTCTCTTGATTCTGTGTCATTCTTCGGCGAGCCGCTTCATTTTCTGTCGACGACGCCCCCTTTACGGCTTGATTCAATTTCTTGATAATGCCCGAATTCGCTTCCAAGGCCAGCTTGGCCGCTTTCACATCGCCAGTTCTGGCGGCTTTGAAAACCTGCCGCGTTTTTGCCTCATACTCTGGAATCAGTCGTCGAACGTCCCCAACTTGTTGCTGTATTTCTGGAAGGTAAGCAAGCTTCTCAGCAGTCGATAGGTCTTCTTTCATCTGTTTCAACAGACGATCTAGATCTTTCTCCTCTTTCACAATGCCCGCCTCGTCGCCAATCTTCAAAATCGCGTTGCGTGAACTGCGGGCCGCTTCCATCTTGGCAACTTCGATGTTCTTTGTGACGAACATGCCAGCGTAATTAACCGAATACATATCTTGCAAGCGGCGATTCATCTCGCTCATCTTGCTCATACTTTCGAGACCGATTACAACCGTCACGGCCAAAAGAACAGCCGAGCTGAGCATCAACTTAAACGCGGCATTTAGATTGAGAAACCATTTCATCGTCTTATTAGCCGAACTACATTCCTAGAGAATGTGTCGGCTAGTAACACGGAAAGCATTATGCCGCTGCCAAAATGGATAACTACTCTTTAGCGCCCTTGATCCAATCCAAAATCGTCCCATATTCGGGCGAATCCTTCAAAAACCGCACACCGCCGCCATGCGCTAACGTTCCGGTGAGCCCCTCCGTCTCCGAACTCGACGTAGGCTTTCGCAGCAACAAACTGTTTTCCGGATGCGCCGGATCAACCACCTTCAGCGCCGTATCATATGTAGCGCGAAATATGGCATGTGACGCGTGACACTCAGCACAGGCATATCCATCTTTGCCCTTGCGCTCCAGAATTGGCTGAACATACCCTCGAAAGAACGCCTCGTCCAGTTTGACAGTCGGCTTTTCCACTACTGCCGACACCGTTGCACCCTTCGTCGCGGGAGGAGGCGGATTTAGTGCTCGCTCCACCTCAGCTTCTTCTGGCATCGATTCCACTTTCAGAGAAACCAATCGCACTTCCGGACCGGTGTCACCCGCAACCTTATTAACCGAACCAAAGTTTGTCTTGCGCACCAATAAAACCGCTTGCGCTGCCAGATGCCGCATCTCGGGATCTTTCGAATCCAGCAGATTTGACAGCGAATGTGCCAGCCGTTCCGCACTCGGCCCAAAGAAAACAATCTGTTCAATGTCATTGCCGATACGGTTATACAAAGGCGGCACGGGCTTGCTCAAATCGGCCGCCAAATCATAAACGTCGGCGCGCCGCAGCGGAAACTCCGTTAGAAATCGCATCAGCTCCTTTTTTTCTGAATCGGACCCGCGCTCCAGGACCATCGCGAACTTGTTTGCCAAACGCGCTTCAATCGAGAGGCGTCCCTGAATCGCTCGATCGCGATCCTCTTCGTGATTCAACAACGGCACCCAGTTGTTGTAAAGGTAGCGAATATTTTCGTCAGCCAAATTATAGATGCCGTCGTGCAAATTGCTCTCAATCCACGCCGGTTGCGGCTTCTCCATCTTTGCCAGCAGCGCATCTTCAATCGCGCTCTTAACCTTCGTATCGGGTGTCCAAAACCAGAATTGCCAGATTCCTTTGATGCCCATCATCTGCACGCTCAGCGCGTCATCGTTCGCCAGTTTCGCCAGCGCCGGTTCGAATTCACCACGCCGCGCCAATTGCGAAAAGTGTTGCGAGAAGACTCGCGCCGCACCCCAACGTTCGCGATCATTCGACGCACCCATCGCCTCCAACAAATCCGCAGAAGGGGTATCCAAGTGTTGGCTATAAGACTGTCGAACCGCCCATGCTGCGGTCCGTTGCACCATCTTGCTCGGATCGCCCAGCAGCGGTAGCAACGCAGCATCTCGATCACCCAATCGTCCCAACGCCTCGGTCGCCGCTTGCCGGATCAGCGCATCGTTCGAATGCGCCGCCGCATCTATCTGTTTCAACACTTCGCGCGACGGCCGGTCCCAAACCTGATTCAACTGTTCCAACAGTTGTACCGGATCATTCGAAAGCTTGTCGACCACCGGCGAATTCCAACCCCTCGCTCTCTCGCCCAACGGATAGTACGCCGCCAGCCCCATAATGGCGAACTGCGTCTCACGGAAAGGCGTCCGGAAGTTTTCAAACGATTGCAACGGATCGAGCCAACCTCCAAACTCTTGCTGCCGTCCAAGTAAATACTCCGCAGCTTTGGCCACATGCGGGTCCGACAACGGAACGCCCGCCTCATGCAGCGTCCACAAAACATGCCCCGTCTGAAACTCCACCTCCGGCTGATCCGCTTCGAACTTGTAAGACCACTGCCCATCGGCGCGCTGCAACGCGAAAAGCCGCTGCACATTCCTCGCGATCAGATCGTGATATTTCACCGGGTCCATGTCACTCAACGCCAGCGTCTGATAACACAAATCAGTAACATTCTTCACATCACCATTCGCCACCAGTTCGGACAATTTCGGATCTTTCGTCTCGGTCCACGCGTACCAAGCCACCTCGTGCGCACTCACCAGTGGAATATTGCCGTTCGTCTCGTCGGGCGGTAGCTTGTCGCGTCCCGAATAATACAGCTTCAAATACTCCACAATGCCTTCGTGATAATTCGGCCGCCGCGCACCTGTAATCTGATCTTCGTAAAGACTCATCAAATGCGACATGCGCCCCAACACGTTCGCCGGTGCCGAGATCACGCGCGACCACACCGCCCCTTGTTCTTCAAAGCCATAGAATGGCCGCGGGTTGTTATAGAAACGTTCACTCAGAAACTTCAGTTGCTCGCGCTCCACCACCGGATAGCCATTCCGCAAAGCGTAGAGTTGCGCACGCTGCGGAAAATGGGTTGTATGGCAACCCACACAGAGCGACGTCTCCTGATGCGGTGTGGAAACTCGATCTAGAATTCCGCCACGCCGCGGCGTATTCGCATGCCAAGAATCTCCCGCCGCCAGAATGTAATCCAGCGCCGTGCGAACCGCCTCTTTCGCAGCAGCATAAGGCGGTGTATCATAAATGCGCGTCACCAGCTTATATTCCGGATGGCTCGACCGCACCGCAATATAGTAGGTGCCCGCTTCTTTCAAAACCCGCGGAGTAAATTTGTTCCCCGGCAGCGCCTGCACTTCATGCGGTGCCGTCACCGGATCTGCGCCATTCAGATATTCCACCAACTGGCCGTCTTTCACACGAAAGAGCGCAATATTCACTGGAACCTGATCGCGTTCCATCAATTCGATTTGCAGGAATACCAGCTTCGGGCGGCTGCCATCGAAATCAAACTTGTACCAATCCGTTCGCACCGGATCGTCCACAATCGCATGACGCGGCGTCCCAGGCAACGCTATATATTCGGCGTCATCCCCATACGCGAAGACCGTCTTGCCCAAACCGATTTTCAATGCATCCTGCCAGCGGTGGCTCGGAGCACTCTTCACTTCATTCGTCTGCGGCCAGCGATTCACCTGCAAGTGATAAGTCCCGGCAGCGGCCACCGCTTTCACGTTCAGCGTAACGTCGCCGCTTTTTGCAACTCGGAACTGGCTATAGAAATCGGCATCGCCCGCATGCAGCGTCTTCTGTAGCAGCACGTCCCGGCCCTGCTGCACAGCCACGTCAACGCGCGTATCCGAACCCAAACCGCGCAACGAATCCAGCGAGTACAGGAAACTATATTGGCTGCCACTCTCTATGTGCGGCAGCTTTATTTGCATGGTTTGCACAATGCCGGTTCGCGCCGCCACCACGGGTAGTTTTTGCGCAAAGGTCAAAGACGAAAAAGAGAGCACGGCCCAAACGGGAACATGGATACGCTTGATCACACTATGTACTTTATATCGAATGGGCCGGCGCCGTTTTCAAGCCATCAACGAAAGCGCTGGTCTAAGCTTGGGCGAGTTAGGCGCGTCAAAGTGTTGCAACAGCCGTGGAGGAAACCTTTCCATGTTTTTGCCGCTTTGCTTGAGTGCCCAGAACAACAAGCGAAGTTGACCAGCTTCAACCCGCCAGCCAATAGTCATCTCCACTTTTTGTTTCGCAAACAGTGCCCTGCCATCCACGAAACAAATACTTTTCGGCTTGGAACTGCAGGCGTCTGCCGATTCGCTCTCGAACGTTTGCCAATCTCCCAATTGCTGCCGTAGCTTGTCACAGCGACCCACCCAATCCGCCAGCGGCTGCGTTCGAAAGAATGCTGTCGATTGTGCGTAAATGCCTTCGCACGCATTCTGATTAAACAGTTTGCGAACCTGGTCAATGCTGTTCGAGGCCGTATTGGAAACCTGGTTTTTCGGAGCGCCGCAAGCGATGAGCAGTAACGAAACAGGCGCGCACAACGCATAAAGTTTGGCGTTCCGCATGTGATCATTGTACGTCCAATCAACTTGTCTACGCCTTGATATAGTTCTCAAGTACGCATTACCGCATGACCAAATTCAATTTGCTCTTCCTACTGTTTCTCGCGGCCTGCAGCTCCGCACAGAATCTTCCTCCGTTGCCCGCACCCATCGCAGTCCCAGCGCCGGGCGTCGCCACCAATACTCCGTACGCCCCGCTGCCCATCGTGCCCGGCGGAATTGTGGTTCCTCTCTATCCCGCCAACTCGCCATATCTGAACGCTAAACGCATCAACGAACCCGAACAGTACATGATGAGCCAGTCCGTTCC
>PMQB01000385.1 GCA_003169195.1 Bryobacterales bacterium
ACGCGCGATGAAAAGACGCTTAAAGACTGGCCGAATCTGGGCCGCTACCGCGACGACAACAGCAAGCTGACCGCACCGGCCCTGGGAGAGAAGCGCGTGGTTTTCATGGGTGATTCCATCACCGACGCCTGGGGCCGTAAATACGGCAAGTTCTTTCCAGGCGAACCATATGTAAACCGCGGCATTAGCGGGCAAACAACTCCGCAAATGGTCTTGCGCTTTCGACCCGACGTCGTAGATCTGCATCCGGCCGTTGTGGTGATTTTAGCCGGCACCAACGATATCGCTGGAAATACCGGACCAGAATCGTTGGAGGACATCGAAGGCAATATGGCGGACATGGTCCAACTTGCGCAAGCCAACAAGATCAAGGTTGTCCTCTCTTCCGTGATGCCTGTGTGCGATTACATCCGGCCGCAGACCGAGCGCCGTCCGCCGGAGAAAATACTCGCTTTGAACGCTTGGCTACAGGACTATGCCAAGGCCCATAAACTGGTTTATCTTGACTATTACTCCGCGCTGATTGACGATCAAAAGATGCTGAAGAAGGAACTAACCTACGACGGCTTGCATCCCAACGATGCCGGTTATACCGTGATTGAGCCGTTGGCTAGCGAAGCGATTCACAAAGCGTTGAAAGGCAAGTAAACGCCTTGTCTACCGCCACTGCAACACAAATGGCCACGGTGGTTGCGGCTGCGTCGCCGTCGCGCGCGCCGCAACTAGTTTTTGGTGCGACTATCCTTTCCAGCGCCTGTTTGCTGTTCCTCGTGCAGCCGTTGATCTCAAAACTGATTCTGCCTTGGTTTGGCGGGTCAGCAGCCGTTTGGATCACCTGCATGCTTTTTTTCCAAACAGGCTTGCTGGTCGGCTATCTTTACGCGCACGCCTTGACGCGCTACTTGCCTCCCTATAAACAAGCCGTCGTACACGCGCTGCTGATCCTGGCCAGCATTGCCGTGCTGCCTATCCTGCCGAACGCTGTTTGGGTGCCGAAACCCGGCGAAGATCCAACCTGGAAGGTGCTGGCCGTGCTCGCCACCTCGGTTGGCCTGCCCTATGCTCTGCTCTCCTCAACCAGTCCGCTCCTGCAAAGCTGGTACGCCGCGCGCCAAAGCGGCGGCTTGCCTTATCGCTACTTTGCGCTGTCGAATGCCGGCTCCATGGCAGCATTGCTTTTTTATCCGGTGGGGATTGAGCCTTTTCTTAGGGGACACGACCAGGCTTGGCTCTGGTCTGGCGCTTACTTCCTCTTTGCGTTACTTTGTATCTGCGCCGCGGCTGTTGCGTCACAAACTCCCGCCGTGCAAGAGATCGCTGTCGACATCACCGTTGATAAACTACCCCGCGCCGTCGTCAGCCTGTGGATTGGCTTGGCTGCTTGCGCGTCGACGCTATTGTTGACCGTAACGAATCTGCTTACGCAGAATATCGCGCCCATGCCGCTGTTATGGGTTCTGCCGCTGAGCATCTATCTGCTTTCGTTCATTCTGTGTTTCGAAAGCGGACGTTGGTATCAGCGCTGGCTTTTTCTGCCGGCTCTGCCCTTCGCCCTGTGGTGGTTGGCTTCGCATACAGAGACCATCGAAACCGGCGCCGTGAAGAGAGTCGTGCCCCTCATTTGCGGTTCATTGTTTGTTTGTTGCATGGTGTGCCATGGCGAATTAGCGCGCCTGAAACCGCGTGTGGAACATCTCACGTCCTTCTATCTCAGCCTGTCAGTGGGTGGTGCTTTGGGCGGCGTTTTTGTGGCGCTCATCGCTCCGCATATTTTCTCGGCCGTTTATGAATACCCGATTTCGTACGTCGCCGTCGCTGTGCTGGTACTCGTTGTCTTCTGGCGCGAGCAGGATCGCTGGTGGCGCTGGAAGAACGATCAAGTGGCGCGCGGTCTTTTCTTGACTGCGGCCGGTGCAACCTTGTTGCTTGCCGTTTACGGTGGGAAGCAAATGTGGGACGAACTGAAGAATTCCGTTGCGAGAGAGCGCAATTTTTATGGAGCGCTACTGGTTGAAGATTATCAAGATGACGAACATAAAACTCGCTTGTTAAGCCATGGCACCATTGCGCATGGAGTGCAGATCCTGGACGCTAACTTTACGCATGTCTCAACCACATACTATGGCCGCGAGTCCGGCGCGGGTCTTACCTTTCGCGTACTGGAACCGCATGGTCCGATAAGGCTGGGCGTCGTAGGATTGGGCGCCGGCACAATGGCCACGTATGGGCGCGCCGGCGATACGATCCGCTTCTACGACCTGAATCCTTTGGTGATCGATATCGCGCATAAATATTTCACCTTTCTGAAAGACTGCCCTGCGCATGTAGACGTGGCTTTGGGAGATGCGCGGTTGACGATGGCCCAGGAGCGATCGCAGCAGTTCGACATGCTGGTAATTGATGCCTTCGCCGGCGATGCCATCCCGGTCCATCTACTTACACGCCAGGCGTTTGACATTTACTGGCGACACCTCAAGCCGAATGGCGTTCTTGCCGTTCATATTTCGAATCAGTATCTGGATTTGGCGCCGATCGTTTCACTCGATTCAAAGGCGCGACACATTTCGTCCTGGCAAGTGGACAACGACGCAGACGATTCCATCTCGGTCGATGCGGCAAGCTATGTGCTCGTTTCCAAGCGAGCGGGCTTCTTCGATGATGCTTTATTTGAGCGGCGGCTGAAATCGATTACGATTCCAGCGCGTATGCGGCCTTGGACAGACGACTTCACCAGCTTGTGGCCGATTCTCAGAATTGGCACGGTCGCCTCACCTTAGTCCGAATTGGTAAAGTCTTTAAGTCGGGTCTTTTTAACAACGACGGTGAATCGGAGTTGAACGTATGCAACGAGGGTTATTTTTATCCGTCGCTCTTATCGCGCTCGGATTGTTTTGTTTCTATTGCATTAATATGCATGCGCCCATGATCCAGCAAGACGTAGCGGGTCGTGTGGTGAGTGTTTTGGCCGCCAATCATATTTCCAGCCAAGGGTTAAGCGTAGACGGGCGTGATGTTTTGCTAACCGGTCCCGCTGGTTCAGCACAAGTGTCTAAAGCAACGCAGAGGCTGGCGGAGAGCGCGGAAGGTGTGCGAATCGTGAACGTTCGCACCACCACAGACGCAGCGCCGGATGCTTCAACCGTTACCGCTCGAACCGAAACGCAGGGCAAGCTGGATTCGCTCTTGACGCAGGACGTTGTGGAATTTAATCCTGCCAGCGCCGATCTTACGGCTCACGGCAAGGAAGTGCTGGACCAAGTGGCGCCGTTGCTGAGCGCCGCTCCCGCCGCGCTTTGTGAAATTCAAGGCCACACCGATTCGCAAGGCAATGCTGGAGCCAATCTGGCTTTGAGCTTCAGGCGAGCGATAGCTACGAAAAATTATTTGGTTAATAAAGGGATTGCCCCCGAACGGTTAATCACCAAAGGCTATGGCGATACGGAACCCATTGCTTCCAACGAAACCGCCGCAGGACGCCGGAAAAACCGGCGCATCAATTTCGTACTTAAGGAGAAATCATAATCATGCAGTACTTAGTTGGTCAGATGCTGACCTGCCTGCTGGTAGCTGGCTTATTGGGGGTGGTGATTGGTTGGATTTGGTGGGGCATGCGGTTGCGGCAGTCACGCGAACGTGCCGCGGATTTGGAGCAGAAGGTTTCGAAGCTGAGCGGATATCCTGCGCGCTTGACTGATTTGGAAGCGACGCACGCAGCGTTTGTAGCCAGCAAGAACGAGGAAGATGCCAAGTGTAAATCGCGCATTGCTGAGTTGGAACCCGTCGCGGCTAAGGTGCCGGAACTGGAAAAGAGTCTGGCGGCTAAGACCGCGGAGTGGGAGGGCCTGCAAACGGAAATCGCAGGAAAGACCAGCGAACTGGCCACTTTGCAGGCACAGCATCAAGCGGTGGCGGCAACGGCGGAACAAGTGCCGCTGCTGACGAGCCGTTTGCAAAACACGGATGCGCGCGTTGCNNGCCGACAAAGATGTGCGGCTAGCGAGTTTGACCGGCCGCGTGGCGGAACTTGAGCCGCTGGCGAAACGCGTGCCTCTGCTGGAAGCGCAGATCGCACAGCATGTAGACGCGCACCGTGAGACGGATGAGCATCTGGAGCAGTTGGTCGGGCAGGTGAAGCAGCACGAAGCGGCACAAGCCGAGAAGGATACAAAGATTGCCGAGTTGCTTCCCTTGGCGGCGTTGGTTCCCAGTCTGAAGGCGGACTTGGAGACCAAAGGCGCCCAAGCCGCCGCGTTGAAAACTCAGGTTGACCGGCATATTACAGAGCTTGCGTCACAGGATACGCATATCTCTAATTTGTCGGCGCAAGTGGATCAGCATGT
>PMQB01000429.1 GCA_003169195.1 Bryobacterales bacterium
AATGGCGCGTGGCCATGGCCGAATTCTATGGCCGCTTCGAGAAAGACCTTGAACACGCCGCCCGCACCATGACCGACATCAAGCGGATGGAGCGGCCCACCGATCTCATTTGCGACAAATGCAGTAAGCCCATGGTTATCAAGTGGGGAAAACACGGCANNCCGATGGTCCTCAAAAAAGGCCGCTTCGGCACCTTCTTCGCCTGTTCCGGCTACCCGGATTGCAAGACCACCAAACAAATCGGCGGCGAACAGCGCAAAGACGTAAAGCTGGAAGAAAAATGCCCGCAGTGCGACAGCAACCTGGTGCAGAAGTTTGGCCGCTACGGCGAGTTCGTTGCCTGCAGTAATTATCCGAAGTGCAAGTTCGTCAAGCAGAAAACCATTGGTGTAGCCTGCCCGAATTGCACCGAAGGTCAAGTGGTGGAGCGGCGCTCGAAACGGGGTCGAACCTTCTTCGGATGCAACCGTTATCCGGAGTGCGATTTCGTCGCTTGGGGCAAGCCCATCATGGAGAAGTGTCCCGATTGCGGCAGCCCGTATCTCATTGAGAAATTCCTCAAGGCGGGGCCATTCGCGCAGTGTCCCAACAAGGAATGCAAGTTCAAGCACCCGCTTGAATTGCCGCCCGAGGCAAGTGTTGCATAAGTAAATATGGGATGATCTTCAAGGAGACATCCCTCGAATGAAAACTCTTAAGTGCTTTGTATTAGTCGCCGCAGCAGCGACTGTTGCCTTTGCGCAAAATCCGCTCAGTGTGGGCCAGAAGGTGTTCTACGGCATGGTGGCTCATAATGTTTTAGCCGCAGCCGAGAAGATGCCCGAAGAAAATTATTCCTTCAAGCCGACGCCCGATGTACGCAGCTTCGGTCAACTTGTTGGACACGCCGCCGATGCGCAGTTTGGTTTCTGCTCGGCCCTCTCCACTGATAAGCCGCCTGCCATGGACGTGGAAAAAACCAAAACGACGAAGGCCGATTTAGTGCAGGCTTTGAAAGATGGAATTGCGTACTGTGACAAAGCCTACGGCAGCATGACCGACGAGCAAGCCCCGGCGCTGGTGCCTATGATGGGCCGCCAGATGCCGAAGCTGACCGTGCTCACCATCAACACGGCGCACCTGGATGAACACTATGGCAACATGGTGACCTATATGCGCCTTAAGGGCTTAGTGCCGCCCAGCAGTGAACCCCGTAAGGCGCCCACCAAGTAGTTCCCATGCGTGTTTTCGTTTTATCGCTGTTAGCCGCGGGCAGTCTGCTCGCGGCTAGCAGAGTTGAGTTGGATATCAGTGCCAGCCAAGTCTGGACCGACACCGGCATCGATCTTCGAGCGGGCGACAATGTCACTATTACTGCAACCGGCGACATCCAGTTAGATTACTCTCACACCTGCGGACCTGATGGCGTTTCGCGCAGCTGGTCCGATCTCAAAACACAATTTCCGGTGATGAATTCAGGTCGAGGCGCATTGATCGGTCGCTTTACGGAGAGTCCGGCTGCCCGCGGGTTTTTGGTTGGTTCCTTTGCGCAACGCTACGTGCCTGTCAGCGGTCATCTCTTTCTTGGTGTGAACGAAACGGCTGGGCAACTCGCCGCTGGTAGCTTCCACGTCACAGTGCAGTGGTCACAGGCCGCTACACCGCCAGTGGCCTACTATCCCGTCTTCCCGCAGCAAATGCTGGATAGCCTGCCTTCGCGCGTGACTGACATTGAGGGCAACTTGGGGGATCGCGTGAACTTCATCATCGTCGGCTCGCAGGAAAAATTAAAAGCCGCTCTTTCTGATGCCGGTTGGATGCTCGCCGATAGAACGAAGAAGGAGGCCGTTTGGCACGGCGTTTTGGCAACGCTTTCGAAAGAAGCGTATGTGTCCATGCCGATGAGTGAGTTGTTTCTCTTTGGCCGCGCGCAAGATTTCGGTTACGTGCAAGGAGACCCGCTCAAAGCCGTCGCCGCGCGCCATCACTTCCGGCTTTGGAGAACGTCCTACACGCTCTACGGCGAACCTGTATGGGTAGGCGCAGGCACGCATGATGTCGGTTTTGAAAAGGATGTTCGTGATGGCGGCCTTGCGCACAAAATCGATCCCGCCACCGACGGCGAACGCGATTACATCGGCCAAAGCGTTCAACTCACCGGATTCGCTGTGAAGGAAGATTTGTTGATGCCAAGTGATTCGATCAAACAAGCGCGCACTGCCACCGGCGGCGGCTTCATTTCCGACGGCCGCACGTTGGTTATCTTTCTCCAGCCGTAACAATCATGTGCGTTTCAATNNAATGTGCTAGGCGTGCGCCGTAGCTGCAAAAGCGCACCACATAACCAAAGTGCCGCTCCAGCCAAAAAAAGCCAGCCGGAAAGAGATTGATTTGTTCTAAAATCCAACACGGCGACACCGCCGAAGATAGCTGTGTCGAGAAAATAAACAAATACTGAAAATGATTTTTTTCGTTCCACTACTACACCGCTTCCGCCGGCGCGCTTGAAACCTCAATCTCAATCTTCTTCGGCGGCAAATACTGATGCTTCGCTGTCAACCGAATCGTGCCTGCTTCCGCTTTGGTTTTAATCCAGACAGCGCCGGCGCCGCCCACCAACCCGAACGGATTCTCACCAATCAATTCGCCTGGCCCTTCTAGCGTCAAGGCCACCGCACCGCTGGCAAACTGTTGCGTATTGCCGTATTCATCCGCCACCCGCAGCAACACGCGCGTCACATCGCTGCCGTCGCCACGTAAGCGTTCGTCATCCGGTTCCACCAACAACTGCGCATCAATACCTTTGCCGGAATACTGCTTGGTAATGACGAGTTTGCCGCCGATATAACCTTCCAGCTTGAGATCGCCCCAAGGATCAAGCGGTAAATCGCTCAAATCAATAAATGCGGGCGCGTACTTCAAATGCGCAAACGTCTTTGTGTCCGGCTCCGTTTCCGTATGTAGCTTGCCGTCAATGTAAAGTTTGATGTGCTCTACGTTCGAACAGATGGGCACATGGCCGGGTCCGCCCGCGCCCGAATGATCGCCGCTTGACCAGTTAAACGCAGGCTCCAACACAATCTCTTCCGAGGGCTCACACTGCGATTTATAGAAGCCCGCGGCCGCTTTCGGAAGGCGGAAAATATCCATGACGCCGTGATAACAAATCCGGTCGCCCGAACCGAAATTCCCGTGCGTGTTGTAATCGAACGCGCACCACCCAATGCCGCCCGAGTAACCATCGTTCGACGCAAGCTGATCGTGAATGCGCGCATGGCGCAGCGTATGTTCCGCCACACGCTCTACTTGGTCAAATCGTTTCGTGGAATATTTGTGCCCCACAAACTCCGTGTTCAAATACAGCGGATGATTCGGCGGCTGCAGCGGGAAGTCAAAGTCGTTCATGGTGAACACGTCTTCCAGCAGTTCCGAGTTGTATAGATAGCGAATGCCGCCCGTCTGCCGGGACGGATCTAGTTCACGCGCTAGCGCATTGGTGCGTGTATAGAAATTGTGATTATCCTGCGATTCGTTGATCCGCACGCCCCACAAAATAATGGATGGATGATTCCAATCGCGCCGAATCATATCGCCTACATTGCGCACCGCCAGATCCTGCCAAGCATTTTCGCCAATGTGCTGCCAGCCTGGAATCTCCTCCAGAACCAACAGCCCTAACTGGTCGCAAGCATCTAAAAAGTGCCGCGATTGCGGATAGTGCGATGTGCGCACCAGATTGAGTTTCAGGTCGTGCTTTAAGATGTATGCATCGCGCCATTGCGCACGCGCCGGCATCGCGCCGCCCACATAAGGAAATGTTTGATGACGGTTCAAACCGCGCAACTTGATGTGCTCGCCATTGAGCATGAAGCCTTTTGGCGTGAAGCGCGCCTCGCGAAAGCCAATGCGCGTCTGATGCTCATCGCTGCCATATTTCACCACCACATCGTAAAGCTTGGGCGTTGTCAAACTCCAGAGCGTGATGTCGCCCAAATTCGACAGGGTTACTTCATGCAGCGCAGTCTTGCCGGACACCTGCGCCGAACCCTTCGCTACCAGCCGCTGGCCATCGCGTAATTCCACCGTTACTGTGCCATCGCCATCACCGGCAAGATAACAGCGCACCAGCACCTTGCGGTTGGCGCTCATCACATTCTGCGGTTCTGCAAATAGATTTTCAATGTGATTGTTCGGCACCACTCGCAGCGAAACTTCGCGATAAATCCCGCCAAATGTCAGGTAGTCGATATTGCCACCAAACGGCGGAATGTCCGGCCGTTCCGACGAATCCAGCTCCACCGCAATCACGTTATCGCCGGTCCAATTCAAGTGCGGAGTCAGGTCAAACGAAAACGGGGTGTAGCCGCCGCGAAACTCTTCAAACTTGTGGCCATTAATGGCCACCGTAGATGCAGTCATCGCACCTTCAAAATCGACAAAGATGCGTTTGCCTTGCGCCGACTTCGGCACCTTGAAATGCCGCCGATACACCGACACATGTTCATAGGCCCGATCGTCAAAACTATGCCAGGGCAGCATAACGTTGCTGTGCGGCAGCGTGACTTTGCTGAAACTGGAATCGTCAAAGTTCACGGCAGTAGCATCGGCGGTTTTGCGTCCGCCAAAAAGCCAGTCGCGGTTCATGCGATAGATTCTTCGGGCAGACGGCGACTCGTTGGTTTCAGCGGCGCTAAGTGTGGGCATGAGAGCGAATCCGGCTACGGAGCTGGTCAAGAAATCTCGGCGGTTCATGGGCTGAATTTAGGATACAGGACGGGGCGTTTAATAGCGCCAACTCGTCAAATCCGCACCTGCCGGCGCCGTCTTCTGAATGCGTTCCATAATCTGCGGCACGTACATCTGGTTGTAGTGAAGCCGCGAATACCAGTTCGGCTTCGTCGGGTCGCCATTCCAGCAATGCTCCGCGCGCGGACCGTAGCGTACCTCCCCTTCATAGGGAACGCCGTGACCCGGAGTGCCGGTCTGCACCAGGAAATCTTCCATGAGGTAAACGGCATTGTTCAGAAAGTAGGTGTCGTCTGAACCAACATAGATGTGCAGTTTGCCTTGCAGCTTCGGCCCCAGCGTCTCCCAATTACGCTGCAAAATCGCGTTGAGATCGTAGTGCTCGCGCCAATAGTCAGCGGTCTTGTGATCAATCACGCCCGTTTTCTTATTGAAGATCTCTTGGGGATAGCCATCGCTCGCGGCTGGCGAATAGACCGCCTGCCAAATATCGAACTGATCACCCGATCGTCCATGATCCCCCAGCGCCGCTTCATACGCCACGTTGTCACGCATCGAAATTAGTGTTTGGCCTAAGTAGTTGCGCATTGCCGGCTGCTCAACCTTCTTGTTGGCGCCAGGGAGATAGAACAGATTGTCCTGTTTGTACAGATCGGCGGTCATGAACGCGTGAAAATCCACAGGATCAGGACAGGCTACAAACGCGCCATTGTAGTGGTCGGGATAAAACATCTGCACCGCCAGCGACTCCCATCCCCCGGTAGAGCCGCCATAAACGAAGCGTGCCCAACCTTGTCCGATCCCGCGAAATTGTGTCTCAATGGCCGGAATCAGTTCAGTCTCAATCGCGTCGCCATACGGCCCGACGTTGGCCGAATTCACTGCGTACGAATCGTCATAGTATGGATTCGCATGCTGCAGCTTCACGATCAACATACGAGGCGTACCCGGCGCAATCCAGGCCTGATAGTTTTTGTACGCTTCTTCTTGCTGAATGCGGTTGTAGCCAGCCAGGTGAAAACGGTCGGAATAGTCGGGTTTCAAATCCGCATCGGGCGGCGTCTCACGAAAGTCACTCATGCTGCTGACAAAGTGATCGTGAAAAATCACCAGCGGAAAGCGCGCTTGGGGATGTGCATCAAATCCTTCCGGCACCAACACTACTGCCGAGAGATACATCGGCCGTCCCCAGAATTCTGTCAGCAGCTTTGATTGAATGCGCAGATGCCGGATGTATTTCGTGTCGGGTTCGGATTTGATGGGAGGAATCACTTCATCCAGCGATACTGCGATTGGGGGCGCGCCCGGACCTATATGAACAAGGCGCGGCTTCGAAAGCAGATTGCCCGGCGCAAGATTCCAGTGCTGTCCTTCCCCGCGATCCGGCGCAAGCTTCACCGTTTTGCCGTCAGCCCGATGAAAGGTCTCATAGACATTCAGGACAGCCTGCACGGTGTAGTCGCCCGCTGGCACGTCTTTGAGGCTGGCGCGCGGATAACCCGTGGCGTTCCCTTCCACAGTGATAGCTTGGCCGGGCTTCCAACCATCCACCGTTACGCCGAACACCATTTGCGATTTCGGGGTGTCGTCAATTTGCATGCGTGGCTCTTCGCTCGGGTCGTTCGAGAGCAGCAGCAAGAGTCGCCCATCCAGTGGCGTGGCAGAACGCGAAGCAGGGAAGCGAATTGTAATCGTTTGAGCGAATCCAACCGAACCGATGACGAGCAACCAAAGATAACGCATCTTTGGAGTATAAAGCTCGGTACATCGCTAAGACGCCAAGTCAATCCAATTCCGAGTTGCCGCCGTTAGCAGTTCTTTGTTCCTGACATACGAGCGATCGAATTGCAACCCCAGAAGATAGCCCGCATTCAGAGCTAAACAGCGACGCACGATGGCTGGCCGCAACTCATCGCCAACCACCAACCGCAGTCGCGCCCCGATGATGAAAGAATTCGGCACAATTAATCCAACGCCCGATGGCGAAATGTCGCGCGTCATGACAGTAGAACGGTAGTCACGCGCATTGACCTGCCAGCAGAGCTCTATCTCCCGTTTTACCGGTGTACGGGCTTCTGAACGAAATTTCCGCATGAAGACTTATCGAACATTTCTGCCGTTGTTTGCAAACAATTTATGCCCATGGTGCCCCACGTTTTGCTGGTGCAGATTGAACGACTCGGAATTACAACTCACCAGGCGGAAGTATTAAGTTGCAACTGCTCACCTCACCATCACCGGCATCTCGCCATGCTCCTTACCAGCCGGCCGCACGGTAATTTCCACATCCTGCCCCAACGCGGTTAAGAATTGCAAGAAGTAGGTGAAAGAGCACGCCCTATGGGAAAATCCTCAAACCGGGCATGCAGAAGCGGTGCCTTGGGCTTTCCATTCCAGACCCACCATCCCAGTCCAGTAAGTCGAAAATAAGCGTTACCGCGCAGCGCCCAAACTCGCCGTTGGCCGGAACTCTTCTACCTCAAATGAATTTCGAATAATCGCCCGCAGCTCTTCCAGCGAAGCGATATGCCCCGTCCCCATTGCCTGCGTCAGCGCGTTTCCCGCTGCCGTCGCTTCGGCTGGACCCGCAATCACGATGCGCCCCGTGACATCCGCCGTCAACTGATTCAGCAGCGCATTCCTCGAACCACCGCCGATTATATGGATAATCTCCAGCTTCCGCCCAGTCAGCGTTTCCAACGATTCCAAAACCTGCTTGTAGCGCACCGCGAGACTATGCAGAATCACCCGCGTCATCGACGCCACATCGGGCGGCACCTGTTGTCCGGTCTTCTGGCAGTAGTCTCGAATCCGCTGGGGATGGTTGCCTGGAGACCCAAACTCGTCTAAATCTAAAACCGTCTCCATCGGTTTCGCCTGAGTCGCGGCGGCCGTTAACTCGGCGTATGAAAATTCTTGCCCTTCCCGTTCCCAAGCCCGCTTGCATTCCTGCAGGACCCACAAACCGGGAATATTCTTCAAAAAACGAATGCGATTTTGCACGCCCACTTCATTCGTGAAATTCGCGGCCAGCGACGCATCGTTGATTACCGGAGCAGCCAACTCCACACCCATGAGTGACCACGTGCCGGAACTGATGTAACACCAGTTCTCACCAGCGCGAGCGGGAACGGCGGCGACCGCAGAAGCGGTATCGTGTGAGCCGGTGGCGAACACCAGCGTCTCCTGCTTGAGATCGCAGCCTTCCATGATGTACGGCAAAACCGGACCCAGATCCGTCCCCGGGTCCACCAAGGGCGCCAGATATCCTCCCTGCAGTCCCAGCTTGCGCAACATATCCGTCGCAAATTGCTTTTTTACCGGATCGTAAAATTGCGATGTGCTGGCAATCGTGCGCTCCGCACTCAATGCACCTGTAAAAAAGAAATTGAATAGATCGGGCATGAACAGCAAATGCGCGGCTTGGGCCAATGTCTTCGGCATGTCGCGCTGGGCGGCAAACAGTTGATATAGAGAATTGATCTCCATGAACTGGATGCCGGTATTCCGGAAAACCTCTTCCCTCGGAACTTTCTCAAACACCTGTTCGATGGCGCCATGCGTGCGGCTGTCCCGATAATGGCGCGGATTGTCCAATAACACGCCCTCTTCACTGAGCAACCCAAAATCAACGCCCCAGGTATCAACCGCAATGCCATCCAACTGATCTACGCTCTTAGCGGCTAAACGCAGACCTTCACACATTTCGTGAAACAGCCGCAGCGTGTCCCAATACAAGCCGCTCGCCAGACGAACGGGAATGTTGGGGAAACGGTGCAGTTCTGAAAGCTCCAGCCGGTGATCGGCCAAATGCGCCAAAATAGCGCGTCCGCTTTCTGCTCCCAAATCTAAGGCTAGATAACTTCGCTTCGCGGTCATTGAAAGTTGAGTATATCGATATGCCGAATTGTGAGTCTTTCCCCTACAGAACTGTTAACTTTACCATTAGATTTTCGGGTTCATTTCAAAGAAACTCTGTTAATCTTCAAGATAACGGAGCTTGGTAATAGTACGAAAGATACATGGTGGGACGAAGAAGCGGAGCGGATAACGGAGTTATACCGCTACGAAATTTTGGACACTCCCCCGGACCCTACTTTTGACCGCGTCACTCAGCGAGCAGCCTCGCTGTTCGCTGCGCCGATTTCACTGATTACGTTTGTCGATCTGCAGCGGCAATTTTTCAAAAGTCATTACGGTTTGAACATCAGCGAAACACCGCGCGAGTATGCATTCTGTTCTCATGCCATCCAAACGAGCAAGGTTATGGTGGTTTGTGACGCGACAGAAGACGTACGCTTTTCGGAAAGTCCGCTGGTGTTAGGACCTCCCAAGATTCGCTTTTACGCAGGCGCTTCTATTGAAACAGTAGCCGGCTTTCGGGTTGGCACCTTGTGTGTCATTGATACCAAACCCCGTGCTACCCCGGATGAGCAGCAGCTAGCCGCTTTGTCCTACTTAGCGAAGCACGTTGGCGATTTGCTCGAACTGCATCGAGCAAAGCGCGAATTAGCGACGAGCCGTAGGATCTCGCATGAAACCGAGCAACGCGCTGCCTTGGCTTTGGATGCGGGACGCATGGGGTATTGGGAACGCGATGCTGAGACGGATCTAATCCGCTTTTCTCCGATGCTAGAGAAACTTCTCGAGATCAATCACGAGGAATACGACGGCAGCGTAGAAGGCTGGCTTAAGCATATTCACCCTGACGACCATCAAACGATCTTTGACGGTATCGAGGTAGCGCGTAAAACCGCGCAAAATTATACTTTCAAATATCGAGTCCTAACTGCGGATGGCAGCGAGCGTTGGATCACCACCACAGGTACCTACAAGCAGGACGAGGCGGGGAATTTTGCAGGTGCGCATGGTGTTTCCTGGGATAGTACGATTGCTGAGGTTTCGGCACGCGAACTCAAACTTAGCGAAGCGCTCTTTCGAGGTTTAAGTGAATCGGCTCCGGTTGGTGTCTTTAGGTCGGATGATGTCGAGCGTCTCATCTATGTGAATGCGAAGGCGGCTGATATCTTCTCGATGTCCGAACAGCAGATGCTCGGTCAGGGTTGGTCTGAGCGGATTCATCCGGAAGACAGGCAAATGCTGCAAGCCTTTCTGGCCAGCGACAAAGGAAAGGATAAATATTGGGAGTATGAAGTTCGGCTGCTGCTGCCGGATGATGCCGTACGCTGGATTCTCGTTCGATCCACTACCTTACTGGATGCCAAAGGAGACTTCGCCGGTAAGACGGGAACGGTTGAAGACATCACGCAGCGGCGCCAAACCTTGCAATATCTGCAAGAGGCCAAGGAAGCGGCGGAACGTGCCAACCGCACGAAAGACTTGTTCCTGGCTAACGTGAGTCACGAGTTGCGCACGCCCTTGAACGGAGTTCTAGGCATCTCTGGGCAATTGGTTGATACACCGCTCAACGCCGAACAATTAGAAATGGTGAAACTGGTAGAGGAATCTGGGAGTGCCTTGCTCAGAGTGGTGAATGACATGCTAGACCTCAATCGCATCGAGGCCGGCCAGATGTCCATTGAACGCGCGCCCTTCCGCCTCCGCAAGAGTATTCAGCAGACCGTTAAGTTTTTAGAAGCGGATGCTCAGAAAAAGGGCCTAACCCTCGTGACACATTACGCAGGTGGTTTGCCTGATACTTTCTACGGAGATGTCTCCCGGATCAAACAGATTCTCACCAACTATTTGTCTAACGCCATCAAGTTCAGTGACAGGGGAGAAATCGACCTCACCGTACAGGGGGAAGTCGTGAAAGAAGCAGTGGAGTTGCTTGTTTCCGTTTCCGATCATGGGCCGGGGATTGAGTTAGCAGCGCAGTCGAAACTATTTCGTTCTTTCTCGCAGCTTGATGATTCCAGCACGCGCCGCAGTGGCGGCCTCGGTCTTGGCCTCGCGATTTGCAAACGTCTGGCGGAACTGATGGGCGGCAGCGTTGGGGTATCCAGCAGTCCAGGGAGAGGATCCACCTTCTGGGTTCGTCTGCGGTTGGAATATGCGGAGGATCTGCCTGCCGCTATGGGGCCGCCTGTCAACGCCAATGGGAACGGTAACGTGGGACGGGTGTTACTGGTGGAAGACAACGTTGTTAATCAGCGAGTGGCGCTGGGAGTGATTCGCAAATTGGGATGGCAAGCCGATGTGGCGGGCGATGGTGCGGCCGCGGTTGATCTTTGTCAACGCAACGATTACGCAGTCGTGTTTATGGACTGCCAGATGCCGCAAATGGATGGCTATGTTGCCACGGAGCACATCCGCAAATGGGAAGCCTCAAACGGTAAACCGGCCGTGCCAATTGTGGCGCTGACAGCACATGCCATGACGGGCGATCGTGAACGCTGCCTGGATGCGGGGATGAATGATTATCTGGCGAAGCCGTTTGGATTGGAAGAACTCCGCACCACCCTGGAGCGTTGGGCCAAAGTCAGTTCTTGATCTAGCTCCATTCTGCGTAGATGCGCGCGACCAAGTCATCTAAAGCGCGTTCTGGATCGGAGGCCAGTAGCACCTCGCGATTGAAGGCCGTAAACAAAGGCAGGGCGAACGGGGAAGGGCGGGGAAGATCATAGATCTCTAAAGGTTGCGAGTAGATGCGTTGCGCCTCCGCGAAAGCGCGCGGTGCATCGCATTGGTCTTCTAGAACCTCCCGCACGGCTTCGCGAACCAGCGGATGATCGGGTTCGTGTTCGAGCAGCGTCTTGTAGAGGAGGCTGCCGTTCCAAGTAGCCGTTCGAACGGGGACGTCGCCGCGCGGCGTGCGTCTTGGGAGGAGTTGACCGATTTCCGCAATACGCCGAAAACTGGTGCCCAGAGTTTCTGTTGTCGAGAGAGTCGCACGGAGGTCTGTTAACCAGTTCGCGGGGTTGAATGACTCATGCAAAGCCCCAGCCGTTAGGTTCATACGGGCGTCTAATGCAAGGAGGAAACTGTGATCATCGAAGTTAGCCACTACGCTCTGGCCTTGCGCGATGCGCGCGGCGGAAACCCATGCCAGGGAACGATTAACCGCGCGGCCACCGACAACGTGCACCAGAACCAACATGCTGCGGCCAGTAGTGACTCGCTCGGCTAACACGGGTGAGTCGGTTGGCACGGGCAGCGCTTTCGTATGGTGAGCCAGGAAGCCGGCAATGCGGCCGGCCACGTTCGCGCCTACGTTATAGACGCTCTTCAGCATGGTGATGCAAGCTTCGGCACCGCCGTGCTGCCAAGCAGCGCGCAATTCACGGCGTAAGCGCAACTCTTCATGGGCAAGCTGAGTGGTGAGTGCCATCTTGTTCCCCATCCAGCGAGGAGTTTTGACGTTCTCGCCTTGTGCGGGTTCCACGACGGCCGTGTTCTGATGAATCTGCTTGACGCGGACAGCTTTGCCTCCCATGATGAAGGCTTCATTCGGTTGCAGAGAAGTGATGAATGACTCTTCCACCGCGCCTAACATGCGATTGCGGCCGGAGACTACTTTCATTTCCACATCGGAGCTGATGACTCCCAGGTTCATATAGTAATTGCGGGCGGTCTTGCCCTTGGCGACATGGAAGCGCCCGTTTTCGAGGACGATCTTGCCATATGTGCCGTAGGGTCCAAGCACTTTGCCTTGGCCCGCGAGATAGCGGAGCACTTCGTCGAAGTCTTCGCGGCTCAGGTCAAGATAAGGACCAGCGCGTTTCACTAAATCAAAAGCTTCTTTGCATTTCCATTCCTGTTCAATGCTCATACCGAGCAAAACTTGCGCGAGAACATCTAGCGGTGCAGAGGGAATGCGGAGGGCGTCCAGGTGTCCTGCGCGTGCAGCCTCGCGTAGTGCCACGCACTCCACCAGATCCGGGAGACTCAGTGGTACCAGCGCACCTTGAGCTACTCCATCGACACGGTGACCACTGCGACCCAGTCTTTGCAATGCGCGGCTANNCCACGCGGCGTGCCGATGAGCAGCACCTGATCGACGGAGGAGAAATCAACTCCCATCTCCAAGCTGCTGGAGGCAACCACCGCGCGCCAAGTTCCGGCTTTGAGACCGTCTTCGATTTGGAGGCGGCGTTCACGATCCACTGAACCATGATGAACGGCGATTTGTTCTTCTAACTCGGGCAGCAGAATACCTAAGGCGAGCGCGAGCCGCTCCACGCCCGACCGAGTGGTGAGGAAGATGAGACTACAGCGAGCTTTTTCGACTAACCGGGCCACAGTATGCGCAATCCGGAAAGGGTTGTAGCCCGCCGCAGGAAGCCACTCTCCCACAGCGGGAGGTTCAATTTCCAGACGGTGGGTTTTGCGAATGTCGACACTGGCCACTGCGCACGGGCGCGTGCCACATAGCAAACGTGCCATGGCTTCCACCGGCCAAGCCGTGGCAGACACGCCGATGCGTTGCACAGGGCGCTGTACGCGATGCTCCAGCCGTTCCAGACACAGAGCCAGTAGAGAACCGCGTTTGTTTTCCGCGAAGGAGTGAATTTCATCTACGACCACCGTGGCTGGATCGAATCCGCCCTCCCGCCATTGTTTTTGCGAAAGGATAGAACTGAGGGTTTCGGGCGTAGTGAGCAGGAGATGCGGGCGTTGACGCCGCTGTCGATTGCGATCTTCAAACGCGGTATCTCCTGTGCGCACTTCCATGCGGATCTGCTGCTTCGGATCGAGAGCTTGATTGAGCGCGGCGAGTGCTGGCTGGAGGTTACGGTGAATGTCGTTATCGAGCGCCTTCAACGGCGAGACATAGATGGCGATGACTGAGTTTGGGAGTTTGTTTGTGTAAGCGAGTGTCGCGAGCTTGGAGAGAACGGAGAGAAACGCGGCCAATGTTTTGCCACTACCGGTCGGCGCCAGGATCAAGGTGTTTTCGCCGCCGAGCGTGTGGGGCAGGGCGCGCTTTTGAATGTCGCTCAGCTTGGGATATTCGCCGCGAAACCAAGCGGCCAACCGAGGATGCAGAGTGAGTCGCGCCATTACTATTGAACCGACGCGCGGTAGAGCGCTTCCACTTGTTCGATAGAATCGCACTCTTCCGGCCGTTTGTCTTTGCGCCAGCGGAGAATGCGCGGGAAGCGCAGGGCGTACCCTCCTTTGTGTCGCGTGCTGCGCTGCACACCGTCGAAGGCAACCTCTAAAACGATCTGTGGTTTGACCAGCATCATGCGTCCGAACTTTTCCACTGACGCGGCGCGCAGTTGCCGAGTTAGATCCTTGATCTCTGCATCAGTCAGGCCAGAGTACGCTTTACCGACGTTGACGAAACCCTCAGCAGTGCGAACGCCGAATGTGTAATCAGAAAAGACCGTTGCGCGCCGGCCGTTACCTTGTTCCGCGGCTGTGATTACAACATCCAGCGTGCCGTAAGGGCGCTTGAGTTTGAGCCAGGCACCGCTCCGTTTGCCAGGTTCGTAGAAACTATCAGGATGTTTTAGAAGCAGTCCCTCGTTGCCACGGGCACGAGCCTCCGAAAACAGACGATCCAGATCAGCACGGGAGGTTGCGTGGTATTGGGGCGAGATTGTGATGGGTAAATCAGCAAGTAGCGCACGGCGTTTTGAATAGGGCTCTTTCAAGAGCAGAGTGTCATTGCGCAGCAGCAGGTCATACGCCATAAAGATCACAGGGATCTCCTGCACCAGCGTGGCGCGCACTTGTCTCTTAGCCAGTCTCCGCTGCAGAATATTAAAGTTCAACGCGCGCCCGTCGCGCCAGGCGAGAATCTCACCATCGATTAAGCCACTGCCAAATAAGCCTGCGCACGAAGCGGTAATGTCGGGAAAAGCACCGGTGATTTCTTCCAAACCGCGCGAAAAGATCCGCACCAAACCATGATCAAAATGGACCTGTGCGCGAATGCCATCGTACTTGTCTTCCACTACCCATCCGGCAGGATCAGATAGGTCCTC
>PMQB01000034.1 GCA_003169195.1 Bryobacterales bacterium
GCCACCGAGATCGTCAGGAGCCTATCCGCTTCTTGCGGCCAGACAATTCCCCGGTGCCGGACGAAGGACAGAACCCCGTCCCGGTAGGAGCGGCGGGTGTGGACACTTTTGGGGCGGTTGACCCAGCGCTCGAAGATTTCATAAATAGAGGAATAGAAGTGTTCCACCCGGCTGCGGATCTCGGGCGTGAGAGAGCCGGCGAGGACCGGCGGGAGGGTCAAGGCGGCACGGGAGGCGGCCGGGATCACGGTTACGGCGGGTGCTGCGCCGCTTTCCAGCCCTGTCTGCGGGGTCAGGACAGCCGGAAGGCTGTCTTCCCTGGCCGGAGAGTTCGCGGTTTGTTCCATGGGGAACATAGTAGCATGGAATCAGATAACTGATTTTATCTGACGCCATTGCCATAAATCAAACCCTTGGGGTGACAGAACTTCGCCGACTCGCTTATACTTTCCCTTGGTTCGAAAATGTTCCGAATTCCTTAGCGATTTGCGAAAGTGAGCTGACCTATGGCCCGCCCTCCCGACTGGTTTGACCGCCTGGACGCCTTGCAGGCCACCTTGCGAGCGTCCGAAATCCCGTCCCTTGGTCGGCGGGAGATGCGGGAGTTGTTTGCCTGTTCGGAGCGGGAAAGCTTGCGGCTGCTGAACCGCTTTGGCGCAGTTAAGATAGGCGATACGCTCCAGTTGGCGCGGCCGGCTCTGCTCACGCAACTTGAGGCGCTACGCGCCAGCCGGACCTTTCAGCTGTTTCGGCAGAAACAGCAACAGCTATCCGAGACCATGGCCGTCGCGCGGCCAGCGAGCAAAGCGAGGTTTCGGCGCATTGCGGGTTCGGTGGAGTTCATCCACCGGACATGGACCGAACTCTCTGCCGATATCACGCTAGAGCCGGGCCGTTTGGAAGTGCGCTTTGCGACGGAGGAGGATTTATGGTTTCTGCTGGATCAGCTGGCGGATGTGGCGGCGCAAGACGGCGAGGGGTTCCGCGCGCGAATCGAACCAGCGGACTCAGGAGGGTAGAGCCATGACGGGGGCGGCTGCGTTCACGGTTCGGTTACCGGGGTTTGCGGGTAGCCTCGAAGAGCTGGTGCTGGCCGTGCGCGCCCAGCGGGTTGATTTGGCGGAGCTACCGCTAGGTCCGCTCGCCAGCCAGTTGTTGGCCTTTCTGCGAGCGTCTAGTGCTCAGAACGGAGCGTACCAGCGCTTCGACGAGGCCATCGAATGGGCGGACCTTGCCGCCCGCTTGATCCGGTGGAAATCGCTGCTGATCGCGCCAGCCCACGGACCCGAAGAGCGAGCGGTGGCCGAAGCCGAGCTACGGCAAGAGATCGATGAGCGCTTTCGCGCCTTGGAACGCGCCCACATTGGGTGTTTGCGGGAGTGGTTGGCCGACCGCTGGCTGGCCGCCGGGGGCGCGTTGGAGGCGACGGGGCAGGCCGAGGATGGGGTTGCACAAGCAGCTGGGGAATCCGCCCTCTTCCCTTCCCTGTGGACGTTGCGGAAAAAATTTCAGACGCTGGGCCGCCGCGCACGCCAAAGCCGGGACACGCGGCGTGTGGTTGATCGCTGGGTGGCCGCCGAGGCTGTATCCCTCGCCGATACCTTGACTTGGCTGCGCGCCCGCCTCGCTGTCCAACCCCCGGAAACGGCCCTGCCATTGGGGAATTTACTCGGCGAAGTCGGCCAACTGCGCCAGCAACTGCTGGTGTTCCTCGGCGTCTTGGAACTGGCCCGGCAGGGCGACGTCCGCCTCCTTCCCCTCCCCAACGACGAATGGGCTTTGACCACGGGATAGCTGGTAGGTTTGGGTGTTCCCTGCCCTCGTCAGCGCGTCGCTCGGCCTGAAAAAGATTGCAATTTGAGGTTGCAACGCCCGGTTAATAACACTGGAGAAGTATTTGACAGCAGGGTGTGGCTTAGTGTATGTGTAGTCTACATAGAAAAGGTAGACTACATAGAAAATGGTTTGTGCCGTTAACAACCATGAGGCAAGAAATTTGGGGAAGCCTACCGCCGGGCGTTGAGCCTGACCCCCGGTCGCATCCGTCTTCGAAGGCTTCCACACGGTGGATGAAGCGCAGCAAGAGATCCTGGCGCTAATTATGGCTCTTGGCAACGATGCCGATGGCTTCGCCAAACGGTCACTTTTCCCTTCCGCTAATGGACGGAGAACTGTGTAGTCTACATACAGGATGTAGACTACACAGAAAGTGGTTTATGCCGTTATCATTGGCTACTTCCCCGGCCCCACAATGTACGAGCTTAATTTTAAAAACTCTACATAGACAACACAGACAACACATAACAATTACCTTGCACAGTCTCATGAGACTAGGTAGTCTGGTGAAGGAATGAATATTACTCTTCTGGCCAAAAAAGGTGGTGTCGGCAAGAGCACTCTGAGCATTTTGCTCTACGAGGCTTTTCGGCAAGCCGGCAAGACGGTTTCCGTTCACGACTGGGATGTTCAGGGTACGAGCAGTAAATCCATGGAATTGATCAACGGTCATAAGGCGGCAATCGACCGTCACGACGACATAACGATCTACGATACGCCGCCGAATCTTGAGCACACGGCTACAGCTACCGCAGTGCGCAGCGCGGATATCGCGCTGGTAGTGACTTCGCCTTCGCCAGCCGACGTATGGGAGGCTGACGAGGCTGTGCGGTTTGCGCAGGGCCGAAATCCCAGTGCGGCCGTTCGAGTAGTCTTCAACAAAGTCAGGAAGACGACAGTTTTGGGGCGCTTGGTGGAAGAAAGCGCCAAACAGGTCAATGCGCCGTGCTTGCCCGTTTCATTAAGCGCTCGAGAGTGTTATCAGCACGCTGTTGCACAAGGGTGGAAGGCCCTTGATAGCACTGCCCGCGAGGAAGTTCTTCAGCTTGTAGTCGCCCTCCTTTCGCTTAAGCCATAAAGACTGTATACTACATAGACAACACAGTATCAATAGAGTAATGATTATGAATAATAAGCCTAAGTCCAATAATGTCAACGATTTGTTGGCGGCTATTCAGCGCAAAGCCCCCAGTAATGTAGCTTCCGAATCGGTAACGACGCCTATCGAACAACCTAATAATGAGGCCGCTGCGGTCGCTGTAGCAAATGTGCAGCCGGAACCGTCGATCCGCGCCGCCCGCCGCGCATCTCCGGTTGAGCGCAAGAACAGGGTAGGGAAGCCGGTTCAATTCTGGTTGCATGACGAAGACAGACGCCTAGTTCGGGAACTGGCCGCGTGGTTGGCCGGTCAGGGGTTTCGGTCGACGGACAGCCTAATTATCCGTGCCGCTTTGCGTACGGCAAAAACGGGAGGAGAGCTGCTTAACGCCTACCGCGAAGCCGCGCAACTCGATGGGCGCTTAAAACAGCACAAAACTAGTTAGACTACATATAGAAATGAATATAATTACACTGTGTAGACAACATATAGTGGTGAATCTGTGTTTTAAATTTAGCTCTACCTCGCGTTCTCGTTTTTGTGTTTGAATGGTAAAAACGCAAAAACACTTTGGCGTAGAAATGTTTGTGTGAGAAAGAAGCCAAGATGGGCGAACTGAAGAAAGTCTCCAAGGAAGATTTCGCGCTTACGAGCAAGCGGAATTACGCCGCCGAAAAACAGCGTGCTCAACTTAGCCTTTTTCACGATCTTGAGGGATTGCGAAGCCAGCGTGAGGCCGGCGACATTCCCGTTTGGCAGGTGGCTTTATGTCTCATCCTTTGCGGTCTTCCGTACAACGAGACGAGTGAACGCTCATACACCCGCCGCGCTCGGCTCGGAGATGGCTCATGGCTTACGGTTACGTTTACTGCCACTGGTAAGCGATATGAACAGGACGAAAACGGTGAGCCTGTAGTCGATCCAACCACCGGAGAGCAAAAGGAAACGCTCGTACCGCTTCCATACGGTGCGGACCGCGGTCCGCTTCACTATCTGATTAATCAAGCCGTGCTGCAGGCGAAAGAGTTGCAACGCCAGGGCCTAGACACTTCGGCCGCGCGTTTTGTCCAATGGGAAACAGCAAACCAATACCTCGCCCAGATGGGCAAATCGACTGGCGGGAAGAACAGGGATGATCTACGGGCCAGGATTGACCGAATAAAGTTCTGTGCGATTACGGTCACCCGTACAGCTCGAGGCGGCCGAGAGAAGACGCTACTCACGCCGATGTTTTCGCGCACGGATCTACTCCCGCGCAGCCTTGATTCATCCAAGAGAGTGACCAAACCCTCAGAGCAGGGAATCAGTAAGACTCCTGCTGTAACCGGCGTCGAATTCGGCCAGGAGTTTTTTGAAGAGTTCCTTCTCAATCACATGCCTGTACCTGTTCATTTGTTGCGCTCGACCATGGGCCGCTCACAGATGCAAGATTACGTCTTATGGCTATATTGGCGCGCGTTTGCGGCGAAGCAAGACACTCTCATTCCGTGGCCGGCCGTTAGGGAGCAACTGTGGCAAAACGATGCGACAAAAAGGCGCTTGTATACCCGCTTAAAGGCGGCGATCGCTACGTTACGGTCAGTGTGGCCAGAACTTCGCGCTGAGGTGAATCCCAAAAGTTTTGGACCCGAAGGAAAGCAGGGAGACGGGCTTATGATTGGGCCGCCTCGCAATGGCATATACATGTTTCCGGGTTCATCTGCTCCAAAGCAGATCACGGTAATACCCTCGGCATCATCGCCACGAAAACGCTAGAACGTGCCTGCAAGTACGTTCTAAAACAACCAAAGCCTATTTGGGGACTAGAAATACCCACTGTCTTTGACGAGTGCCGATATTTTGTCAAGGTACTGTAACCGATCCGACAATGGGCCGCTCGAAAAGCGTACTTTCGGGCACGCTTTAAGTCTTCCGGCTGGTCATGCTCGGGATCGGAACGCCTGACAATGTAAGAGCGTTTCGGGCTTGCTTCTCGTCAAACCAGAAAGCGTACTTTCGGGCACAGCTTCTTTCCACATCAGCCAGTGGAAAGGATTCAAAGCAAGCGTACCTTCCGGCACGAAAAAGCGTACTTTCGCGCTCGATATAGCGTACTTTCGGGTACAAAACGGGCGTACCTTCGGGCACACAACTACAAGATATAAATCCAAGAAACCAGGATGTAACAGGATCAGACGCTGTGCAAATGGTGGATTTGTGCAAAACCCGAACAGCATTTGAATAAGGAAAGCCTTCGGCAGCTTTTCTCAATGCGCTCTAACGAGCGCAAACTACTTTTAAAAGGTGCGGCAAGCCGGATTCCGAAAATTGAACATGGGGAGCTGCCCGCTCCCCAAACCCCAAAGAAGGAAAGCCTAACGGCCATCTTCACAAAGGCGCTTCGCGCCCACTCAGTAAGGCCTGAGTGCCGTTCGCTCCAGATCGTGTCAAGGGAACCGCTTCGCGGCGGCACAAAGCCGCCCTATGACACGCTCTTCGCTTCCGGCCCGGATTCCTATTAGGCGAAAGGCTCAAGCTGCCTTTCGCGGCCATCCACACTCCGCCCGGAAAATAAGGGCAGGGAACCGGGCGCGGCTTCTTATATCCCGGTTTTTGGGATAATCAATCCGTGAGCACGGCGTTAAACATCCCGCTTTCGCTGGAAGAGTTCATGCTGCGGCCGGACCGCGAGGACGGCCAGAAGGAAGAACTCATTGAAGGAGAGCTCATCGTGTCCCCTGCCGCGAAGGTTTGGCACGCCGCTATTGTCCGACGTCTGCGTGGGAAGCTCGCTCCCTTAGAAGAACTTGGTTACATCGTTGGGAATGACTTCGCGTGTACTCTCGGCGGTCGTTCGATGCCGGCGCCAGACCTGGCTGCGGTGTCCCTAGAGCGTTGGAACCATGCCGAAGATAACGACGGCTGGTTAGAGGGCGCGCCCGAACTCGCGGTGGAAGTTGCTTCGCCCAGTAATCGAAAGCTACAGCGCAAAGCGGTTCTCTATCTGGAACATGGCGCCGAACAAGTCTGGCTGATCTATCGCAAAACTCAAACCGTCACTGTGATGACGAGTGAAGGAACAACAGAGGCGCGCATGGGCGAGACGTTAGAATTTC
>PMQB01000219.1 GCA_003169195.1 Bryobacterales bacterium
CCCTCGCGATGGTCTCGCCTGCTTCTATTGAGAGAAACCCGTCCTCGAATGTGAGACAAGCGTCCGACGTGTGACGGCCTGTAGCGCGAGAAATGACCCTTAGGGCTTGGACCAGATCTACGCGGCCGACCTCCAGTTTGGATGGTGTGTGGGTAGAGGGTGACGCGCTTCCTGTTGTCTTGCTGATTCTATTACTTAAGATTCAGGGTCGTGGTTTCGGTCCGAAGGATGTGGGACTCGCTCGATAAACAGCTTTACTGCTTTTAGGTGAAGGTCTTACAGGTGATTAGTGACATGACCGGTTATCTAACTCAACTAGCCACGGCGACGTTTGGTTCCACTGGAAGGGCAGAATCAACTTTCTCAATCTCACTTTGCATCTCGGATTCGATCAAGGGCGTCTCCAAAATTAAAGGAACTTCCAGTGGAATCAAGTCAGCCACTTCCTGAAAGGCCAAAATCGACGCGTATGAAAGAACATCGTGTTTGCTGCGAGTGTTGACTTCGCTTACGTGAACTTGTCGTAGACGCGGTCCGAACTGACGCAAAATAAGATAAGATTCCGTCATCGTAGGATCAACTTGGCGGGCGTGGCCAATATCAAAACAGAGAGTGGCCTCAGGCAACTTCTGGAAGATCGACGCCAGTTCCTGAGCGGTCCGCCCAATTGGCTTTCTCTTATCCATGTTCTCGATGGCTAGCAGTGGCCCAAAATCTCTCCACAACTCAAAATTGTGAATAGTGTCCGGGTGTATCACAATCGGCCACCCGCGGTGCAACTGACTCATCAACAGATCTCTGATGGCAGGTTCTTGGGCCGCCGAAAATTCACTGGGAGCGTGGATCGAAACATAGGAGAACTGACGCAGCTCCAGTGAATCGAGGTCGTTGAGGAGTGGGACCAGCTCGTTCACCCGCAGCGCCGAGAGCTCGACAGCTTGTAGATGGTGAGCCCGCATCATGCTCAGTCCTTGCCGATAGTCGGAATACGCCAACGCGCCCGTAGAAAAACCTATAGGTCTCATTTCAAAACACCCCGTAATTTTTAGTCAATTCGTCCATTCCACTTTCGGCGTCAAAGAAAAACTCTAAGAGCCCATCTCGAAAAACATGACTATACTCGCGAGCTTCTTGATAGACACCGTCCTTTTCCGCTTCCTCTTCCTTTAATTCCTCCAGGCGCTTTCGCTTGTTCTCATCCGCTATGATTCCCAGAAAACCATCATAAGAATCGAATATTTTGCGTGCGGCGCCGGCAAGATGCGGCATGCCATTCAAGACGCTGGCTACGATATCAAGCGACGTCAGGTCGAATAGTTCTTGAAGATATTCGGCCACTTCTTTGTTGCGACCAGGATCAGTAAAGACCTGGGGATCGCCAGCGAATTTGAAATGACAACAAAAACAAGCAAGTAGCCCTGAAACATAAATGAGCTTTCGCGACATTCGGAGCTTCATGTTCCGAATGGCCCATCCTTGTCCGGCTCTATCTCTGATCTTGTATGCAAAATCGACGGTAATCGTCCGCCAATATCTGGCGAAATCATTCTGCAGAAAGCGCGGCACATGGTAACGGGAACTCCGCCACAGGCCTCAATCTTCTTGCAAATAGCGACTCAGAATATGCCGTGTCACCCGGCGATAGGCATCATCGCGACCAACAGCACGCGATTCTAGAAGGAGCAGCAGCCTTCGCGTGGTGTTTTGATTGGTATCGTTTTCGCCGCCTATATCGTGAACAAGGTCATGGCTAAATACAGTTGCTGCAAACGTTCCCTCACGACCTGGACCCTTGGTCATCAGGGGCCTGATCAGTTCGCCAATTTTCCGCCGTAAATCGTGATGCTTCGGGTCGGCAGATCCGTCGACAAGCAAGCTCCAATCAATGTCGCTGCCCTTCGTGAATTCATCGCGCGCTAGAGATCCGGAAACAACGATGCTGGTGTCCTCCGAGTCTAGCCCCGCCAACGCGTTCCGCAGTTCCATCCTCTTCGCCTCTGCAAACGACTTGGCTGTTCGGATGTTTTGCCAATCGCACTGGAGTGACGCCTCTAAGCGCGAAAGATTCGAAGATGGATGATCGACGGAAGACATCTTTTCGATTACGTTCCATTATGTCAGCGTCCGTTCACGCCCAAAACATAATGAATGAATTCTGTAGTTTAGGCCGGAGCGTGTCCTCGCTTGAGGAGGTCGGAGAGATTGTAGTTGATGCTTTCTACTGCGAATTCAGGTTCGCTCTGGAAGGGTTGCCGAATATAGACGAGTTTTTGCTCGCCGTTTTCGACTTGGCTGACTGCAAGGATGAAATTGTCAGGCTCGTTCAGCGCGGTCATGATTTCTCGGCGGCTGACAGTGACTGTCTGGGCGTCGGCGGCACGGCCTTTGACTTCTATGAAGCGAAGTCTTCCGTCGGTACCAGACTTTGATTCGATATCGTAGCCGCGATTCTCGTCACAAACGTTGCGGGGTTTATGGCCCAACTCCTTTTCCGCTTCCATTACCATCTTCATGGCCAACAGTTCCATCTTCTTGCGGGCCTCTTTTGACGTCGCGTGGTCTTCTGTCCAAGTGGACGGAAGAAGTTTCCAAAGAAGACCAAGCGGGACGACAATGGCGCCCCCAATGGCAACGGGCGGAAGTGGCGAAATCTGCCGTTCCTGTTCCAGTTCCAACATGCGTTTTTGGAGTCGCGCTTGGAGATCGTCGGCGCGTTGGCGCGCTTTGCCGGAGTTGATTTTGGCGTTAGGCTTTCCGGCGAGTTCTTGATCTTTCAACTGGTTGGCGCGGTGGTCCCAATAGGCGATTTCTTTAGTGAGCCGTTCTTTCACGGCGGCCATCGTGCGCGTGATTAGATCTTCTCGGCGGCGCTTAACTTCTTCCAGATGCTTCGGGACAAGATCGGCGATGGCGTAACCCACAATCACGGATTCAAGATCCGTTTGTAGCCACGCTTCGGACGCCAAGTGCGGCGTCAGACTGGCGGTTTCATCGGGTTTGGCGGGACGGTAGTCAAGATACGGCGCGTAACCGGCATTTTTTGTGGCTCCGCTGGCATCTGTTTCAACGAATTGTAGTTGGCGGGAGACGACCCTGCGATTGCCGGCCTTATCCGAACGACCATCTTGAATGGTGTGTTCGAGGTAAAAGAGGGCACGGACATCTTCGCCGAAATCGTTGGAGTCGATCAACACTGCCCCGCGTTTGAGGAGATCGCGGTTGCGTTCCAGGATGAGATCGATGGTAGCAGCCAAGAGAGGCTGGCCGGGACAAACAAACGTGGCGAGCGGTTGGCCGAGAACCGAACGGAGCGACTTTTCAAAGGTGATCCGCTCATACTTCGAAAGGATCGGCTCACCCGTGCCAATGAGGCGGTCCCGTTGGCGGATGAGCGCGGGCACGTGGGTAATCTCAAAGCGGCGTGGTTCGCGTGCCTTAATGGAGCCGCCGAGAATGCGAAAGGCTTCCAGGAAGAATGATTCGACGAAGTGGGGTTGGAGGCGGCGCGCTTCAGCCCGCTCCATCTCTTCGCGGATGACTTCGACCGCCGAGGCGTCCATGCTGTCATTAGCCAGGGCGCGCTCAGCCAGAAGCTGTTTACAGTGTTCGCGATCAGTAAGGTTGTCGAC
>PMQB01000534.1:0-6533 GCA_003169195.1 Bryobacterales bacterium
ACCAACCAAACCGGCTTTGGCACTTTCGGCTCGCCGCACATTAAAGGGATCGTTGCCGAAGTGGCTACCCGTGCCCTCAAATCCGTCTGGTTTCAGAAGTGGTTCGTTCATCGTCACCTCCGTCCCGAAGCCTATGGTGGTCTTGTACACAACGCCCTATCTGGCGTTCGACAGGAAGCAACGCTGCCTAACTCCATGCTGAGTTCGCAAGTGGTCCAGCTTTGTTTCTCCCGTTATGGGAGCTACCTGATGCCCCACGCCTTTCCTGAAGGCTGCCCGCAACATCCTTCCTATGCGCAAGGCCATGGCACCGTCGCCGGTGCATGCACAACCATCATCAAGGCCTTTTTTGACGAAACATGGCAGTTGCCCAACCCCGTGGTGCCCAGCGAAGACGGCCTGCATCTTCATGCCTATAACGGGGGCGACGCACTGACGCTGCTTGGCGAAGTTCACAAATTAGCATCTAACATCGCTTTGGGCCGCAACCACGCTGCTGTCCATTTCCGCTCCGATTACACGCAGGCGGTTTTGCTCGGTGAACAAGTGGCCGTCAGCATCCTCCAAGATCAACTGGCCACCTACAATGAGTTGCCCGCCATCCAGGCACAGGGCTGGAGTTTCACCGGTTTCAACGGCAACACCATCAAACTCGTCTAGACTCTTGTATAGCAAAGTGCTTTGTGATATAGTGCTGTTGGAGGTCCTTCCATGAGCATCTTCGATCTTCTCTTTCTGGCACTGCTGCTGGCCACGGTCCTGACGCTTTGCGCGGCCGCTGGATTTGCCATCGCAGGCCGCGGTCAGCAATCGCTCCGTTTGCTTCGTCGTCTCGGTTTCGGCGCGGCTCTCTATTTCGCCGTCATCATTGTCGTCTCGCTCATTGCGCCCCGCCGCACTTTCAATCTGGGCGACACACAGTGCTTTGACGATTGGTGCATCGCCGCAACCTCTGCCTCGCATACCGGCAACTCCTATGTGGTCAGCCTGCGCATTTCCAGCCGCGCGCGCCGCGTCTCACAGCGAGAGCGGGATCTCCTCATCCGACTGGTTGATCGCGACGGCCAAACCTACACGCCCACATCCCAACCCTCCGACGGGGACCTCAGCAGTCTGCTCGCTCCCGGCGAATCGCTTGATTTCACACGCACTTTCTCTGTTCCGGCCAATATTCGAGATCCGCACCTCGTTATCTCTCACGGCGGATTCCCTATCGGCTGGTTCATCATCGGCTATGACTCCTGGTTCCGTAAACCGCCGCTCATCTCCTTGCGCGCTTGAGCGAATCCGTTATAGTACGTGTAATCCCATGCGCGCACTTTTCATCAGCTTCATTTGTCTACCCCTCTGCTCCGCACAAACGCCTGCTGCCACCCCGGCCTATACCCTCAAAGAAGTGATGATCCCCATGCGCGATGGCGCTCATCTGCAGACCGCCATCCTCACGCCGCTCAACCAATCTGCACCTCTGCCTATCCTTCTTGAACGCACTCCATACGGTGTTCCCGACAAAGCGCCTGAGTCCGTTCCCGCTCGCTGGACCGAGCTCGCGCGCGATGGCTACATCTTCGTAATCCAAAACCTCCGAGGCCGCTTCAAATCCGAGGGCACCTTCAATCTTTCCTCCTATGTGAACCTCTCTGATCCCAAAGCCAGCAACGAAACCACCGACGCTTACGACACCATCGATTGGCTCATTAAGAACATTCCTCAAAACAACGGCCGTGTCGGCATCTATGGCGTGTCCTATGACGGACTCACCGCCGCCCTCACTCTCCTCAATCCCCATCCCGCACTCAAAGCGATCTCCGAACAGGCCTCACCCGCCGATCAATGGATGAATGACGATGACCACCGCTATGGCGCACTCCGGCTCAGCTACGATTTTGAATACGCCGTTCTCGAACAGGCCGACAAAAACGCCAACACTCACTTTGCGTTCGATGTGTTCGATACCTATGATTGGTATCTGCGCCTCGGTCCTATCTCCAACATAAACGCCAAATATCTCCGCGGCTCCATCCCTTACTGGAATGACTCGGTGGCCCATCCGAACTACGATGAGTTCTGGCACAAAGAAGCCTGGGTCAATCAGTTGCACTCCGCTCCCGTGCCGAATCTTAACGTGGCGGGCTTCTGGGATCAAGAAGACCCGTGGGGCCCCTGGCAAATCTTTCGCAACTCCGATAAAGATGGTGTGTCTGCCGAAAATTTAATGGTCGCCGGCCCATGGTTCCACGGTGAGTGGCAATCGCCGAAAGGCGACTCCATTGGCCAGATTCCCTTTGCCGGCCACGAAACCGCGCGCGAATTCCGCGAACAAATTCAGGCGCCCTTCTTTCGCTATTACCTGCACTGCAGCGGCGAGAAGATTACTTGGAAAGCGAGGATCTTCCAATCTGGTTCTAACTCGTGGCACACTTACTCCGCGTGGCCTCCCAAGGAAGCCAAGCGAACGAAGCTCTATTTACACTCCGATGGCAGTCTTTCCTTTGATGCGCCGCCTACTGGTACACGGAAATATGTCCAGTACGAATCAGACCCCGCCAACCCCGTGCCGTATCGTCAGCGCCCCATATCTCCCACCTATCCGGGAGGCGTTGGCGCACTTGGGAGGTCGCCGACCAACGCTTCGTAGATCATCGCCCTGACGTTCTCACGTTTGTCACCGCGCCTCTCGATCGCGACCTAACTGTCACAGGACCCGTCGCCGCCGAACTGTACGCGTCTACTTCGGGCACTGACAGCGACTTCGTCGTCAAACTCATCGATGTTTATTCTGACAACGCGGTTAAAGATGCTTGGGACGCCAACGCCGGTCCTAAACCGGGTGATTACGCCAAATCGCTCAATGGCTATGAGCTACCTATCGCGATGGAAGTCCGTCGTGGCCGATTCAACAAGAGTTACGAACACCCCGAAGCCTTAAAGCCCAACCAGCCTACACTGTTCCCGATCCCCTTGCGCGACCGCGACCACGTCTTTCTCAAGGGCCACCGCATCATGGTTCAAATACAGTCCACATGGTTCCCCATCATCGACCGCAACCCGCAGAAATTCACCCCGAGCATCTATACCGCCACCGAGTCCGATTTCATCAAAGCAACCCAGCGCATCTATTGCTCCCCCGCGCTTCCTTCTCACCTCGAACTCCCAGTCATGCCCTAAACGAAAACTACTTCTGCAACCCCTGCAAATACTTCGTTAAGTTATAAATCCGCACTTTGCCAAAATCCTGATCCGTCGTCACTTGCGAAAAGATCGGACCCCAAATCGGCATCTCCTTAGTCCCATGCCCTAACTCCGCCGATCCGGTACCTTCAATCCTCTTCTGCACTCTCTCAAACGGGAACTTGCCGCCATTTCTCTTCGTGATCACTGTTAAGTCGGCCACTTTCAACTTCAACACCGGAGCCATCGGTCCTGTACCATCGGCCGCCCTCCCATGGCACACCGCGCAATAATTCAAGAACAGCGCCTGCCCATCTAAGGAAGGAATCAAATGGTCTCCCTCCGGCCGTGCACCGGGTGCAGGTGTTTGTCCAAGTCCTACCACTGCCAATCCAAATGCAAATCCCAATATCATTAGTCTTCTCATGCACCACCGCCTTTACTCATCGCTTGTCCAATCGCTAAAGGAATCGGCCTTCCAAACGCCGGCCGTATCTCCGCGGCATCCACCGCCTTCCACTGGCGGTAAGAGACTCTCGCGTCTTCCTCGTTCTGGTGCGATTCAAACACTTGCACCGGGCCGCATCTCATCGAAAGGGTGACTCTGTCAGCGGTCTCAAACGGCAGCCACGGCGTGGAGTCTGTCCACCAATCCTGCCCGTCTAGACTCCGATAAAGCGGCCCATCCGGAGTCAAATACCCGTTCGGCGCAACATTCAGCGAGATCCGCCGCCCTTCCGGCATATGCAGATAGAGCCCAAAGTGCCGCGTAGGCCGCCGCAAAATATCAAGGTTGGTGGGACTAATGTTGATGCGGCTGATCACACCGTCGAATCCGACAACCAACCGGTAATGGACGCGCTCTTCGCGTCCAGGCCATCGCAGTAGACCGTTCCCGGCCAACATTACCTTTTGAATTGCTTCTGGCATCAACGGAATGTGCTGCACGACACTGCCCGTCTTAACTTCTTGATAGGGAACGGGCGAAACCACTCGAACGCAGTTAGGGTTCGTCCCCTCACGCATTCACTTGCGTCAATTTACGCAGCCTTGGGTTCCGGCTTCACCGTCAGCCAAACCAACAACGCGGCAAGCATCACCCCGAACACAATCATCGGCCATTCCAGCGTAATTGGCTGAGCAAGCCGCCCCGGCAGCGAAAGCACCCACACCGCAAAGAAATTAAACAATTGCCACGCCAAACACAGAAGAAAGAAAATTCGCGGCAGCGTAAGTATAAAGCTCAGCAACCCTACACTTAGCAGCAAGATGTCCGCATAAGACGAATGCGCAGTCTGCGTCTCATCCGGGCCAAACGTCACCACCGACCAAAATACCATATTCGCCAACGCTACAACAATCAACCAGCCTGCCTGCGGAAGCGCCAATCCACCGCCGCGCCATCTTCGGTTCAATAACAACAACAGACCCGCTACCCATCCCAGATTGACCAAACCGACCGCATTCCACATATAGAACCGCTGTGCCGTCCGCGATTCTTCCCGCGCCTCCCTCGATTGTTGCCTGGCCGGCAAATCTTTCTGGAAGCCTGGAAAGTCCGTCAATCCGTAAGAATCGAAAAACTTATGTCCTCCCAGAAACACTATGTTCGACCACTTGTAGCGAATCACCTCACTCAGCGAATGTGTGTGGTACGAATCTCGGATCGCCTCCCAAGTCGTGCGTGAGTCAACGGCATGCGAACCTCCCAAGTGCATCTTTAGCAAACGGTTACCCGGCGGGTCCACATACTTCTGATAGAGACTCCAAGGCAGATATATGGTAATCACGATCAGAAGCGCCAACCCCGCCTGTCTCAGCGAAAAGAGATGTCGAAACCGCAGAAACAGTAACCCAAACACCGGCAGGCTGAATGTTGATCCTGGATGAGCCATCAACGCCATGCCCAAGCAAAGCGCCGCCAGCGCAATTTCGAAATAGCCGAACGCACTCTTTGCGCGTATGCGCTCAAACAGAATGCTCAGTAAGAACAAGATGGCCGCTGCCGAAAGTAACTTCGGCCATGTATACACGCTGTTATAGAAAAGGAAACCCGAAAAAATCAGAAATCCAATCACCTGCCGAAAGCGCGCGCGATCCGTTCCGATTGACGTCATCAAACACCACACGCCGCAAATCCAAAAACACTGCAGCGCCGAACTCAACAGTTCATAAGTCAACTCGCGATTGTGAAGCAACGCCAGCGGCCTCTCCATCACAACAACGCCCGATTGCAACGGCGGCCGGTCACTGCTCAGCCAATCTCCACAGCAGAAAGGAATCACGGACTGTCGATCATAGATTCTGTCTGCAAAGATTGCGGTAATCACGTTATCCCCTGGCAGCAGCGCCGCAAAGAATCGATCCGCCGCATAGCCAATGCCCGGGGCGAACGGATCGCTGTAAATAAAGTAGAAGCTCATATAACAGAGCCCCGCCAGCGTCGCATAGAGGAAAGGTTGCGCAATCATTTTTGCCGTTGTGCGCAGTGCCTCTCTTGGACTAAATCGCGGCACAATCAGCAACCCCGCAGCACTCAGGTAAACCGCGTACGTAAAAAATCGCCCCAAACCCTTCGAGAAGAAAAACGCCCAGAACGAGATGTAACCCAGCATCGCCCCAACCGTAATCACAACAATCACTGAGTAGATGGGCGAAATCGTGCGCCGCCTCCTCGCTGTCACCTGGCTCGCCACCGCAAACCCCGGTAGGAGAAACAGTGCGAGTTGGAATAGGTAAGTGCCCATCGTCTGCGCAAAGGTTTTCAATTGCACCCGGAAGTAACTCAACACCGAAAACCGTCTCGGATTGCTCACAGCCAGCCAACCACCCACACCCGTTGCGTTGTCTACGGCCACCAGTCGCACCATTTGTCCGCGAAAATCTTGCTGCGTCCACCAGCGCTGCTTCATCCACGTCTCAGCCGGATGACGCACTACCGGCAGCGGCATCCGAACGTGATCGCTTTCTCGCTCAAGAAACAGCAACAGCCCTTCTTTGCCCGCATAGCCGCCGACGAACAGTTCCAGAATCGTCGGAGCAGGGAACACCGGCGACCGCAATTCCCCCGTGCTCGCATCGTTGCCGCAATATGACCCACGCAGCGTTACGCCTTGGCGCTCGTGCGCCGTAATCTGGCTGTCGAAGTGTGTTGTAGGATAAACGCTATTCGGCGCAAAGCAGCCAGTGGTGCTCCATCCGGCATCGCCCGTTGCCAAATTCACCGCCCGAATCGGCAGAAACAAAAACAGCGCCCCGCCCACTGCCGCGGCCACAATCAGGAGCAACCAAACCGTTCTTCTGTTACTCCAAGCTGGACCCATATTGCAAAAACCCCGATGCTAACACACGCAACTTGCTTA
>PMQB01000534.1:6542-17027 GCA_003169195.1 Bryobacterales bacterium
CAGGACCTTCGCCAAACCCGGGTGTACCGTCTCCTATCTCCAACCGCGCCGTCGCCCGGTGGTGCGGCCTTCTCGACTCGCTCTTTTAGGAGTAGAATTCTATATAGGGTATGAGCGACTCGGCCAAACTTTCACATACAGCAGCGTTAATTCTCCAAACGGTAGACCACGGCTGCAGCTATGGTTTCGACATCATGGATGAAACCGGTCTGCCTAGCGGAACAGTTTACCCAGCATTGCGTCGAATGGAAAAGGAAGGCTGGATCGCGTCTCAATGGGAAGCGGAAAAAAAGGCGCTCGCCCAACAAAGGCCGGTCCGCAAGTATTACCGCGTTACACGCACCGGAGCGCAGGTTCTGGAGCAGTCGCAAAGGCGCTATCCTTTGCTTGGGAAGCTAAGTCAGAAATCTCGCCGCTAGGAGGCGAACTATGCCAGATGAACCCAAACAACCCTGGGTGGTATCGGTAAGTCAGACGCTGGTTCGAGCCGCCGCTCCGCTTGTTCCCGCTGGGCAACGCGACGACTGGCTGCGCGAGTGGCACGCCGAGATCTGGCATCGCTGGCAGTTCCTCTTTCACACTGGCGAGTGGAAGGCTCGCGAGCAATGGCTGCTCCTCCGCAATGCCTTGGGTTCGTTTGCCGATGGCGCCTGGCTGCTTGCCTCGCAAGAGACAGTCCGCTCTCGCATCAGCGGAATTGCGCGCTCGCCGTTTACCTGCTTGGCGGCGTTAGCTTTGATTTTATTAACAATCGCTGCTATGAGTTCGGGTTTGCAAGCCACCCGTGGCATGCTCTTCAGCCAGATGCCCAATAAGTCCGGCAACCTTACCTTTATTTGGCTCCATCATTATTTAGGCGGCGGAGACAAGGGTCTTCCCGGTGATGTGGTGCCCGCCTGGCATCAAGGCAGTAAGTCGCTCAGTGGCGTAGCTGGCGTTGTCATTCGTCACGATCACGTTAGCTTCAACGGTCGAATCCCGTCTGACGATCCGCTGGTTGTCACTGCCAGCCCGTCTCTCTTCAACGTCTTAGGTGTGAAAGCGGAGCGCGGAAAATTTCCGCCTGAAACCGGTATCGTGTTAAACCACCGCGCCTGGGTCAACCTGACCAACAGCAGAGCCAACATAATTGGTTCGGAGATGAAGATCGGCTCACAGTCGTATCACGTCTCGGCGGTCCTGCCAGGCAGTTTCGAATTTCTTTCGCACCAGCCCACCGTCTACTTGATTGACCGGCTCACCTATTTGGACAAGGCTTTCGTCGTGGCGCGTGTCAAACCGGGTGTCAGCGAAGACAAACTGCGCAAGGAACTGGTGCGCATCGCCGCCGACGTCACATATTATTACAATCTACAAGGGCAAATGCGCTTTGCCACCTGGCGAGAAGCGCTGCTCACTCCGCTTTATAGTTTCGGCCCAGCCACGCTCCTGGCGAGTTTGTTCGCTTGGCTCGCCTTTCGCGGAAGTTTCAAACAAATGAAGCGCGCTTTCGAACCGGAAAATCGTCGGGCCGCCGTTCGCAGGCTCTCGTTCTTCATTGCCAAAACCGGTTTAGGTCTGGCCTGCGTCTTCGTCGGCTGCCTGGAATGGAGCCGCTCCGAATCATCCGTATTGCTCGCCTCGCGCGATCCCGGCAGTGGTCCGCTCCTGCTGTGGCTTTACGTTCTGGGAACCATGGGCGTTCTGTTCTGGTCGGCTGCCGACCAGCGGGCGCGCTGTCGCGTATGTCTCCGCCTCATGGCTTTTCCTGTCCGCATTGGTTGCCCCGGCTGTCTACTGCTGGACTGGTCGGGCACGGAACTTTTCTGCAGCGAAGGTCACGGCTTGCTCCACGTTCCACTTATGGCACCAAGCTGGGACGAAGATGCCGACCGCTGGGTCTCGCTCGATGACTCCTGGAAGGGTCTTTTCGCTCACGATAAGTAGCACGAAATTTTCCTAGCAATTTTTGTTTGAACGAACCAGCAACAATTCCTGTCAATTCATTAAGAGATTGTCATTTTTTCGGGTGGTTTTCAGTACAGATAAATTAAGCGATCAAAATTACATTTTGTACTAGAAGTTTAAGTACTGAAGGTCTAAGATAGGCAAGAGGGTCAGGTGGCAACAAAGGTACTTAGTATGGAACTCCCTCCGATTCCGTTGGAAAGGGCGTATACCCTACCCAAGAGCGTCTCCGCGATTCAAATTTTGCCTACCGAGGACGGTGAGCGAACACGACTGGGGCTCATCACCCAGTTGCCCGAAGGCGCGGAAATCGAGTTCGGCGGTCCGGGCTTCAGTGATCGGACTGTCAGTGTGCGGTGCTCCGGAGCATCGTACTTTGTATTTCTCGATGATTTGGAAGCAGCCAAGAAGTCTATGGCTGCGGCCCACATGTAGAGTGGTGGCTTAAATCCACCGCTGTTGGTGGAAACAATCCAGCACGATCAGCCTTTTTCCCATATTTTTCAATCAGTTAGGATTGGCGCAACGTTTGCAATTTAGTTGGGCGAGGAGAAGTTATGAAAACAAGAATTCTCGCCCTTCTATTGCTGGCCGGTGGCTGCGTTTTTGCCGGTCCCAGAGTGTTCTTCGGAGTCGGTTTCGGGGGAGGCTACGGCTATTACGCTCCCGCACCGCCCCCCGTCCCCTATGCTTATAGCTACGTTGCGCCAGCTTATGCGGCGCCCAGCTATGGCTATACATGGGTGCCCGGATACTATGATTACGTTGGCAGCCGGTATGCTTGGCGCGCAGGCTATTGGGCTTATCCGCCTTATCGTGGTGCGTCTTGGTATGGTCCACGCTACTACGGTGGCCGTTACTATCGGGGTTACTGGGGTCGTCGATAAGTCGGCGAACACTCCAGTTTTGAGTTGTCTTCGCGGGCACTCACTTCATAGAGCGGTATGGGCTGCATTGGGGCCATCACCTTTTTCGGAAGGTCGAGCGGATTCCAATGCAGTCCCGATTGCTCGAACGCCGGCTTCTTACCAGTAAGGAAAACGCGCGCCAGAAACTCTTTGGCGAAGCGCATTTCTTTTCCCTCCACCATCAGGGTGAGTTGGTCGCTGGCTACACCGATTAATGGACCTGTAAACTGTCTCTCATCCGTGGTGATCACCATTAGGCTCGAGTAATACGGTGGGCTCTGGAGGGCCTCTAAATCGGCCCACGAACTGCGCCCACTATAGACAGCGGTATGAACGTCGGGTGTTTCCCCTCCCGAGATGCGAATAATGTCAGATCGGTTGAATTGCCGCTGATTCAGCGAGATGACGTTATCCGAGATCGAGACAAACGCACCGCTAAAGCACGATCCGTCGCGATTCAGAACCGTATAAACGCGATGTTTCGACAGGTGCTTGAGTGCCTCCCAAGGCGACTCAGGCGAAGCTGAACGCGCAGGCAAAGCCGCAGCGGCAATCAGGACTAACTCCACAAAGACAAAGTTGAGTTTCACGGGGCAGTAACAGCCTCTAGCAAGGGTAGCAAGGATCTAGAGAGCGCGAGGCTCCGCCGTCGATTGGCGGGTAATTAACTGAGTTCCCAGCCGGTATTCACGCCCCTTTAACTCGGTGTCAGACAGCATAGTCCAGAGCGCCTCAAACGCAGTTTTGCCTATCTCCGCGCGCGGAACGGCAATCGTTGTCAGAGCGGGTTGCGTGTATTCGGCAAAGAGAATGTCGTCGAAGCCTACCACCGAGAGGTCTTCCGGCACACGTAAACCCGCGTCGTAAGCACAGTGAAGAATGCCGATGGCCGTTAAGTCATTGCCGGCGACAATGGCAGTCGGGGCATTGGCCTGCAATAGTTTCGAGCAGGCAAGGTAGCCACCTTTCACTGAGAAGTCAGACTCGAGCACCAGTTCGCCATCGATCTTAAGCTGCACAGCCGTCTCTATGAAAGACCTTCTTCTGCGTTGCACAGAGTGGAGCTTTGGAGGTCCGCCGATATAGCCGATTCTTGTATGGCCCAACTCTGAGAGATGTTCCAGAGCCTGCACAATGCCGCCCTCGTAATCGATCACGATGTTGCTAACTGCGTGCGAGACTTTTCCGAGATCGAGATAGACGGCGGCGACGCGGCGCTCGGCGAGAATGTCGACAATGGATGGATCAATTTGTGAAGTGAAGATCGCCACCCCGGGCACTTGCAAGCCAAGCAAACGGCGCACAGAATGCAAAGTGCGCTGCGCATCGTAGTTGGTGTTCAACATGATGGCGTCCATCTCGTGAGCCAGCGCCTGATCCTGGAACGCCGCGGTGATTTCGGGAAAGAAAGGATTGCGGACGTCGGAAACAATCAGCCCTAAGATCGAACTCGTGCCGCGGGCCAGATTACGAGCGGCTTGGTTTTGTGAGTAGCCAAGTTCGCGGACGGCGGCCAGAACGCGGTCGCGCGTACGTGGGCGTGTTACGCGCGTGCCATTTAGAACATGAGAAACAGTTGCAATGGACACGGCCGCTTTAGCGGCGACATCTTTAATGCTGACAGCCAATTAACGGTCTTTCGCGGTGGGTGCTGCTGGATACAGTTTAAACGTTTACTGTTGCGGCTTCAATAGTACTAGAGCCGCTTCTCAGTGTGTCATTGCGTACACGATGTTGTTAATCCCTAGTCGAATCCCTAGCGCTGAATACTTCTCCGGATAATCGGGCGAATCGGCCCACTCCCAGGAATCTCCAATGTCGGAATTAAACGAAGCCACCACTAGCAGCCTGTGCTTGTCATCATAGATACCGCGCCAGTGTGCCACAAACCCGTCGTTCTTGTGACCTTCCCCTAAGTGCTCATTACCGACGATTTGATAGCGCTCATCAAGATCGTAAACAGTATGAAACACGGCGTCGTTGTCGGGTATGTCTACAATTGGCCGGTCGGGAAAAACACGGTGCATGCTCTCCTGAAAGACGCCCCATTCTTGCGTGCCATGGAAATCGTCGGCCATAAAGAAGCCACCGCGTAATAAGTAGTCACGCAGTTTCTTGGCCTGATCATCGGTAATGCCCCATTCACCGACTTGCACGGCATACAGCCAAGGCCAGTTATAAACATCGTCACCATCGTCCAAATTGACGGCCTGTTCTACGCTTCGAACGTGAATGCGCGTCAGGCGGCGCACGGCCAGCGAGAAGTGCCGATCGGCACGTGGAAAGTCTTGTGACCAGAGCGAAACGCCGGTATGCCAATCCAACTCCCGATTTCGATAACCGTCGAGCCAGCCGCCAGGAAACATCATGCGCGCGAAGGCCCATTCTGTTTTCTCCTGATAATCGGGTGGCAGTGGAATATCGCCTTGCCGGTACTCGATGCCCGGATACTCGCGGAAGGGATGCGGCAGGGTGCGATCCAGCGCGAATGCGCCACCGACAAACAGAATGGCGGAGACAGCGATGGCGAGCGTCTTGCCGGATTTCATGAGCTGACTCGATCCGAGCATAGCACCGAAAAACGAGGGCTAGCGCGATACGCTAGTTGACGACATCATGAAGATACTTTTCCTTCCCCTTTTTGGCGCGCTGCTTTGCATCTCTTGCGGCCCGCTGCCAACGCCTACCTCGAGTTCAGCTTCGCCCAACGCGCAACTCGCGCCCACTTCGGGTATTCCTTCGAACATGCAGGCCACCGGGGCTTTCGATTATTACTTGCTCACTCTTTCGTGGGCGCCCGAGTTCTGCTACAGCAAGCCGAACAATCCGGAATGCGGCGGACATTTCGGATTCATCGTGCATGGCTTGTGGCCGCAGTACAGCCGCGGCGGTTATCCCGAAAACTGCGGCCAAGGTCCGGGGCCCAGCAATGCGGGTGCAATGCTCGACCTGATGCCGGATCTTCATCTGATTCAGCACGAATGGATGACGCACGGCACATGTACGGGTTTATCGGCGGACAACTACTTTGGGCTGATTCGGCGGATTCGCAACTCGGTCAAGATTCCGCAGGATTTGGTTGCTCCCGACCGGCAACTCAGCACCAGTCCCGCGGAATTGAAGCAAGATTTCGAGCGAGTGAATCCAGGCCTCAGCGATGCAGGCATGGCGGTGAGTTGCGGCAGCGGTCCGTATCTGGTGGCAGTGGAGATCTGCTTTACCAAGGACGGACGCATGACGCAATGCGGCGGCGATATTCGCGACTGTAACCGGCCAATGCTGCGTGTTCCTAAGGTTCAATGAACACTCCTGTCATCGAAGTCTCCCGCATTCGGAAGACGTATGGCAAAACGGTTGCGGTGGACGAGGTTTCGTTCAGCGTAAACGAAGGTGAGATCTTTGGTCTCATCGGGCCAAACGGCGCGGGCAAGACAACGACGATGGAATGCATCGAAGGCATTCGCAAGCCTGACGGCGGCACTATTTCCGTGTTGGGCCTTGATCCTTTTCGGCAAGCTTATCAGTTGCAGGAACGCATCGGTGTGCAACTTCAGCAGGCGCAGTTGCAGAAGAGGATCAAGGTGTGGGAAGCGGTGGATCTGTGGGCTTCGCTGTATCGAAAGAAAGCGGTGACGGCCGAACACTTGTTGGAACAATTGGGCCTCACCGATAAGCGGAACGCCTGGTTCATGAACCTGTCCGGCGGCCAGAAGCAGCGGTTGTTTATCGCGCTGGCGCTGATCAACGATCCGGAAGTGGTGTTCCTGGATGAGCTGACCACGGGGCTCGATCCGCAAGCGCGGCGGGCGATTTGGGAATTGGTTCGCGGGATTCGCGGGCGGGGCAAAACGGTTTTCTTAACAACGCACCTGATGGAGGAGGCCGAGCGCTTGTGTGATCGAGTGGCGATCATTGAACACGGGCGCATCCTGGACATCGGCACGCCCGCGAGATTAGTCGACCGTTATTGCCCGGAAAGAACGGTGGTTCTAACCACTGAGGACTTAACTGCAGACGAATGGTTTCGTTCGATGACGGGAGTCGAGGCTGTCACTCGGACAGGCAATCAGTTCACCATTCGCGGGTTGGGCGAGGATTTGGTCACGGAGGTGATTCAATGTTTGTCCGAGAATCGGATCAAGGTGGCGGAGTTTCGTACGATTCTGCCGAACCTTGAGGATGTGTTTCTGAAGCTGACGGGGCAGGCGATTCGGGAATAGGTTCAATCATTATGCTGCGTGGATTGTGGAAACTGACTTGGATCGAAATAAAGGTGTTCTTGCGCGAGCCGCTGGGGGCGATCGGATCGATTGTGATTCCGGTTATTTTGTTTATCGTGATGAGTCGCATGCTGGGCAACCTGCCTGCCATGCCACCCGCTATTGCTAACAAGTACATTCGGGTAGCGGTGCCGGTATTTGTGTCGGTAATCATCACGCTGAGCGCGGTGCTTTCGCTGGTGACGATCATTTCGATTTACCGGGAGTCGGGGATTCTCAAGAGGCTGCGTGCGACGCCGCTGCGACCGCAAACGATTCTGACTGCGCATGTGGTGGTGAAGTTGATCCTCACCGCGGCAACTCTTTCTTTGATGGTGCTGGCAGGCAAGCGCTACATTCCCGCGGGTGCGCATGTTCCGCTCTTATCGTTTACGATCGCGTTGCTGATTGGCACTTGGAGCTTTCTCTCAATTGGCTTTGTGATCGCGAGTATTGTGCCGACGGCGCGGTTCGCGCAGCCAATTGGCGCCGTGATCTTATATCCGATGATCGGGATCTCAGGACTGTTCCTGCCGACGACATTGCTGCCGCCTGCGATTCAAGGGTTGACTCGCGTTTTGCCGCTTACATATGTGGTGTCGCTGCTACAGGGGATTTGGATGGGCGATGCGTGGTCGGCCCACATTGGGGATGTCACGGCATTGGTGCTGCTGTTCGTAATTTGTACGACGATCTCGGCGAGGATTTTCCGGTGGGAGTAACTCTCACGAATCGCTGCGGTTGAGAAGGTTGCACAGGCCACCGACGCGAAACCAACGATAGCCGTAGCCTTCGAGTAGGATGCAGTGGCGCGCTGACTTTTCGGCAGTGCTGTGTTCGCCGGACAAGAGATTGACCAGAAGAGATCCTTCTTCGGCTTGGAGGCCGACGTCCACCCAAAACTCGCGGGGTTCGCCGCTGAGATTGTGGAGAATGACCACCGAATTGTTCCGCCAGTCGTAACGAAGGGCGAGGACGTCTTGCCGGGCGACACGCAAGACAGTGAAGTCACCCCAGCCAATCTCGGGTACTTCCTTGCGCATGCGGATCATGCGTTCCATCCAGTTGAGCAGCGAGTTGGGATCGCGGCGTTGTTCGGCCACGTTGACATGTTCGAAGCCATAGGCCCCGCCGCTAACGACGGGAAGAATCGGCTTGTCGCCTTGGGTGAACCCGGCTTGTGGTTCGGAAGACCATTGCATAGGCGTGCGGGCGCATTGACGTTCGGGCAAGCGAAGATCATCACCCATGCCAATCTCATCGCCGTATCGAATCACCGGCGTTCCCGGCAGTGTAAGCAGCAAACTATAGGCCAGTTCCAAACGCCGGCGGTCGCCTTGCAGCATGGGCGCTAAGCGGCGTCGAATGCCGCGGTCATATAACTGCATGTCTTTATCGGGTCCAAAGGCAGCGAAGACGGCTTGCCGTTGTTCGTTAGTGAGCCGGCCTAAATCCAGTTCATCGTGATTGCGAAGGAACTGTCCCCACTGCGCGGTGGCGGGCCGCGGCTTGGTTTTCTTAAGCGACTTGATCAAGGGTCGATTATCGGCTGTGGCCAGGGCGTAGAACAAATTTTGGTTTACCTGAAAGTTGAACATCATCTGCAGACGCTCGCCCTCTTTGCCGAAGTAGTCCAGGTCGGTATTGGGAAGGACGTTGGCTTCGGCCAGAATGATGGCATCACCTTCGCGCCAACTGAGGAATTCGCGGAGAGAGCGCAACATTTCATACTGCTCAATAGGCTCTGTTACGTTCGGACCCTTTTCGGCAATGACAAAGGGCACGGCATCCATGCGGAAACCGGAGACTCCCAACTGAATCCAAAAACCCATGATCTTGAGAATTTCCGCCTGGACGTCGGGGTTGGCGGTGTTCAGATCGGGTTGAAATTCGTAGAAGCGATGAAAGTAGTAACTCTTGGCGACGTCATCATAGGTCCAAGTGGACTTTTGAACGCCTGGGAAAACCATTCCGGACTTGGCATCTTTTGGCTTCTTTTTAGACCAGACGTACCAATCGCGATACTTCGATTCGGGATGGCGACGGGCCTGTTGAAACCAGGGATGTTCGTTCGACGTGTGATTGACGACCAAATCAATGAGCACCCGAATGCCACGCTGATGACAGCCGTGGGTAAACTCGACGAAATCGCCGAGGGTTCCAAATTGTGGATTGACACCATAGTAATCGGCCACATCATAGCCGCCATCTTTGCCGGGCGACGGTTGGAACGGCATCAGCCAAATGGCCGTAACGCCGAAACCGAGCAGGTAATCTAACTGGCGCATGAGTCCTTTGAAGTCGCCGATGCCATCGCCGTCGGTATCCATGTAGGTTGCGACCGAAAGGCAGTAGATGATTGCGTTTTTATACCAGAGGTCGTTGATCATTGAGTTGAGCGCTCCGCGGATGACGTAGCCCACACAGTGGAGACACACTTCGGGTTAGGGCCGTTTCGTTTGGCGATAGCCGGCTCCTCCGGCGGCGATTTAGCTGGCCTTTTGCTCCGCTCTGATGGACTTCAGGAACTGCTCAGGGTCGAGAGCGGTGCCGGTGAGCAGAGTATAGGTGCTGTTTTTGCTGCGATAGGCGTCGTATTCGGCTTTTGTAAAAACGAACCCAAATTCGGCGAAGTCGAATTGAATCTTATACGTGCGGGCGCCGTCGATAATTCGGTCGGCGCGCTTCATCTCATTCTTCAGGTGTTCCCGCTCCGCTTTCTCCTTTTCGAGGCGTTCCTGCTGCAAAGTCTTGAGTTCCAGAAGATCTTCCTTGCGCTGATTGCGGAGACGACGCTCCTGCAACGCAATGTTGCTGAAATCCTTTTTGTAGAAAGACGAGATATAGCCGAGGAGAAGCGCTTCGCGGGTTTCCTCGGGTTCGTCCAGAACCATGTGNNGCGATGGTTTGCACGACGGCGCGTTCTCGGTCCGTAGCAGGCGCGAGATCGCTGAAGATGCGGGCGATGTGTTGTTGATAGACTTCGACGTCGTCGGTGGGGAGAAGAACGCTCCGTCCAGTGAGTCCGGTCCGAACAGCATTTAGGGAAGACTTGGCCTTTCCAGCCTCGGAAGTGGGCCCCGCACTGTGTTGGGCATTCTGGCGATTGGCATTGATTTGTGCGTCGGTAGCAGGACGCTTGGGCTCGTTGTTTTGGGTCGAGCCGTTCATGTTTTCAGTTTGCATTTGGAAATGCTCCTGGTTGGAAAATAACGCGGCGACAGACTAGGCAGGAAGTAGTTTTGCGATTTCGAGCTGAGAGAAAGATGGCTAAGTCTTTTGAAATGAGAGGCGCAGGGGTATTTTCAAACTATTTTCGAGTGTTGTGACCGTGATTTGGGATGGCGTTAGCGATCATCGAAAAACGTCTT
>PMQB01000065.1 GCA_003169195.1 Bryobacterales bacterium
TTGTTCGGCGTCGTCGACTTTCACAAAAGCTGCATTGAGGCGCAAGGGAAGAAGTTAAACCTTTCTGGCATCCCCATATTTTACAGACGCTGCAGTGTTTGCGGATTTCTTTTCACTGACGCTTTTGACGACTGGTCAAACGACGCGTTCTTACGCAATATCTACAACGGTCAGTATGTGCAGGTTGATCCGGATTTTGCAGAGCTTCGACCGACGGCCAACGCCAAGATGGTAGCGAGTTCGTTTGAGGCAGCGAAGCAATCGCTTCGCATTGTCGACTATGGCGGAGGGAATGGTTTGCTGGCGGCGCTCTTGAAGAAGGAAGGCTTCGCAGCCACCACGTATGACCCATTCCATGCGGATTCTTCGACCCTGCCGGCGGAGCGCTTCGATCTGATCACTTGCTTTGAGGTGATGGAGCACGTGGCATTTCCGGAAAAAACGCTCGCCCAGATGGCAGCGCTTCTGAAGGAGCAAGGGGCCATTCTCTTTTCGACGCTGCTCCAGCCGGCCAACTTTGCGGAGATGGGCGTGAACTGGTGGTATGTGGGTCCACGCAACGGGCATATCTCGCTGCACTCGCGCGATTCCCTGGTGCGCTTGTTCGAAAAGCAGGGTATGCAGACAGCCTCATTCTCGGATGCGCTTCATATTGCTTTCCGACAGGTGCCCGCATTTGCGTCCCACCTCGTGCGGAAATAGTACCTTCCCGGTTAACCAATTGCAACGCTGCTGCGCTTAGTTGCACTTGTATACCATGAGGGAGGATTATGGCTCAACTTACGCGGCGACACTTTGGACGCGCGACGGTGGCAGGCGCCCTTGCTTCTGTATTTGGTCAGTTTCTGGCTGCGCAGGAAGATTGCGCCCCGCCGAGCGGCACCCCGGTTGATTTCGTCATACCCAAACTACAAAACATTCAGCGCAAATCGGTAGCGGAGCTAACAGCGAACGAAGTGACTCGGCTGCGGCTGGCCTATCAGAAATTGCGCGATCTAACAGCATCTGATCCTACCGATCCGCGTGGCTGGATGCAGCAAGCCAATGTGCACTGCTGGAATTGCGGCGGCTCTGGTTCGGACATTCACGGGTCTTGGACGTTCTTCCCTTGGCATCGCGCGTATTTATATTTTCACGAGCGAATCTTGTGCAAATTGCTGAACGATAATTCGTTTCGGTTGCCGTATTGGAGTTGGGACGACAGCAACTATCGCAGCGTGCCCGCGATTTACCGGCCACAGCAGGTGGGCAGCGTGACAAATTCGCTGTACGACCCTAAACGTTCGAGCGCGGCGGTGGCAGGCCAATCGATGCCGGGCTCTATCTTCCCGCCGACGCAGAATCCGATGAATTCGGCCAATTTTGCGGCTTTCGGTGGTGGGCCGGATGCAGGCGGATCGATGGAATTTGGGCCGCATGGCGCGATTCACATGTGGACCGGCGCACCCGATGATCCCAATCCAGATATGGGTAATTTGGCCCTGGCGGCGCGCGACCCGATTTTCTATGCGCATCATTGCAACATCGATAGGCTATGGGCGGAGTTCGTTCGCCGAAACCCGCTCGGGCATGCGAATCCGACGGACGATGATTTTATGTCGCGCGGATTCCAGTTCTTCGATGAGAACAAGCAACTGGTAACCATCCGAGTGCAGGATGTTTTGGACACTGCGCCGCTGGGTTTCAGTTACCGACCCGGAGCAAAACTTTCCAAGCCTAAGTCGCCGAAGTATACGAAGTTGAAGTATGATCCGGCCACTCATTTGATTCAACTGCCTGATGCAACGCAGGCTGCCGTCGCCGGGCAGAGCGTGCTCGTCAGGCAACGATCACTAGTTGTGAAAGACGTAAAGCTTCCGATGAAGAGTGGTTCGTACAATGTGTTTGTGGGCGATGCACCCGCTGCGGGCGCCGATCAATCGAAAGCTGCGAACTATGTCGGCTACATAGGCATTATTGTGGGCGCTCATCATCATGATCAGAAGTGTTCGCTGGTATTGAACGCGACGAATGCGTTTCTGCAAAGTGCCGGGAGCGTGGGTGCACTGCTGACCTTCGCCCCGGCGGGTACAACGGACGGCGCGGCGCTTGAGTTCGGCAGCGCGTTTCTTACAGAAGAGTAAGATCGGGACATGATTTGGTCCATCGCCTTGATGCTTGCCTTAGGCTCGAGTCCACCACCGGCGGCCGTTGTGATGAAGGATGAGCCTGTCATGTTTTCCCTGAATGTGCCCGAGCAAGTGCGGCATGCCAAGGTGGTTTCGTTGCGAATGGAAACAGTGGTGATGAAGCGCAATGCGGCCGCCGTTTGGAACATCTTCTGGAACATGCCAAATGCGAATGCGCAAACTCCGGTTACCGATGAACATTTTGCGGGCTATATAGCTTCCCCGGCGAACTCCGCTCTACGAGACCCGAAGCCGGCCAACTTCGTGCTGCAACTTCCGGAGGCGGCCGTTGTTGCTATGCATGATGCGGAGACAATGAGCTTTACATTTGTGCCCGTGAGAAAGCTGCCGGAAGGCGGCGTCACCATCTGGACGATTCGTTTGGAATAGTTTATGTCGAAAGCGTACATTCGCCAGCAGATTCGGCAACGCGGTAAAGCGTCGGTGCTGGTGATGTTGAGTTCGGACACGAAGACCGAAAAATATTTGGCGACGCTGGTCGAGTGCTTCGAGTATTCGGAGCAG
>PMQB01000660.1 GCA_003169195.1 Bryobacterales bacterium
GCTGAGATAAGTCTTCGCCATCGCCGCATCAGGAGTGTAGTGCTCCATGTCGGAATACTTGATCGGTGTCGCTCGGCCAACAGCATCGAGCTTGATGTAAACGCGCTTCGCCGGCCGCAACGCTAGGCCGACTAGAGCCAGCGCTAGTAAGACACTGACAATTCCCTGCGTCATGATCACCGTTCGGGTGATGCGCTTTGAATAGCGGCGCGCGGCGTACACTTCCTCGGCAATGGCGTCCTGTTTGATAGGAGGCAAGGCCGCCAGCTCGGCCTCGTCTGTGGGAACGAGTTTAGTTTGGTATTTCATGTTTTGTTCTTATCGAAGAAATTTGGCCACACGCCCTAGGACCGCCCGCTGCGCAGTGTTGGAAATATCAGCGGCCAGTGCGCCCATGCCACCAAAAATCATCTGTGTGATTTGCTCAGTTTTGAAGGCAAGGAAAACGCATCCCAGAGTGATAACAATAAAGCTCGAAAGCGCAACGATCCAAGAGCCAATCGAAAATATCTTAATCGCTGCGAACAAAGCCATATAAACGTGAGCCCACAAATACGCGAAGCAAGCCGCGACGAATCGAATCATGCTGTAACCGAGCATGTTGTCAATCCAGCTCCAAAACTTTTTGTCAAAACCGGGCAGCACATAAAAGGGAATCAGCAGAGGCCCGACAATGGTCAGCACACCTACTACCGCATGCGACACGGCGGTCATGATTGTGAGCCCGAACGATGTAACGGCTGAGAACAGCAGCAGTAGACCACCGATCAGCGCCGGAAAGACTTGCAGCATGCCAATGGGCGGAAGCTTGTTCGAAATGTCATTCACAAACGAGAACACCTCTTTCACTTCCGCCATGGAAACCGTTTTTGCTAAACCGTTCGCCAAGTTCGGAAACAATTGATGGAACGGCGTATACGCCCCAAGCAAGCCCGCTGCGATTAAGATCCGAAAGAGCACCGCCACAGCCGGGAGAATCACCGCGGCCGGAACAAAATGGTGATAAGCCAACGCGCGTAGTTGCGCATCTAACAGCGCTTTCAAGAGCGCGTAAGCGCCGAAAATGGCGAGCAAAGTCCAGCCAAACCCCATGACTGGCGGTGTTACGCCAGTCACGAGGGTTGTCACTGCCTCATTGATCTTCGCCCCGAAGTCGACGGCGACGGCGACGGCCGGGTCAACATCCTGAGCGAACGCCAAACCAGAGCCGAAAGCGAGCCATGCGACCAAGAGAAAAAGGGGACGAAGTTTCATGAGTTAGGGCTCCAAGTAGGTAGTAGGTGGCTTCTGAGCCAGCTTCTTGCTGAGATCTTTGTCCTGATCCGTCAGCACATAAGCCGGTTGGTGGTCTTCACGGGAGTTGCGCAGATACGCAGCTCCGAACACCGTAATGACGCCAAGAATGGCCGCCAGCAGTTTGACTTGAATGGCTGTCATGGCTCATTCCAGTTCGTGCCAGCGATAAAGCCTGCGGCCGCTGTCGGATCGTATTGCACAGCCTCCGTAGCGCGAGCTGTGGCTATGTCGGAGAAGTAGCCTTGCTCGACAGCCAGGTGATCACGTTGCACCTTATTCGCAAGCGTTTGTTGTTCTGCGAGGCACGCTTGCACGTTGCCGTTCGCCTTCGTCTGGTTGTTCAGTTGGAAATGACCTCCGCTCAAAACGTTGAGCGCGGCCACCATGGAGTTTTTGGCGTCACTCTGATCGAAGGTGTCTTGCTTCAATCCCTGTTCAGCCAATACGTTCGAGTCTTGCGTTTGTTTGTAGTTTGCAAGGATCTGCGCACACCGTTGTGAGCTTTGATCCATCATCTGAATCGTGGCGAAGTTCGCCATCCGATAGCTGTTGGAAGCCGAGGAACCGCCCAGATACGAACCGGTTCCACCGTAATAGGTCGACTGATGCCACGCTTGCCCGGCATGCAGGTAGTCGCCATTCATCACCGCGTTGAAGTTGACGGTTTCGTTGTAATGGGTTTCCGCAATTTCATTTCCCACCGCAAAAGCCGCCGTTGCCCAAAGGCTTTTGTTTTGAATGCGCGCGGCCATCTGCATGCCGAGGTTGTACATTTGCAGACCGTTTTGCACGATTTGCACAGTCTGGTTATACGTTTGGGCGATCTTGGTTCCGGTTGAAAGCCCGGTACTCCAAATGTCGCCAAGTGTGGCGTACGAATCAGGGTCGAAAACGATATCTCCGACGCCCCAGAGCCCATATGCCACCTGGGGATTCACCGCCAAATAACCGCACCCGAGTAGCACGGGCACTCCATAAAGCCACTTCCGATGTTTTTTCTTCATTGAATCGACTCCTTGATGATTTGAGGTTGTGGATGATAGGACGACCGTGAGCGACCGCCCCTGACTACTGGCTTCGTCGCGTGAACCGCCTGGCTCGGATACTCCAAGCCACTCAGAATCACGCCGACGACAGTAAAAGCAATTCCGAGAAGCGCCAACAAAAGCAACGCTTTCAAATAAGCCTTGCCTGGGTTAAGTTGGGCATTCACGAATTGCAACTCGCGCAAAATTTGTTCGTCAGTGGATAGGGACATTAGGAAATCCTCCTTTAGAGATCCGGGTCCATGTTGTGGTTTTTGGTGTTGGGTAACAGTAGATCGCCCGACAGCATGACTTTCACGAGAGCGCGCTCGCGAATGGTAAAAGTGGGCAGCGTGTTGAGAAACCGCTCCATGATGCGCTGTGAACTCTGACCGAGTTGCTGCGATGCTCCGTTACGCATGGAGACGCCGAAGTCATAACTTCCGTACGCTGAGCCTGTATTGCCGATTTGCGTCACCGCACCCACCGCGGCGAGTGCTAGCGACGCGCCGAAGATTTGTACGTAATGGTGGTTCACCAAATCGCGCAACCCGGTTTGTCCGATCACATCCAGCCCTTGGAACTTATCCAGACTGACTGAGTAGCCATCGGGCATGATCATGCGATGGAAGGCCAGGAAGAGCCGCTCTTGATTCAGACTTGCGACGGCCGTTATCTTGCCCAGTAGACGTGTGCCCCTCGGGATTAAGAGACGAGCGCCGGAATGAGAGTAAACGTCTTCTCTCACCATGACGATCACCGGACCAGGCGCGGCGCCGGCCAGGCGATTGACCAAGACACACTCAATAATTGTGTCTTCCATGAGCCGGTACAGCTTGCCGTACGACGAATCAAAGACATAATCCTGTTGCGGGTCATACGGTTCCTTATGTTTTGAGGCC
>PMQB01000413.1 GCA_003169195.1 Bryobacterales bacterium
ATGCAACTTATGGCCATTAAGAGTAGCGATCTAGCGCTCGGGCCAGTCCGAGCCAAGTGATTCGCAAGCGGATCGCCACTGCCGTCAATAACTTAGCGAATGATGTCGAGATGACATCCCAAGCATGGATTGGTAAGCGCACCCAGAATACTGTTGGCCCTGACCAGGTCTGACTTTGGTGGGAGAAAAATTTCCGGATTCTTTGGTTTATGTCGTCACCGATTCGCAGCAATTCGGAACCGTAGACCTCAATACCGGAGCGTTTCAGCAAATCGGCTCCGATACCCCGGAGCAACAATTCAACCTGGTGGCCGGCCCCAACCGATCACTCCTTAGCCTTACGGCGCCTGGGGATCTGGAATCCATCAAGACGTCCACCGGGGCAACCACTATCATTGGCCCTACAGGCTTTGGCTTTAATGTTGGCGGCTTGGCTCGGGTGGGTGGAGTCTTGTACGCCACTGACGGCAACAACAACCTGTACACGGTGAATCCTGTCACCGGCGCGACAAATCTGATCGGGCCTAAAGGAATCCCGGCCCTCGCAGCTCCTCCCAGTTTGGGCGACGAAAGTCTCTATGGCGTGGGTGGCAAGCTGTACGCCACCTTCGACAACTTCGATCTCCCCCTCTCGAACCCAACGTTGATTACTCCTCCGGCTCTCTATCAAATCAATCCCTCCACAGGGTTTGCAACCGAGGTAGCGCCCACCATACTCAATCTCAGCGCGTCGGTGGATGCGACCGGCACCTTCTACGTATTCAAGGAAGGACTTGCCGATGCCACGTGCGTCGGACCCGCGCCTGTTCCCTGCGCATCAGACGCGGAGGTGTTCACGCTGAGCCTGTCCAATGGCAGCACCAGCTTTGTAGCCGATGTCGATCCGAGCGCCACAGCCATCTGGGGAGCATCGCCAGTCGCTCCTGATCCCGCAACAGTCTTGCTAGCCGGAATCGGGATAGCAGCCGTTAGCATCTCGCGCCGCCGGGGGCGTGTTCGTCCCGACAAGTCGTTAGCATCCGCTGGGTCTTCCGTTCGCCATTCGTCCGTAAACCGCGCAAACCGTCGCTATCAACGCGATGCTGTCCGTTATTGCGACAGGATGTTTACGCAATTGAACACGGGTGATGGCACTCAGATAACGAAAGGCTAATGGATTCAACGAAGTGAGCGCATGCAGCCGATGGCTATGCGCATGCCCATGCAAAGCCGAGGAGTTGAACAATGAGGTTGCCGTGGCTCGACGTGATGATGCAAGATTTGAGTTTCACCTTCCGCACGATGCGGCGGGACCGTGCGTTTACGATGGTGGCGGTGCTGATTCTTGCTCTTGGCATAGGGGCGAATGTGGCAGTTTTCAGCGTGGTGAATACGATCTTGCTGCGACCGCTGCCGTTTCGGGATTCGCAGCAGTTGGTACGGATTGTGGAGAAGAATCCGGCGGCTGGGGAATCGAGCAAGACCTATTCGGCGGATGCTACCGAGGATATTGAGCAACAGAATCGTTCGTTTCAATCGGTGAGCGGCTATTTCGCTTTTACGGGACCGGACAACTTCAAGCTGATGGGGCATGAGCAGCCGGTGCCCCTAACGGGAATTCTCACGGCGGAGGGATTCTTTCAAACGCTGGGCGTGGAACCGGCGTTAGGGCGGTTATTCAAGCATGATGAATTCGTGACACACGCACAACCGGTGGCGCTGTTGACTTACCCGGTGTGGCAGCGGCAATTTGGCGGCGATCGTAGCATTGTCGGGCGAACGGTTGACATGAACAACACTGCGGTTACGGTGATTGGTGTATTACCGGAGACGTTCGATTTTGGCGCGGTTTTTTCGCCAGGAGCGAGGGTGGATCTCTTCGCGCCGTACATCATGGATGATTTCCGCAATGACGGAAACGACCTGGCGTTGATAGGGCGGCTGAAACCGGGCGTGACGGTGGGGCAAGCGCAGCGCGAGGCCGATCAACTGATTCCCGGATTGTACTTCTCACACCAGCATCCTGAATATGGAAAAGGCTACACAGGGCAAGTTACCGAATTGAAGGAGTATGTGAGCGGAAAGTTGCGACGCTCGCTGATTGTGCTGTGGTGCGCGGTGGGGCTGATTTTGCTGATTGTTTGCGTGAACCTGTCAAATCTGCTGTTGGCGCGGGCGGCGGCGCGGAGCAAAGAATTTGCGATGCGCACTGCTTTGGGAGCGAGACGAGGGCGACTGGTGCGGCAATCGTTGACAGAGAGCCTGGTGCTGGCGGGAGCGGGAGCGGTGGTTGGTTTAGCACTTGGCGATCTGGTGATTTCGTATCTGGCGCATCAGGGATCGATCGCGCTGCCGTTGCTCAGCATGGTGCGAGTGGATGGGAGCGTGGTTGGATGGACGGTGTTGGTGGCGGTAGGAGCGGCCGTTCTTTTCGGCGTGGCACCGGGTTTGCGCCGGTCGGATGGCAATCTGCAGGAAGTGCTGAAAGAGAGCGGGCCAGGAACCAGTAGCGGCCGGCGACATGACCGTATCCGCTCAACGTTAGTGATCGCAGAGATCGCGCTGGCTTGCGTGCTGCTGGTGGGTGCGGGTTTGTTGCTACGCAGCTTTTTGCATGTGCTGGATGTTGATCTGGGCTTTCAGGCGAGTGGTGCGGCGGCGATCAGCGTGGACGATGGCGATGGCAGGAATGCGGCCAAGCGCACGGCGGTCTGGCAAGAAGTTGTGAGCCGGAGTTCGATGATTCCGGGCGTAGAGGCAGCGGGCATTTCCGATAACCTGCCCATGAGCCGGAACCGGAGTTGGGGCATCGCCGTGAAGGGCCAGCAGAAAAATGGTGCACAGGATTTCATTCCGGTGTACGTCTACATCATCTCGCCGGGCTATTTGAAGGCAATGGGCATGCGGTTGTTGCAAGGTCGCGACGTGGCTTGGGATGATTTGTACAACAACCGAAGCGTGGTGATCCTGAACGAGACGGTTGCCCGAAAGTTGTGGCCCAACCAGAGCCCTATTGGCCGTACCGCGGTTGCAGGCGGCGCGGATGCGGAGGTGATTGGCGTTATTCGAGACGTACGCGAAAGCAGCGCGGAGGAAAATGCGGGCGCTCAGATGTATCTGCCGAGCACGAAGCAGTTTGGGCCGGAAGGCGCGAACCTGGTGATGAGATCGACGCTGCCTTCGAGCGCGCTGGCCGTGCCGGTGATGAGAATGCTGCGGCAGATCAACCCAGGCCAACCGGCGACGGAACTCAAGCAAATTCAGACGCTAGTGGATCACACGACTTCCCCGAGGCGCTTCTTTGTGCTGCTGGTGGGAACGTTTGCCTGTTTAGGGATTCTGCTGGCTTCGCTGGGGATTTATGGAGTTATCTCCTACTCGGTTACGCGGCAGACGCAGGAAATCGGCATACGGATGGCACTGGGGGCGACGCAGGGCCGGGTGCAGCTTGGCGTGATCGGGAAGACGCTGCGACTGGCGATGATTGGCATCACGGTTGGGATCTTGGCATCGGTTCTAGTGGCGCGACTGATTGCTTCGCTGCTGTTTCAAACGGCACCCACCGATCCGTTTGCCTTTGCGGCGATGGTGATTCTGTTGGGGGCGGTTGCGCTGTTGGCGGGATATCTTCCGGCGCGGAGAGCGTCCAGGATCGATCCACTGGTTGCATTGCGGACACAGTGACAGCAGAAGGGGCAGATGACAGATCATTCATTAAGTTTCTTAGTCTTAAATCCCTGATCGACGTGATGGCGCAAGAGGCGATGTTCAGGCAAAGTAGGATTGTGGGCGGGCAAAAAGAACCGCCACAAAAAAAGAGGAGAAACGAAAATGAAAAAGATGATTGGCATCACCCTGTTGTCGGCCGTTGCGATGTTGGCTGCGCCAAAGGCTCAGAACACGGCCACGGCGCCGACGACCACGAAGACCACGACGGTTAAGAAGTTGCACAAAAAGCATCATGTGAAGAAAGCGAAGACTGTGAAAGCAGTTACCGCCAATCCGAGCAAGTAAGTTGCTTTTGCGCAAGAACAATGCCCGCGTTCTCCGAGAGAGGATGCGGGCTTTTTGGTTTTTTAGGCGCGGTGGGCAGTGCGAAAGGCGGACTGCTCGATTGCGGGCGGAGTTTCGAAGGATCGGAATCTCGCGGTGAATGCGCCGGCGGCAATTTGGGAGCGGATGAGGAAATCGGGATTGCCGGTCATGGCAAAAAGGACGCGGCAGGCGGTGGCGGAGGCGAGGAGTTTAGGAACAGCGAGATGAAAGGGAAAGGGCTCGTCGGTGGCTTTGATCATGGCCACTTCCGTCACGCCTTCCCAGTAGGCACGCTTGCTGATCCAGGACAGATTGAGCCGTTCACTATGGATGCGATGTTTGACTACGATGGAGGGGTCGTAAACAACCTCTTGTCCGGTACGGAGCAGCAGGCGAATAGCGAGCGACTCCTCGCCGCCGATGAGGCGGTCGCCAATGCGGCCGAGTTCGGCGCGAAAACCGCCGAGGGCCAGCAAGCTCTCTTTTCGAAAGGCTAGGTTGGCGCCACACACTTTGCCGCCGTCGCGCACTGAGCGTCGCGCTTGGTCTTGAATGCACGACAGAAAAAAGAGCCAGTGTTTGCTGATGTACTGCGGAAGCGTGCCAGTGGGCCACAGCGGTTCGGTTTGACCGCCGATACCTGCCACATCGCTAGCGGCGCGAGTGACGACGCGTTGCAACGAGAGCAGCCAGGTGGGCGCAGGAACGGTATCGTCATCAAGGAACGCGACCCATTGCCCACGAGCCACACGCAACGCCTCATTCCGCGCTAGGGATAGACCGGGTACATTCAGGCGGAAGACAGCTGTTCCATATTTTGCAGAAAGAGACTGCAGCGCGGCGGCGTGCTGTCCATCGGAACAACTGTCCACGAGAATCAATTCCTCTGACCGGAGCGTCAACTGCGGGGCCAAAGCGGACAGACAAGAGGCAACGTCTGCGGAGCGATTGTGCGTGCAAATGGCGATGGAAATCATTGGCTACACCGAGGCTTTGTTCGCCAAACCGTTTACCAAAGCGCCGCTTGCTAAGTCAATGCGCTCGGTGACAACGACTTCATTGTCTTGGACTAGGGTTTTGAAGACTTCCTGCGTTTTTAAACAATAAGGCGCCTGGCTGAGTTCAACACCGCGGCCGCGGCCGGTGCGCCAATCAAAGCGCACATCGGCACCGACTGCCTTATCGGGATTCGCGGGGCCTACGAGTTCGGTTGGGTGACCCTCGCTGACGTAAAGGATGGGATATTGCAAGCGCTTTAGAACCGCCAGAATGTCGGCATTTGACAAGTGTTGAAACACTTGGCGGATAAGACAGACGTCCCCTTCGGGCAAGGGATCGCACACCGCGTCGAGCCGCTGAAATGTGACATTGTCGTTCGCATAGTGCGCGCTGTTATAGGCGATCAATTCGGGAACGATGTCGCAGCCAGTGTAAGTCAGCCAAGGCAATCTCTCGAGTAGGGCTCGGCCGACGCGAAAGTCGCCGCAGCCAATGTCGACTACGCGCAAGGGCCGGCCCAATTGATTGGCATGATCACAGAGCAATTGGGACATCTGATCGACATAGAGTTCGGCCGCGGGTCCATTAGAACCGACGCCGGAGAAAAATTCGGAAGCCCCATCACTACCCCAGAGCTTACGGCGATAGATGTCCTGGAATGTTTGGCGACGACGATTGTGCTGATTCATCAGCAGAGGCGTTGTTCTTCGCCGAACCGCCGACACGATTTGGCGCGCTTGCGAGTTGGCATTTCCCAGTTGATCAAGCGCGGCCCATTTCAGCTGAGTGAGACGCTGTTCGAGAGAAGGAGCACCGTAATCATCGGCTAAGTCTGCGACGAAGGGTTTGGCCCAGCGGTGAAAGTTCGTATCCCTAGCGCGCACGGCACCGGGCGTGAGGTTAGCAAGAAATTTCCAGGAGCGGCCTTCCCAGAGATGATTGGCAAAGGTGGCGGCGAGCGGGATGGGTTGGTTGGAATTGAAGATCCAGGAAAGATGTTTGGCATCGCACAGTGGCCAAAAGAAAGCGGTGTGCGGCAAGACGGTGATTTCAGATGGATGAGCTTTGGCCAGCACGGCGGGTAGGCGCACCGAATGTTCGTTCCAGTATTGGTGGCGGCCGTTGCCGCGAAAAGAGTGGTAGGCCTCAAGCCAGCGATTGAGAAACGGGGCGTTCGGCTCGGCCAGGATGACGGCGTTCGCCATGCCGACTTCGGCGCCTTCGCCTTCGGACCCAAGGATTGTTGATTCGTTCAGAAGATCGTCAAAACTGCGCTGCACGAAGACGTCGGCATCTAAGTAGATGCCGCCATGTTCGATGACTTTTTGCAAACGGACCACGTCTGAGCGGTGCGCGACATGCGCTAAGGGCCGTCCGAAAATTTCGCGGGGCGCGGTGATTTGGACAGGCGTGACAAGACTGCGGCTGAGCGTCCACCATGGCCCCGAGGGTTCGAATTCGTAGTAGAAAAAGACTTGCTCCGGTTTGATTCTTTCGATAGCGCTCTTTAGACAGACGTGATGGATAAGACTCCAAGGCTGGCCGCCGAAGTCGCTGGCCAAGCCAAAGGTGTAGTGCAGGATTTTGGGTATTCGAGTCATGCTAAGTACAAATAAGAAAAGCGATTTAACTACGGCTGGAGGCGGCCGCAGATTGCGACAACAAAGAACTTCCACGCGCGGACCTGGCAAAATTCTTGATCCAGCGTTCGGCGGGTTTCTCTACGAACATGCGCAGACAATAAGCTAAGCCGATGACGAACGTCAAGGTAAGCGCGAGCGCGGCATTGATTTCCAAGCCGGCCGATAACAAGACGCGGATTACGGCATAGCCGACGATTTGATGGATTAAATAGAGCGAGTAAGAGATTTCGCCCAAAAAGATGAGCGGACGGAAATGCAGAAATCGTCTTCTGTCATCGGCGGCTAGCCAAATGAGCGCGCAGAAAACAGCGATCATAAAAGTAAACTTGATGCGGAATAGGCTTACGCCCGCGCCGCTGGCTGCTGGAGGAAACAGGGCCAAGAGCAGCGCGGCGTAAAAGGTAGGAATCGTCAGCCGGCTGCGAGATCCTTTCGTGATGTAGTGCAGCATCATGCCTAAGACGAATAGATTGGCGTAATCGATATTGATCAAAGTGGCCAAACGAGTGTGGCGATTGATGCTATCGACCAAGTGCCCTACCAAAGAACAAGCAAGCCAGACCAGGCACGGCCCTTCGAGACGGCGACCCGGCCTGACCCTAAACCAGATGAGCGCGGCGGCAGCATAGAACAAGACTTCGTAAGTTAGCGTCCAATAGCTGGGGTCGATGCGCGGCGCGCCTACTAAGAGCGCAAGCATGGTGGCATTGATGGCTACGGCTTGCGGCGTTAGGTCGGACAAATGCACGTGGGAAACGGCGATGACGGCTAACGTGATCAGCGCACAGGCACAATAGGCAGGGTAGAGGCGAGCGAATCGAGCAATGGCAAAATTCTTGATGCTTCCGGTGCGCTCCAAGGTGCGTAAGATGACAAAGCCGCTGATGCAAAAGAACAATTGAACGCCGAAACAACCGGACGGCAAAGTGAAAAGCGGATGGGAGCCGGATGAGTCGAAAAATCTTTGATAGCCGGTGGTGTAGTGAAACAGCACAACGGCCACGGCGGCCAGACCGCGCAGAGCATCTAACCCTGCGAGCCTTTGGTGACCGGATTTGGGAACAGCAACATTTGCATTCATCATGATTGCACCTTAATTGCTAGCGAGAAACCGCGGAAGCTTTGTTTGCCAAGCCTTTGGCGAGAGCGCCGCTAGTTAGGTCGAGGCGCTCGGTGATGATCACTTCGTTGGGAGGCAGAGAGAAACGGAAGACCTCTTGTGAAGGAAGATCGAAAGGCGGCTGATTGAGTTCCACGCCTCGGCCGCGGCCGGTGCGCCAGTCGAACCTTACGCTCGCGCCGACAACTTTGTCGGGATTTACGGGTCCAATTCTGCGAACCGGTTGGCCTTCGCTCACGTAGGCGCAGGGATACGGCATATGTGTCAAGACACTGAGAATGTCGTTGTTCGTCAGGTGCTGGAAAACCTGACGGACCAGGCAGACGTCGCCTTCGGGGAGCGGATCGCACACGGCATCAAGTGTTTGGAAACGGACACGGGCGCTAGTGTAACGTGCGGCGTTATAGGCAATTAATTCGGGCACGATATCGCAGCCGATATACGTGAGAGCGGGCAAGCGCTCGACTAAGGCTTTGCCGATGCGAAAGTCTCCGCAACCCAAATCAACAATGGTGAGGGGGCGGCCGAGTTCCTTGGCGTGTCGTTCCAGGAGGGCGGCCATTTGTCCGACATAAAATTCCGCAGCTGCGGGGTTTGAGCCCACGCCGGAAAAGAAGCGAGTGGTTTCATCTTTGCCCCAGACGCCGCGGTTGTAAATACTTTGGAAGGTGCGGCGGCGGCGCTCGCGCTGATCGAGAGCGGAGCGGTTCACTAGACGGTCGAAGGCGGCGGCCATCTTCTTGGCATCGACCTTGGCTGCACCGAGTTCATCAAGCATGAACGATTGAAGGCTTGTGGCCGCGCGAAAGGCGCGCCGAAGAACGTTTGAGGCGATACTCATTGCTGAATCCTTCCGAGGTGGCGGCAAAGATGAGTCATGCCGTGCGTCCCCACATCAATGAGAGTTTTTGCAGCGCATCGCGGGTGGCTGCGGGCGACATCCAGCGGACCGAGATTGAGTAAGTCACGGCGGTCAACGCGCAGATGACGGCGATGATGGCGATATCGCGGCCTTGTATTTGCGGCAAGCGCGAGACTAGGAGAGCAAACCCCACGGCGGCGACGGAGCAGACGGTAGGTGGCAAATAGATGCCGGCTACATCGGCGGCTGAACAACCGCAGGAATGCAATGCAAAGTACGAATAGGCCGGCGCACAGATCATGAAAAAGAGAGCCACGCCCAGAGCCACCCCTACGGCTCCGCCGCTCAAGCAGCCCACGGCGATGAGCGAAAAGAAGATTGGAGTGGTGGCGATGGACCACTTCCATTGGGCACTGAATTTTCCGTTGGCGGTGAGCAAGGCGCCGGCGACGGATGGGATTACGTCGAAGGCCAGGCCAATCGTTAAGATGCTCAACATCAGGGCTGCTCCGGTCCACTTGTCGCCGAACAACAGGCGCAACAGCGAACCGGAAACGGCGGCCTGCAGGAAGGAGAGCGGAATCACAGCAAGCGCGATGGATCGGGACGCGCTGAGTGCTGCCGCACGTTGGCGAACAGGTTGGCCGCGCAGTTTGACAAGCGCGGGAAACAACACGCCGTACATACTGCCGACTAACGCGTAAACAGGTACCGCCGCCAGTTTGAAAGCCATGAAGTACAAGCCGACGGAGGTCTTGCTGGCCACTATTCCAAGCAAGAGATAGTCGCCGTTCTCTCTAAGCGAGGTGAGCAATTTTTGGCCGAAGACGGCGGAACCGCTTTGCAGGAGGACGCGCACGGGCCACCAGCGAAGGCGGCCTTGCTTAGGTGGGCGAGCGACTTGCCAGAACACGATGGCGCGCACAATGGCGGCAAAGGGTCCGGGGATAACGAAACTGAACGCACCGAATCCGCACCAAGCGAGCAGTATGGTGAGCAACTGCGTACCGAGCAATTCGCCGGTAGCATAGGTGGCTAGAAAACGGAAGCGCATGTTGGAGCGCAGATAGACACTGGGCACAGTGGCCAGCGCGGCGAGCGGCACGGTGAGCGACAGAATGGCTAGTAAGCTGAGAATTTCCGGGCTGCGATATAGGCGAGAGGCCAGGGGTGCCACTGCTAACAACGCGCCTGCACCCACAATGGAAAAGGCGAGACTGAGCCAAAACGCGGGCTTGGCCCATACACGAAAGCGACGCCCTCTGGAGAGAACCACATCGTCGATACCGAAACCGACCAGGGTGGCGATCACGGCGGCGACGGAACTGACTAACGCGACCTCGCCGAAATCTGCCGGGCGCAGCAGACGCGCCAGCAGGATCTGCGCCAGAAAGCTGATGACGCGCGTGCCGCCGCTCTGCATGAGCAGCCACGCGAAGCCGGACGCCGATTCCTTTGTCAGTGAGCGGATCATGTCCCCTCGAATTTCAATACGCGCCGTCTGCCGTCAAAACGGCTTTGATTGTGCAAAGCAAAATGTAGGCATCGAGCCAGCCAGACCAATTGCGCACGTAATATTCGTCGAACTGCACGCGCTCGTCGTAAGTCGTGTTGTTGCGACCCGACACCTGCCAGAGGCCGGTGATGCCGGGACGGACACGGCTGTAGAGCTCGTAACCGCCGAGGCCGTATTTCTTGATCTCGGCTTCGATGATGGGTCGTGGCCCTACCAGACTCATCTGACCCATGACCACGTTCCACAACTGCGGTAACTCGTCGAGGCTGAAGCGGCGCAGCCACTTGCCCACACGGGTGACGCGCGGGTCGTTCTTCAGTTTGTGATCGCGCAGCCACTCCAATTGGTGTTGTGGATGAGCGGCCAGATAATTCTCTAGAACGGAGGCGGCATCGGCCACCATAGTGCGGAATTTCAGGGCGCTGATCTTCTCGCCGTTGCGCCCGAGGCGGATATGGGAGTAAAGAATGTCGCCTTCGGAGCTGAATTTGACGGCGATGGCGATAGCGAGAAGCAGCGGCGCGGCGGCAACCAGGGCTAGGCTTCCGAGCACGACGTCCATCACGCGTTTCATGGCCGCGGCGGAGCGGTGAAACAGGCGCTGGGGCAATTCGACACCTACGCCACCGCCAATTTCGAGCGCCGATAACCCCAGGCTGCACAGGCCCGGCATGTCGGGCACAAGAATGACGTGGCTGAAGCCCTTGCAGTAATCTTGGATGGCGTGGCGAAGTTCCGCGGCAGGCCGTTCGGGCATGGCCACGATGGCGTATTGCGCAGGACTCGACTCACGTTCGGAGAGCGAGGGCTGGAAATCGTGCGACCAGGCGAGCATCCGTTCACTGGCCAGCACACCGGTTACTTTCACGCCGAGCATGCCGTCGCGCAACGACCGAACTACTTTTTGCGCAGTGGGCCCGGAGCCGAGCACTACCGAAGGCACCCCCCACCAAGGCTTTGCGCACACCGAGCGACGCAAAAGGTAGCGAGCTAATAGAACCGTGGGCGGCGCGGCGACCCATGTAAGGAGAAAGACCGAACGAGAGTACGATTCAGCGTTTCGCCAAAGAAACGTGGTGGAAGCCATGCCCAAAAACACGATGCTAACCGAGAGCACGATGCGGCGCATTTCCTCGGCGGGGTGGAGCAAGACACCCGGATAAAGGCCGCGCGCCCAAAACGCTACCAGCACTATGACCAGGCACGGCAGCAGATCTGTGCCGGTGCTAAATGGATAGGCGGGGTTGATAAGACGGTGCAACAGAAGGGTGAAGCCAAAGACCAAGGCGAGGGCGAAGGCGTCGACTCCCAGCATGCAGGCGGGGGTTTTCCAATGAGATTGAACAGCAAAACGCGGCGCCATGACGCGCGGCGGATAAGAAGGCAGAAGAACTGGTTTGGTACTCATTCTGGGTATTGCCTGATAAAGAGTTCATTAGTGTCTTGAGTTAGGCGCTCATGGCCAGGGTTTCGCCTGGCTGCGCCGTTCCGCGAATCTGCGCGCAGTGTTCTTTCCAGTGGGCCGCTACGTGGCGCGCGAATTTGATCTGAAATTGTTCGGGGCTGAATTGTTGGGCGTGTGCGTGAATTTTGAACGGGCTTAACGGCGTGGCGAGCGATTCAAAACGGTGGATGGCCGCGACAATGCTAGCGGGCGTTTGTTCGGAAAAATAGACGCCCGTTTCGCGGTCAATGACGCTGTCGAGCACGCCGCCCTTGCCGAAGCAAATGACGGGCGTGCCGCAGGCTTGCGCTTCCACCGGACTGATGCCGAAATCTTCTTCCGCCGCAAAGACGAATGCTTTGGCGCGGGCTACGATGGCGCGCAACGCCTGGTCAGACTGATAGCCCAGCAGTTCCACGTTTGGCGTCGCCAGCTTTTGGCAGTTGCGCATTTCCGGGCCATCGCCAATGACGAGCAAGCGTTTATCGGGCATGGATGCGAAAGCTTGGACAATGAGATCGGCGCGCTTGTAGGGCACAAGGCGCGAGGCAGTGACGTAGTAATCGCTCTTTTGCAGAGTTAGGGGAAACTTGTCGATGTCGACCGGGGGGTGAATGACGGCAGCGGTTCGGGAGTAAGCTTTGCCGATGCGGCGTGCGATGAAGTTGGAGTTGGCAATGAACTGATCAACTCCGGACGCGGTGCGTACGTCCCACATGCGCAAGTAGTGGAGGGCTGCGCGTGCGTAGATGGATTTGAGACCGGAGTCGAGCCCGGCTTGGCGCAGATATTCGTGCTGGCAATCCCAGGCGTAGCGAATCGGGCTGTGGCAGTAGCAGATGTGCAGTTGGTCAGGGCCGGTGATGACTCCCTTGGCTACGGCATGTGAACTGGAGAGAATCAGGTCGAAGGGAGAAAGATCGAAGCTTTCGATCGCCATCGGAAAGAGCCAGAGTAGTTTTCGAAACAGCTTCGCTGAGAGAGGGAGCCGTTGCAGAAAGGAAGTGTGGATGGTGCGGTCGCGTAAGAACGCGCGCTGTGTAGACGGCAGATGATCCACCAGCGTAAACAATTCGGCTTGCGGGAACAACTGCAGTATCTGCTCCAACACTTTTTCCGAACCGGCATAGGCAGTGAGCCAATCGTGAACGACGGCTACGCGAAGTTTGCGCAAGCGGGCGAATGATTCATCTCGGAACACATTTGCGCTGTGGTTTGAGACGTCACTAGCCACGGAATTCTCCGTGATCGTAAATGCATATTCTGAGGCATTTTCGGCGGTTTTTGGTGATGGTGAGGCTGCTAGCAAAACACACAGTGTGTGGCTGAAGCAATGGTTCTCAAAACGTGTAATGTTTGTTGAGCAGTACGTTCCCAATTGAAACAAGCGGCGCGATGTGGTCCCAATTCGGAAAACTTTTGGCGAAGATTTTCATCCTCTATGAGCAGTTTGATGGTGCGCGCGAGATCGTTGGTGCTGGTGGGATCGAAGTAAAGAGCGGCCGAGGAACAGACCTCCGGCAGTGCCGTTGTGTTCGAGGTCGCGACAGGAACTCCGCACGCCATTGCTTCGAGTGGGGGTAAGCCAAAGCCTTCCGCGAGCGAGGGGTATATGAACGCAAGACTGCCTGCATAGAGACCTGGCAGATATTGATCGGGTACGTAGCCGGTGAGGAAGACGCGGGGCGGCCAATCGCGGAGGCCAGCGTTTTTGTAGACATTTGCATCACTTGAGCCGGAAATCACCAACCACGTGTCTGGAGGCAATTCGGCGACCACGCTTTGCCAGGCGGCGAGGAGGGTTTTTAGATTCTTGCGAGGCTCAAGAGAACCAACGGTGAGCAGATAATTCGCGGGCAAGCGAAGAGCGGAGCGCGCTTCTGCCACGGAAGCGCGGGCGTTTGAGAAGACGCTGGTATCTACGCCGTTGTAGATGACGCTGATTTTGGCGGCATCAACGGCAAAGCGTGCCACGAGGCGTCTTTTGGTGTATTCGGAGACAGCGATGATGTGCGCGGCGCTTTGCGCTAAGGTGCGCAGAGAGAAGCCGTACCACGCGGCGTAGGCCGACTTGTACCATTGCGGTGAATCGACGACGAAAAGGTCATGAAACGTGACGATGTGGCGGCTGCTCATGATGGGGCCAGAAGCGCAGGGGCTCCAGAGAACACCGTCTTTGCTGAGTTTGGGAAGAACTGTTTGTTCCCACAAGTGGCCGCGCCACCCGCTCAACTTGCTTTGCGGCTGGCAGACTTCGACTTCATCGTGGAGGCGGCGAGTGATCTCATGCGCCACGCGCTGAACGCCGGTCATCTTATGCGCACGAAAGCGGCCGTTGACGTAGATGTTCATGCGCTAGAGGCGACGAAGAGCGCGCGGCATCCAGCCAGTGGGCGCGAGTTCGAAGGCGGAGCGGATCACGGGCATGGCAACGCGCCTGGGAAGAAAGACCGTCCCTAGCGTCCAACCGATGAGTTGAGCGCGGCGTACCAGGGTCAGTTCAGGAGCGGTTAATGCCGAGACGATCATCTGGCAGGCGCGCGAGAGCAACTTCCTGACTGGGACGTGATCAATTAGGCGGAGTTGCGCGATTTCGAGTTTGAGATAGAGCCAATGGCGGGTAACGATGCCGGGGTCCGGCCGCAACTGCAAGTCGCGCGCGATTCTTTCGATAAGTGTTCGGAGACGGAGGCCGCGGCTCATGAGTCGTTCGATTTGCGAGAGGTCGATGGAGTGGTCTGCCACCGAGCGCGTCATGTTGGAATCGTGGACGCGGTAGAAACCGAGCGGCTCTTGGATGGCGCCAATCTCGCCATAAAATCCGGCGAAGGTAGCGGCGTAGCTGTCTACACTTTGCGGCCACTCGGCGGCGGGAATCGGCATAATTTTTTCGAGCAGCCAGCGCGAGTAGAAGTTGCCGCTGCCGGGCGTGGTGATGTAGCGTCCGGTGCTCAACAGCAGATGCTCTACCCGGCCCTCATCAAGCCGGCAGCGCGGCATTAGTAAACCGGTGCTTCGGCCTTGGCGATCGACCACGCGCATAGGGAACTGGAGTTTCGAATAGTTCGGCTGCCACTTAGCGACAACTCTTTCGACGGCATCAGGCCGGAGAAAATCGTCGGAATCGAGGAAGGTTACAATTTCGCCTACAGATTGCGCGAAGCCGGCATTGCGCGCCGAGGTTTCCCCCGCGTGCTCTTTGAGAATGACTTTTACGCGTTGCCGGTATTTCTCCAACACACTCCGTGAGTGGTCTGTGCTGCCGTCATCGACGACAATGATTTCGACATTCTGATACGTTTGCGCCAACGCACTCCCGATACAAGCTTCGAGGAACTCCCCGTAGTTGTAGTTGTTGATTACAATTGAGACTTTGCGTTCGTTCATACAAAAGATTTCCTAAAAAGCCTCGCTCTGTTTGAGAGCGGTTTTAGCCGCGGTATCTGAAAATGCTCCAATTTTTCGATTGCCATTGCCGTGCAAGTTTGTGACAGTGCCGGTGACATTAGCCTGCATTCGCATGAAATAGCGGACAGCGTGGTTTGACCAGATGCTGACGTTGTCCACGACGAGGTTCAGCGCTTGCGGCCAGATGCTCAGAATGTATTTGTCATCTTTCTCGCCAGGGCCCTCGCTGGCTTGAATCAGGATTTCGCTATCGCGAATGGAGAGGCTCGCGTTTCCCCAAGGCTGGAAGAAAACTTGCGCGCGGTTTTGTTCGAAATGACAATTTACGGCGTGAATGACGGAGCCGTAGAACTGAATGGCTGTGGTGTTGTAATCGAAGCTGCTGCCTTGAATCATCCATTCGAAATTGGCGTGATCTTCAATGCCGTTGCTTTTGTTGTTGAAGATAGTTGAATCGCTGATGCTGATGGCTTCCCCTGAGTTCTTTAGACCGGGGGGGGCATAAAGGCCCACCTCGTTTTCGAAGATCAGGCTACGGACAATTTTGTTCACGTACGCGTTGTTACCCCATTGGACACCGTGGTTGAAACCGAGCACGCGGACCGCAACAAGGTTCACGGAATCGGCAAAAGAGTTTTTGGCGCTAATGATGCCGGCCGGATCTCCGCCTAGATAAATGCCAATGCTGGCGTTGCTAGAGCCTGGGCCTTCCACCCCCAAGTTTTCAATCTGTGAAACCGAGTAGTTATTGACACCGCCAGCCACATCCGCCGCGACGATGCAGGGAGAGTTGGTCGATTCGCATTTCAGCACCGATGCCTTTGAGCCCATGCCGATCAGGTTCTGATTACGATTCAGAACGATGGTGCCGCTAATTTTGTATTGGCCGTACGGCACAAGAATGTCTCCAGCAGGCACCTTGCCAAGGCATTTCGCAAAGGCGGAGGTGCTGTCCTTTTGGCCGCCCGGGTCAGCCTTGCACTGAGCAACAGAGATCTGATGCGAGACGAGCAGGGCAGAAAGCAAAAGGCCGCAAAGATGAATCATGAGATGGCACTCGCCTTCTGAATCTGTAGGATTTGGTTCGGATCGAAGCCTTGCATGCAAGCCATGCTGGGGCAGCCCCATTGGCGATGGCACGGTGCGCATGGGACGGCGTTTGACCAGACAATAGAGTTTTCGCCATCGGGTCGAAAGCGCGCCAGGTTATTGAGACCGCTGTAAAGGGAGATACATTTTGTGTCGACTGCGGCAGCGATATGAGAGGCCATCGAATCGACACCGTAAAACGTTTGGGCGCAGCGGATGGCGGCCACAAAACCGTCCCAAGAAAGCTTGTCGCAAGCGTTCACGCAGTTTGCTAAACCGGCGATCGCCTGCGCGGCATTGGCTGATTCGCGGGCACCTTTGCCGGTAAATAAGACGGTTTGATGTGCGGATAATCGCTCCGCCACTTCATGCCAGAAAGCGATGGGTAACTCGCGGATGCTCAGGCCCGCGCCCATTTGAATCACGGTGTAGGCACGCTGGTCGATGCGAGAGAAGCCGAGCACTCGCGCGACTTCTTGCTTTGCTTTCTCGTTGCTGGGCGCCAAAGAACTACGGCGGCATCGGAGATGTTCTTCCGCTATCCCGAGTGCGTTGAGCAATTGCAGCTGACACTCGCCCTGATGGATAAATCGTTCGTATTCTGGATAGTGGGCGAGCACGTTTGCGAGGGGCGCAAAGAGTCCGCCGCCGAAGGCCGCTCGCACGGGTACTCCAGCTTGCCAAGCGAGAGGAAGAAAGTCGGCGCGCCAGGGGTGCATGTGCACGGAGACGTCATAGGACAGCGCGCGAATCTCTTGCAGCGCACGGCGGCGAGTTTTCCAGTAATGGACCCGCTTGGCTAGGAAGCCCGGGATTTGCCGGTTCATTCGCCAGTGATCCACACAATGCGTGTGACTCACATCCGGATGATCATGAACTACGGCGTGGGACCAAGTTCCGGTGAGAAAGCCAATTTCCGCGTTGGGGAATGCGCTCTTCAGAACAGGCAACAGCGAAGTAGCGATCACCACGTCTCCGATGTGCGCGCCGTTCACAAGAAGGATGCGTTTGGGCGCGGACGGGCAGGTCGGGATCGGGCCGCGGGTCAGGAGTCGTAGGACGAAATGCCAAGCGGTCCGAAGAGAGTGTTTGAAAGTCGCCATTAGGCCGTCGCCTCCCATCGCTGTAGCTGGGGTTGCGGCTGAAGAACACGGGAAGGCACGGCAACGCGGCCGGCGGCAAACTTGGCGGCGATTGCGAAGATCAGCCAAATGATCGGATTCGCTAATTCAGGCGCAGACACAGACAGATCAAGCAATAAAGCGGTAAGCGCAAAGATCACGGCGCCATGGAGCGTAACCTTGATCTTGCTGAGGTGAAGGGCGGGCCGTAAGAGGAAAGCGCAGAAGACAACAAACAACAGGCTGCCCGGTATTCCGACATTGCCAATCATGGTAGGAATAAAGCTGCTGGCACGGCAAACGCCCCAACCCGCGCCGAGCCAGTGTGTGTCGGCAGCGGTGGTGAGTGCGTCGTGGTTCCAGGCGGTCCGTTGCTGATAGGAGAGCGTGGTGGTTTTGTCCAGGAGAACGGTATGCAGAAGCCGCACCAAGGGCTCGCGCGCTGCCGGCGAACCGATGAACGCCAAGCCGACGAGACACACAGGGATAAGTAGTAAGACACGCGCATGGAAGGAATCGGAGCCACCCTTCCAGGGAGCAAAGTAACGGCATGCCGCGACAACCAGCAGGAAGACGAGACAAATATATCCGGTTGTTGATACCGTGAGCAGCAAGCCCATGCCGATAACAGCGATATAGAAAAGATTGCGTATGGAATCGGCACGCGACAAAAGACGCCAGAGCACGATTGCGAAACCCACATTCAGTGAGAAAGCCGCGGCCGCCGCTTCGGTAAATGTAGAATTCATCCGGGGAAAGCCATCGATCTCATAGCCCTCAAACATTGAATAGGTTGGACTGCTGTGGAGGATTTCTTTAGGAAAGGGCAGCCCGGTTTTGATGGATAGTAATTGGTAAAAACCTATGACGGAGGCGAGCAAGATGCCGCCCACAAACCAGTTGATGGATTTGGTTAGTTCCGCCGGCGTCGTCCAGTAAGCCGCGACCAAGTAAAGCGCGAAGGACAGCACGAGATAGAACAATTGATTCAAGTGGCCGACTTCCCATTTCAGCGGGATGCCGAAGCCAAACTTCGAATTCGAGATGAGAACACCTTTAAACAGGAAGGGATAAACGAAGGCACTGACCATTGCGTAGGCAACGAATGCGGTCAACAGCAGCGAGGTGGTGGAAGCAGGCAGCCAGTTTCTCGATTTCGGAGGCCGGCGTCCTGCGAGTCGCGCAGCTAAGGCCGCCAGCAATATGACGTAAGTGGGCTGCACACCAATTTGCAGGTTTCCCGCCGCGATATTGACGATGCTAGCCGCTTGAAACACAGACATGAACATGGCCACGGGCAGGAGTTTTCCCTTGGCCCGATAAAGGAGGTAGGCGGCCAGCAGCAGCAGCGGCACGGTTGACGGTGTGAAGGAAACCTGCATTCGACTTTACATGCGCCTCAAAAATCTCGACACAGCCGAAGTCGGAGCGTGGTCGAAAGCGTATTCAATGAATTTCGTTGCTTGGCCGGAAGGAAGCACGGCGACGGCAAACGCCCATAGGATGTGTTGCACTTTCCGCAGAACGGTCAACTCCTGCGATTCAATCACGGACACGGCCATGCCGCATGCTGAACGCATCAGCTCCCGAAAGCGACTCACACTCGCCGGATGGGATAGGCGGTCTAAAGACATCTTCAACTTCAAGTGCATCCAATGCGAAAAAACCGCGCGGGTGGATAATGCCAGACCTCGTTCCCGCGCGAGACTTTCGAGCAGAACCTTCTCCGCCATGGCGTGGCGCATGAGCCGTTTCATTTGCGGCAAATGGACGACGCCGTCGTGCGCCACAGAACTCAAGCTGGGACCGTGTATCCGGTAGAAACCAAGCGGTTCCGATAGAGCGATCACTGTTCCGTAAAAAGGCGCGCAGGTATTGATATAACCATCGCCGGTTTCGAATTGGTCCTCGGGAATGGGGAAAATCTTTTCCAGAAATGGACGACAAAATAGGTTGCCGGAGGTGGGCGAGGTGACATAGCGCCCGGTTTCCAAGAACTGCTTGACCAATGAGCCTTCGGACAGTTGCCCGCGGGGCATGAGCAAGCCAGTGCGGCGGTTGTGGTGATCGAGAATTTCGAGTGGGAACTGCACTTTCGAGGCGTTAGCAGTCCAGGCGCTGACTGCCTTCTGCATGGCCTCGGGAAGAAGTGCGTCGTCAGAATCCAGGAAGGCCACCAGGTCTCCAGCGGCCACTCGCANNAGCTCCCGCGATTCGTCGGTACTGCCGTCGTCCACCACAATGACTTCGCAAGGCGAGTGGGTCTGTGCAAGTGCGCTCTCAACGGCGGTTGCGACGAATCGCGCGTAGTTGAAGTTGTTGATGATTATGGAGACTTTCATCGTCCGTTCGAAGCCGTTAGATAGTGCTGATACTCGCGATAGTAGTTATATTCATGGGGTGTCCGTGTGGGATCCCAACCGTTCAGAATCGTTCCCAAGACGTTTGTTTGATCTTCATTGAAGCGTTCGCGCGCGGAGAGGAGGGTGGCCCGGTCAGTTTGCGAAGCGCGAACGATCAACACCACGGCGTCGGCCAAAGCGCCGACGATGCGGGCGTCGGGCATGTTGAGCATGGGCGGCGTATCCACCAGCACGAGATCGTATTCGTCTCGCACCTGGCGCAGAAGGGCGCTCAAACTCGGTGCATAGAGCAGATGGCCCGCAGACTCAGTAGCTGGTCCGGCGGTTAGCACATGCAGGCCGGAGATCTCGGTGGCCTGGATGAGAGCCTGCAGGCTTTTTTCCGACACCTCATCGAGTAGAAGGAGAGTGGAAAGTCCGCAGCCATTGGGCAAATCGAAAACCTCGTGGATGCGGGGGCGGCGCAAATCCGCATCGATAATCAGGACACGCTTGCCGATCTCGGCGGCGGCAATGGCAATGTTGGTGATGCTGGTGGTTTTGCCGTCGGCAACGTTGCCGCTGGTGAAAACCAAGACTTTCGTACTGCGTGCTTTGGCCGTAAGAAACAGAATGGAAGCGAGGGTGGAACGGAAGGCTTCGGCCGTCAGGCTGGGTTTATGCTGCAGAGAGATTAATGCCGGCTGCTGAGGCAAATTGCCGCGCGAACGGCTCTGCAACTTCAACGCTACCGCTGCGGAAGGAATCGTGCCTAATACGGGCAGATCTGTCCACAGCTTGATATCTTCGGGCTGTCGAAAACTTTGGTCTGTCTGGTCGCGGATGATGACAACGATGACACTGACAAAGATCCCGGCCAGCAGGCCGAGCACGGAATTGATTGTAAAATTCGGCGAGATGGATCGGCGGGGGACCTCGGCCTTATCCACCACTCGAACATTGCTGACATTCACAGCCGCGGCAATGGCGGCGTGCTTCATCTGCTGCAGCATGTTGTCGTAGAGTTGGCGGCTGCTTTCTACATCGCGCTTCAAGATGTTGTACTGAATGGTCTTTTCACTCTGCCCAGTGACTTCTCTTACCTGCGAGTCATAGGCATCGGCCAACAGCGTTTCTTTGCGGACGGCTTCGCGGTAATTGCCTTCGATCCGTTTTAAGATGTCGGCACGATCACGCGCAAAAGCGGCCTGTAGAATCACAAGTTCAGCTTGCGCCTCTTTGACTTTGCTGTAGCTGGGCGTATAGACAGAGGCGGTGAAAACGGCGATCTGACGGCGTAGATCGTTTATCTTGGAACTGGTCTCACGCAGACTTGGCTCATCGGTCAGCAAATCGGGCAAGGCATCGGCGGGACTCGCCTTGAGAAGCTCAAAGCGCGATTGCTTAGCAATTCGATCTGACGTTGCAGCCAGCAGCACTTGCTGCATGTTTTGCAATTTTTCGGTGGCAACGTTGGAGTTGTCGTCCGAAAAGATCAAACCAGATTGACGCGCGTACGCTTGCAAGTCATCTTCCGCACTGCGCAACCGGGCGCGGGCGCCTTCAATTTCTTTGCGCAGCCATTCGCCGGTTTTCTCGGTCGCGTTCCAGCGCGCTTCCATACTTTCGCGAATGAACTCGGCAGCCAGAGTGTTCAGAAAATCGGCAGCCAGGCGGCGATCACTCGACTCCGTGGTCGCTTCCAAAATGTGTGTGCGTGCGGTGACCTGCACTTTAAGATTTTCGGAGGCCTTGCTCACCAGGCGTTCCCGCTCGGTCATCTCGACAGGTGCGGCCAGGTGCATCCACGCTCGCCAACCGGAGGGCGCGACATCCGGCTGTATGTCAGGGTTGGTTCGCCGGTAACCGAGCCTGCTGCACACGAGGTGAATTAACGACTCGCTTTGCAAGAGCTTTGCTTGGTTTTCTTCAGCGGAGGTTTCAGAAGAATTCCCGTTAGCGGAAACTGGATTCGTCTCTTTGACGTTCATGAAGTCATCATTGAAGCTGAGGACCTCTAATGAAGTGCGGGCTTTATACACCGGCTTCATGGGGATGCCGACAAGAAACCCAAGGACTAAGCCGACGAGAGCCGCGCCGAAGACGGTTTTCTTCTGGCGGCAGACGATGCGCCAATACTGCAGAACACTGACTTCGGATTGAACATCGTCGTTCCACTCGGCGCCATAGCGCGAACCAGGGTACGGCTGTTTCGCTGCTTTGGAGAGCACCGGGTGAGGGATGATCGCCAAAGATTGAGGTTCGGAATGTGGCGGAATCAAATGGTCCATTTGTGAAGCTTCAGTGTCTAGAGCCTGCCGTTGTAAATGGCTAAGCCCATAGCCACACTGACAACGGCTTCAATAGTGCGGTATCCAGCGCTTTTAGCACTGCTGTTTGGAATGAAGAGGATGTCGTTCGGTTGGAGAGGAATGTCCGGCAGTTTGCCGGCCATCAAACGTTTGATGTCGACAGTGATTTCGGTCCGTCTGGCGGTGGAACCGGGAACCAAACGCAAAATCTTCGCTTTTTCCATAGCCGAATTCCGCAGCACTCCGCCAGCCAGGGAAACCATTTGCAATGCGGAAAGGATTCCGTCTTCGCCGATGGTGTAGCCGCCAGGTTTCGTGACGGAGCCGACGGCATAGACGATGTCGGCCTTCGGCACGAACACCGTATCGCCCGGCATGACAATGATGTTCTCGGCGGATGCGTTCATGACGTTTTTCAACTTGACTGTGGCGACGCTAAATTGCCCGGTGGAACTCGGAGCAGCGTTTGGCACCGGAATCGCGCCCATCTTCAAATCGCGCGTGATTTCGACAATGGTGCCGGCATCAGCGCGCAGACCACCCGAAAGCGAGAGGACTTCAAACAAGGTCTTACGGCCTTGCAGTTGGCGAATGCCCGGCAGAGTCACTGCGCCCAGCACGGAGACGGGTTGACTGGCGAACTCGCTAACAGTGATGACAACGTCTGGGTTTTGCAGAACAGAACTTAAGTGGGATTTGACCTCATCTTGCAGTGCTTGTAAGGTTCGGCCGCCGGCATGCAGGTTTCCAACGATGGGAAGAGCGACATCGCCGCTTCGTTCAATTCGAAAATTCTTGCTGGCAAAATCCTGAGCGAGCGCTGGTACCGCCAGACTAATCTGGTCCCCGGGACCAAGCACGTAGTCAAGGGAGGTGGCGCTCGCGTCCGTCTGCTGGCACAACGCAAATTTCGTCAACGACAGCAGCACGAGTGAGCGCAGCAATAAGTTCGCGGAAAAGGAACGTTTCATACACATTTGTTGCGGCCGTGTGGGACATCCTGATCCCAGCAGGAATATTGAAATACAACTCAATTAGCTAGTTGGGTGACACAGGCATTGTTCTTACGCACTCGGCGGAATCTGAGGACTGTGGAGGATGGTTTACTGAAGCGGAAAACGGGGTTAGCGGCGGTCTTTTAGAGCCTGCAACTCGGACAAGTCCCGCATGAGCGCATCGCGTCCGCTGCCGGGAAGTGTATTGTGATCGAGGATAGATTTGATGGCGCCGAGCGAGTGGGCGAAGGCCTCTTTATCCATTTTGCCTTTGACGAGTTTGCGATCAAGCTTGGACAGATCGTCTTGCGCATGCTGGACACGGGCGCGCTGCTTATCGCCGTGCTCAAGGCCAGAGGCCATTTTGAGATCACTCTGGGTACGATCAACAACGTCTCGCAATTCACCGAAGTCGCGCGAATGGTCGCGGCCGAATGCCAAGCAGCAGGTAACCGCTAAGCAAGCCAGAAAAATTAGCGTTTTCTTGCGCAACGAATGCATACTAATGTCCTTATCGCCAAGAGACTAGATCCTTATCATCGCATTTTTATTACGATTTATTCTGTTTTAGCGCCGAAGATGCCAAAGAGAGACAGCCAAAGAGGACGCTATCGTCCTGCAACTGGGCGGGTACCACGTCTCGTCTGGCACGGGACCAAGCGGTCATTTGACGGTTCAATTCCTCACGAAGAGGGATGAACAGATGGTCACCCGATTTGCTGATGCCGCCGCCAATCACGATTCGCGCCGGATTTAAGAGCATGAGCGCGGCTTTGAGTCCACGCGCCAAGTGCACGACGTATTTGCGAACAAAGGCCTCATCTTGCATTAATTCATGGACAGGCTTGCCGTAATCGCGCTCGAGCCACAGACCGCAGCACATTCTTTCAAAACAGCCGTTCGAACCACACAGACAGTTTGGTCCGTTCGGTTCGATGTTCAGATGCCCGATCTCGCCGGCGTAGGAATCAGCACCACGATACACTTCGCCGTGATGCACAATACCGCCGCCAATGCCGGTTGATAACGTCATATAGAAAAGCGGATCGGCTCCGAGGCCCGCGCCGTATATGGCTTCACCTAGCGCACCAACGTTGGCATCGTTGTCCATAATGACAGGTGCGGCAGTGAGCCGCTTGAGGTTGGACACCAAAGGATATTGGACCCAACCCTCCACGTGCGTTGAAAGTGTAACGGTTTGCGATGGAAAATCTATTGGACCGCCGAAACCGATCCCGCACGAGTCCGGGATAAATCCACGCTGGTCACGCCATTCGACGAAAATCCGTTCGACTTCGCCAAATAATGCCAGCGGGCCACCCGAGCGGTCGGTGGAGCGCGACTCGCGCAGGATCAATCGGCCGTCCGAAAAAGCGGCCACTGTGAACTTCGTTCCACCGACATCTAATGCCAGAACGCGCATAGTTCAATTTTATGCGCGTGGCTGATATTACTGACTTTAGGCAATTCCCGAGGCAATGGCGTAACGAGTCATTTGCGCCGTGGAATGCAAACCGAGGCGGTGCATGATGGCGGCACGGTGGAATTCGGCGGTGCGGACCGAGATGTTCAGTTGATGAGCAATCTCTTTTGCCGTGCAACCGGTGGCGATCAAGCGCAGTACTTCGCGCTGCCGCATGGTTAGTTTCTCATCGGACGAGTTGGGCAAGGCTTCCACATCATCTGGCGTCAACTCCTCTTGATTAAGAACCTTTTCAATCGTGACCAGAAGCTCTTGTGCGGGGAGACGTTTGGAGACGAAAGCTTTTGCGCCGACTTTGGCGGCCTGCTCCTTATACATAGCATCGGAATGCATGGAGAGAAATACAATAGGCAGCTGCGGTAGGCGTTCGAGGGCGCGACGGGCTGTGGTGAAGCCGTCTCCACCAGGCATGCTGATGTCGAGAACGGCAACATCCGGTTGAAATTGATCCACGGCATCGATGAATGCCTGGCAATTGTCTACGGTTAGCACGTCAAAATGCTCTTTCATCATTTGGCTGAGAGCATCGAGGATGAGGGGATGATCGTCACCCAGGAGAACCTTGGGCAAGGGAACGGCTTGTGTATTGGCTTCAACGGGCATAGGAACTGTCATCTACGTATACATACCTCTATATTTCGAGACGTCGATCTGATCGAAAACGTATCGCGCTAATCGGCTTCTGGAAGTTATACGAGGGATAGGGAATGTTTGGATTGAGTTGGCGCTAGAATCGGAGTTGCCCTTTTGAGCAGCAGGAAAGCGGCAAGACACCAAAATATTATATGCGTGTAGCGATTATTGGAACCGGATACGTTGGGTTGACGACGGGAGTATGCCTCGCTTTTATGGGCCATACGGTTTCTTGCCTCGATAGCGATGAGGCCAAGATTAAGGCGCTCCGGGAGGGAAAAATCCCGATTTATGAGCCATTCCTGGAAGAAGTATTCCATGAAGCGTTGCCACAATTGAACTTTACGTCGAGCTATTCGGAAGCGATTCCCGAAGCCGAGGTGGTGTTTATTGCTGTGGGGACTCCGCCGACGCCTTCTGGCGCGCCAAACCTGGAGTACTTGTCGCAAGCGGCAAAAAGTATTGGGCAGCATATTACTCGCGATTTTGTAGTGGTAGTAAATAAGTCAACGGTGCCGATCGGTAGCGGCAACTGGGTTGATTCGCTGCTGCGGGAAGCGATTGCGGGGAGGACGGATAAGTCGGGGACGCTGGGATTTGCGGTGGCGTCGAATCCAGAGTTTTTGCGCGAAGGTTCGGCGCTGCATGACAGCTTGTATCCGGATCGGATTGTGATTGGGGCAGACGAGCCGCGCGCGCTGGAAGTACTCTATTCGCTGTATCGGCCGATTGTGGACCAAACGTTTACGCCGCCGAATTATTTGCCAAGGCCGGAGACGGTGGGGGCGGTGCCGTTGCTTTCAACGGACTTAGCGTCGGCAGAGTTGATTAAGTATGCGGCAAATGCGTTCCTGGCGCTGAAGATCAGTTTCATCAATGAAATAGGGCTGGTTGCGGAGCGCGTAGGTGCGAATATTGGCGAAGTCGGCCGCGGGATTGGGCTGGATTCGCGCATTGGGCCGCGGTTTCTGAGTGCCGGGATTGGCTGGGGTGGATCGTGCTTTGGGAAAGATACGGCGGCTTTGATTGCGACAGCGGGCGAGTATGGGTTGCATTTGCCGATTGTGGAAGCGGCGAAGAAGATCAACTCGCGGCAGCGGGATCGGGTTGTTGAGAAGCTGTTGAATGAGTTGAAGATTCTGAAGGGGCGGACGGTTGGGTTATTGGGCCTGGCGTTTAAGCCTAATACGGATGATTTGCGCGAGGCGCCGGCGATTGAGATTGCGCAGAAGTTGATTGACCGCGGAGTACGGGTTAAGGCGCATGATCCGATTGCCATGGAAAAGTTTGAACAGAGTTACGGGAAGATGGGCGTGGTGCTTTGTCAGAGTGCCGAGCAGGTCGTGGAAGATTGCGATGCGGTGGTGTTAGTGACGGAGTGGAACGATTATCGCGACTTGGATTGGGAAGCGCTGGCGAAAAAGATGAGGTCTGCGTTGATTCTGGATGGGCGGCACACGTTGGATAAGGATAAGCTAATGCGTGCTGGAATGAGGTACGTCAGTATCAGTTGAAGATTCGGGCACAGCGGACGATTCCCGTTTAGGGCGGCGCTTATTTTTGTTGCCAGCGGAGAGTCGTTCGAGTGCGCCGATGGCTTCGTCGAGACGTTGTTTTTCTGCCTGTAGTTCGGAAATCATTTTATGGATATTCATGGCAGGGGACAGACTTATATGCTACAGGAATAAGTACTGAAGTACTAGCGTAAAAAGAAAAAGCTCCAGTTTTTAGGCTGGAGCTTTTTTGATGTTTAATCGGGCGACGTCCTACTCTCCCACACACTCGCGCATGCAGTACCATCGGGGCTGAGAGGCTTAACTTCCGTGTTCGGGATGGGAACGGGTGGAACCCTCTCGCTGTTATCACCCGAAACTGGTTGGGTTTCGGAATTTTGAGCGAATCGAATAGTTATTGACGGGCAACTACAAGAGTTGCTTTATTGCTTTTACGCAGCGCAATTGACCGAAGATTATATTCGTAGAATAAATTTTATGGTCAAGCCGAACGAGCTATTAGTAACAGTCAGCTCAACACGTTACCGTGCTTACACATCTGTCCTATCAACGTGATCGTCTTTCACGGCTCTTCAGGGAGATCTCATCTTAGGGAAGGTTTCGTACTTATATGCATTCAGCACTTATCCTGACCAGACTTCGCTACCCAGCTGTGCCATTGCTGACAACTGGATCACAAGAGGTCTGTTCACCCTGGTCCTCTCGTACTAAGGGCAAGCCCCTTCAAATCTCCTGCGCCCACCACAGATAGGGACCGAACTGTCTCGCGACGTTCTGAACCCAGCTCACGTACCGCTTTAATAGGCGAACAGCCTAACCCTTGG
>PMQB01000272.1 GCA_003169195.1 Bryobacterales bacterium
GCACATGTGGAAGCTGGTCCGCTGGTCCGGAGTTCTTATCATGCGGATAGTTCGGAAGAGAGCGCCAGCTCAGTTAAACTTCTTCACCCAAATATTGCGAACTGATACTTTTGTCGTGGCTTCAATCTCGATTCCAAAGAGGCCGGGTTGGTTGTTGGACGAAGCGGGATCATCATCCACCATCACGGCCATCAATTGGCCGTTCAAAATTTGAATCAGCGTCCCGCTTCGCGCAATCACCGTGTATTCGTTCCAGTCATTCATCTTCACCAATTTGCCTAACGCATCAATATCGCCGATGTTGCCCATCAACTGCTTCTCGGCCAACCCCGATCCTTCCACCACTTGGCCGCGCCAGGCGAGAATGCGCATCGGGGTGTTTTCGGAATAGAATTGTCCCGTCCAATATTTGGCACTCGGCCAGAAGTCGGCTTGGGGCCCGGTTAACATCCAATTGAGATTGACCGGTCCTACGTTGGCTGGAATATTGGCGAGCCATGGGATACCGGTTTTGCTGCGATATTGAAAGCCGCTACCGCCGGTGCCTTCTACTTTGATCTCGAACTTGAGAGTGAAATCCTTGGCCACCATGTCTCGGTAGACCAGATAGCTGTTGCCGCTCCGATTCTGCGGAGTCGATTCGCCTACAATCGCTCCGTCTTCAACGCGCCAGAATTTAGGATTGCCGTCCCAGCCTTTTAGACTCACACCGTCGAACATGGAGACATAGCCTTCGTGGTCGTAAAATGTCAGCGGCTGCGGTTTAGTGAAGGTTACGTTCGCGAACGAACCGCCCATCTTGACGAACGCTTGAATCTGATCGGGAGCAAGCCGGTTGGCGGAACTCTGAATCTTTGCGAACGCATCGGCGCGCGCGTCTGCCAGGGCTAGTTCGGCTTGCTGAATTGCCTGCGCCTTTAAAGTCGTGCGGGCGCTCGCCAATGTTCGCATTAGCGGCATGAGGTCGTTGGTCAAGTGCGTGAGCGCCTCTACTTGGGCTTGCGTGATATTCGGAATGGTGCCGCCCGGCTCATATTGTTGCGGGTTGCGGCGTGTATTCAAAGCGGCAACTTGAGTCGGCGTTAGTTCTGCGCGGACCTTCGCCAATGCTAACTCCGCAGCCCCTACGTTTTCCGCTTTTGTTCGAATTGCTTTTTCATCACGCGGATCAGAATAACTCGCCTTCACCAGTTCGGCGCGCGCGCTCGCAAGATCGGTATTCATGCGGTCGAGGGCGGCTCGCTGTTCATCGTTTAAATCTGCGCTTTGTACAAAAAAAGCTAATGCTACAAGAAGGTATCTGTACATGGATGTTCTCTACTCTATACGAGAGGGCGGATATGATGAACGGGGGAACTCTATGGGCGCACAAGACATTGTCGAAGGTGGCAATCCCGCCGATTCGGCTTCGTTCAGCGAAGCAGTGCTGGCCGACCTGCGCGCTCTGGAACAAATGTTGAACAGCGGTGCGCTGGAATGCGACACACTCCGCATTGGCGCTGAGCAGGAAATGTTTCTAGTCGATCGCGCATTTCGTCCGGCCCCTATCGCGCAACAGATTCTCGAATCGCTGGCCCATCCAGATTTCACAACGGAAATTGGGAAATTCAATATCGAAGCGAATTTACCGCCGCGTCTTTTTCGCGGAGGATGTCTTCGATCTTTGGAGACCGACTTAGAAGACGTTGTTAAGCTGGCTTCGGTTACAGCACAGGATCATGGCGCCGAGGTTTTGCTTACTGGCATTCTGCCTTCGGTGCGCCCAGGCGATCTAACGCTCGACAACTTAACTGACAAACCGCGCTATCGTGAACTCAACCGCACGGTGATGAATTTGCGCGGCGGCGAATACCACTTGTACGTCAAAGGCATCGACGAACTGCAACTCATGCACGACAACGTAATGCCCGAAGCGTGCTGCTGCAGTTTTCAAGTGCATTTCCAACTGGATCCGCGGCGCTTCGCCACGCAGTACAATGCTTCGCAAATGGCCGTTGCTCCGGTGCTTGCGGCAGCAGTCAATTCGCCATTGTTGTTGGGGCAGCGACTTTGGAGAGAAACGCGCATTGCCCTGTTCCAACACTCCATTGACGAACGCACCCATTCGCACATTGCGCGCAAGCATCCCACGCGCGTCACGTTTGGCGAAGGATGGGTGGAAGATTCGGTTCTCGAAATCTATCGGGAACAGGTGGCGCGCTTCCGGGTGCTCATGACTAGCGACATTCCGGAACCCACGCAAGGGGTGCCGGAACTCAAAGCGCTGATGCTGCACAACGGGACAGTGTGGCGTTGGAATCGGCCGTGTTACGGAATTACCGCCGGCAAACCGAATTTGCGTCTGGAGTTCCGTTGCTTACCATCGGGTCCAACCGTTATTGATGAAGTCGCGAACGCGGCGTTCTTTTTTGGACTGATGATGGCCATTCCGGAAGAGTACGGCAACGTGGCGGCGAAGCTGCCGTTCGACGATGCCAAAGAGAACTTCTTCGCGGCGGCTCGAAATGGACTGAAGGCGCAACTGACGTGGATGGATGGGAAGTCGTATGCCACGGCTCCGCTGATTCTGGAGCAACTCCTGCCACTGGCAACCGCAGGTCTGAAGAAAGCAAACTTAGACAGCGCTGATATCGACCGGTATCTGGGCGTGATTCGGGAACGAACACAGAAGAGCCAGACCGGGAGCGCTTGGACGCTGGCGGCGGTACACGATCTCACCGGCCGATCGACACCCGAATCGCGCGACCGCCGCATTGTCGGCGCCATGCTGATAAGGCAAAAATCGGGCGAGCCAGTCCATACATGGAGTACACTCTCGGAAGCCGAAATGGAAGCAGACACGCGAATCTATCAAAACGTGACCGACATCATGTCTACGGATCTGTTCACGATTTCGCCCGATGATCCTATTACGCTCGCGGCCGGCACTATGACATGGCGGCACATACGGCATCTGCCCGTTGAAGATGCGGCGGGGAAGTTTGTCGGTCTCCTTTCCAGCCGTGAGATTCTTCGGGCGATTTCCGAGCAAGGTTGGACGCCGATGACGGTGCGCGCTGCCATGAATCCGAACCCGACGACAGTGGCGCCTGATACGTCCACAGTGGCGGCGCTGCGGTTGATGCTCGAACACAAGCTCGATTGCCTGCCGGTTGTAAAGGATGGCGAACTTGTCGGCATCGTCAGCAATCAAGACATGATGCTGGTGCTGGCCTCTCTCATGAACGCCAAAGCTAATGCAGCGGCAGTGTAACAACTGCTTCGCAACCGGGCCCTTCCTGCGCGTTCCGCAAACTTAACGATCCTCCGTGAGCCTCTGCGATTTGCCGGCTTAACACCAAACCAATTCCCGACCCGCCGCGCTTGGTCGTGAAGAACGGGACAAACAGATTCGCGGTGTTGGGCAAACCTGTTCCTTCATCGCGCACGGTAATTTCCAACGCCGTTGGTAATTGGCGGTAGTGCAGGAACACCCGTCCGCCGCTCGCCTCCGCCGAGTCCACTCCATTCTGAATCAGATTGATCAGAGCTTGTTCTAACTGGTCAATATCGCCTTGAAAGGTCAGCGGCGGACCTTCCTCAAAGAACACTCGCTGCCGCGTTTCCAGGCTGCTCGCTCGCAGCAGAAGGGAGTTGACTTCAATGGCCCCCAATTTGGGCGGCGGCAGTTTGGCCAACCTGGCGTAGGAACTCATAAAGCGGCTTAATGATTCAGACCGAGTCGCAATGACGGTCAGGCCGCGCGACATATCCTGATGCCAGTCATCAGGCCGGGGCTCAGCATCGAGCAAATCAGCCAAGCTTTGGGCGATGGACTTGATGGGCGTGAGCGAGTTGTTCAACTCGTGACCGATCACGCGCACAATCCTTTGCCAGGCTTGTAATTCTTCCTGGCGCAACGGCCGGGTTAAGTCGGTGACTACCAACAACTGGTGCGGCACGCCACCTTCGCGAAACTGACTTCGTCGAATACCCCACCGTCCGGTGGCACCGGGGAAGGCGCGCCGAATGGTTTGGTCGGTAGCACCGCCCAAGTATTCGGCCAAGCCAAGCGAAGTGGCATCGCGCGCCAACAGCCGTTCAGCCGGTTGCGCTAAGAGGCGTTCACCGGCGCGATTCACGAGCCGCAATTGCTGGGACGGATCGAAGGCGAACGCCGCCACATCAATCTCTTCCATTACTTTGCGTAACAGCGCCGTCGCTTCGAGCGCCCCCAAGCGCTGATCACGCAACGTGGCGGCCATGGCGTTCACCTGCTGCATCACTTCGCCCAGCGGCTCCTTCGGGTTATCGACTCTGGCGCGTATGCTGTAATCGCCTTCGCGCAAAGCTTCGAGCAAGTTCGCCAAAGTGCGCAAGGGTCCGGCGATGCGGCCGCGTGCAGCAAAGCAAAAGCTGAGCCACAACAAGATCAACAGCGCATCGACGGTGATCTGCAAACGCAGCGGCCGGCCTTCTACGGCCAACAGAATCACAAACGCAGCAACGGCAGGCAGACCGCCCGCCAGTGCGAGAAACAGGACACGCGTTTCGTGATTTAGCTTCACAGACCAAAGCGCTGCAGGCGACGATAGAGAGCACTGCGGCTCAGACCCAGCGACTCCGCCGCATGGCTTACGTTGCCACTATAGCGGGCGAGGGCCTTCTTGATCAGGAACTCTTCGACATCGTCCAGGCTCATATCCTCCAGGCGAGGAGAGGCGGTAGGCGTTGACCGCAAAGCCAGATCTCCGGCCTTGATGCAGTGGCCCTGAGCCATCAACACGGCGCGCTCGACTACGTGATTCAGTTCACGCACGTTTCCCTGCCAAGCATGATCGTACATCGCTTGCACCGCGCCCGGGTCAAAACCGGTAATCTGCTTGCGATAGCGGCGCGCATGTGTGCCCAAAAAGTGCACGGCTAAAGGCAGCAAATCTTCGCGCCGTTCGCGCAACGGCGGCAAATGAATCTCAATGGTATTCAAGCGAAACAACAAGTCTTGCCGGAAACGCCCGTTGGATACTTCATCGAGCAAGTTGGCGTTGGTGGCCGAGATCACGCGTACATCCACCTTCTTCGTCTTTGACGAACCGACGCGTTCCATCTCGCCAATTTCCAAGACCCGCAGCAGTTTCGCCTGCAGGTTCATAGGCACGTTGGCAATCTCGTCGAGAAACAGCGTCCCGGTATCGGCCAGTTCGAAACGGCCCACGCGATCCATCTTCGCGTCGGTGAAGGCACCCTTTACATGACCGAACAACTCACTCTCAAACACGCCTTCGGCTAAGCCGCCCGCGTTTACGGTCACCATGGGTTTGGTGTTGCGGACAGAGATGACATGCAACGTGCGTGCCACCACTTCCTTGCCCGTGCCCGGCTCACCCGTGATGAGCACATTGGCATCCGACGGACCTACTCGTGAGATCAGATCCAGCACCGGCTGCATGGCCGCCGATTCGGAGATCATGTTGGGCAAGTTCTCGGCCCGCAGCAACTGGTTCTCTAACTCCAACCGTTGACCGCGGCGCAGCGCATGACTCAACTCCAACTGTGTGCGGATGATGGCAGAGATGCGCTCGTTTTCCCACGGCTTCTGGATGAAGTCGCGTGCTCCTCGGCGCATGGCTTCCACGGCTAAATCAACACTGCCCCAGGCCGTCATAACGACAACCGGCAGCATGGAATCGACTGCCTGGATTTTGGCGAGCAGATCTAAGCCTTCCTGCCCCGACGTGGTGTCGCGCGAGTAGTTCAGATCAATAATGGCCAGATCGTACTCGCGGCTCTCTACCGCTTGCATGGCCTGCTGTGGCGACTCCGCCGAATCCGTTTTTAACCCATCACGCTTCAATAAGAGGCGCAAGGCTTCCAACACGTCAGGCTGGTCATCGGCAATTAAAATGCGCGTCTGGCTAGCCACATACTTCATTGCTTCATCCAACCGTCTTCTATCTGAATCACCCGGTTGCCATACTCCGCGTTCTTCTCGTTGTGCGTCACTTGCACAATGGTGGTGCCGGCATCGTTCAGCTTCTTGAACATCTCCATAATCTCTTTGCCCTGGCTGGAGTGCAGATTGCCGGTAGGCTCATCGGCCAAAATCAACTTGGGGCTGGCAATCATAGCGCGAGCGATGGCCACTAACTGCTGCTGCCCACCCGAAAGTTGATTCGGATACAAATCTTTCTTACCTACCATGCTGAAGCGGTCGAGCGAATCGCAAACGATACTTTCGCGTTCGGCCTTCTTAATGTTGCGATACGAAAGCGGGATATCGAGATTCTCATAGACCGTCAACGAATCCAGCAAGTGGTAACTCTGAAACACGAAACCGATGTACTTCTTATAAACCTCGGAACGGTCTTTCTTATTCAGGCGATGAATGGGAAACTCCAGGAAGTTATACTCGCCTGTCCAAGCCGTATCGTGCATTCCTAACAAGTGAAGCAGGGTAGACTTCCCTGCTCCGGACGGACCCATGATAGAGATGAACTCGCCCTCTTTGATTTCTAAGTTAATGCGGCGGAGAACGTAGGTCTTAGTGGGGCCGTGTTCGAAAAACTTTTCAACATTCCGTAAAGTGATCATGCTGGGCTATTCATTAGCGTAGCCGAGCTTAATACTGCACACGCGGCCAATGAGCGAAACGGGGAACGGCCGGCACGCGGGGCGGCGAAACAACAATAGGATGGACAGGCCGCACGTTGAAGAGGCGCGAACGAGCCATGCTGATTTGCGCCATCTGATGAACATGCGCAGCGAACATGAACGCGAGGATAAGAGTGGCCACCGCGATGAGGTCAATGTTCTTAGACATCAGACAGCGACCTCCGAGTTTTCCTCCACCACGCGGCCGTCAAAGAGGTGAATGGAACGGTCGGCATAACGGGCATAGCGCGGATCGTGCGTAACCATGCAAATGGTGGCGCCGCCGCGGTGCAGTTCGCGCAACAGATCCATCACTTGTTCGCCATTTTGCGAATCGAGGTTTCCGGTGGGCTCATCGGCAAGGAGGATAGAAGGGTCGCCAGCCAATGCTCTAGCCACAGCGACGCGCTGCTGTTGACCGCCCGAGAGCTGCGAAGGGTAGTGCTTGATGCGGTGCGACATACCGACGCGCTCCAAAGCTTCGTGTACTTTCTTTTTGCGTTCGGCGGAGGCCATGCCGCGGTAGGTGAGGGGCAGTTCCACATTTTCGTAAACATTCAGATCGCCAATCAGGTTGAACGCCTGGAAAATGAAGCCAATTTCGCGGTTGCGAATGCGCGCCCGCTCCGACAGCTTGAGACTCTGCACCGGTTTGCTGTTGAGTATATAGGTACCGGTAGACGGCGAATCAAGCAGTCCAAGAATGGCCAGCAGAGTCGATTTGCCGCAACCCGACGGGCCGGAAATCGAGACGTACTCGCCGCGTTGGATATCGATGTGAATCCCGGAAAGGGCGTGGGTTTCCACCTCGTCGGTGACAAATACTTTCGTTACGCCTTCCAGGTGGATCAATGGCTCTGCTGTGCTCATGTTTCTAAAGTTCTCCCTTTTGACTCAAATAAAGTACGCGGATCACTCATCTCTAGTTCAAACGAATTCGTGGATACTTGTCATATTGGGACATGTCGGAGAGGATCACGCGATCTCCAACTTTGAGCCCATCCAAAACTTCAATGGTATTGACGGAAGCGCGGCCCAGTCTGACGCGCACTTGGGACGCGCCCTTGCCATCGGGATCAATCTTAAAGATGCCAATGGTGGAGTTGGGATCACCCGAAACGGGGCGGTCCATATAAACGACATCCGCCAAATGCTCTAACTCCACCACACCATCGACACTCAATTCCGGCCGCGCGCCTTGCGGCAAGGCTCCTATCAATTCGACATCGACACCCACGGTGCCGTTCAAGGCAGCCGGATCGATGCGGATGACGCGACCGGGAATGACACCGTTGCGTGTATCGACCGTGGCATCCATTCCTATGCGTACGTCTTTCATCTGCGTTTCGGCAATCTGTAAGACGGCTTTGAGCTTCTTTGGATCGGCGACTTTCGCCAAAAGAGTACCAGCCGGGACTCTTTGCCCTTCTTCCACATCCACTTCCTGCAGCACGCCGTCAATGCCGGCACGCACTTTCAACTGCTCCACCTGGTCGCGTTTCAGGTTCCAAGCGGCACGCGCGCTTTCCACCACCACATTTTGCGCATCAACCTGAGCTTTGATGGATTCGTCGCCAATCTCTAAACGCTGCCGCTGTAGCGCCACGCGATTCTCAAACTGCTTGGCCGAATCGACCGAAAGGCGCGACTCCAGATCGCTTTTCAAATTCAGCCGCGTCAGTTCGAGATCGCGGTCGGCGGTCAGTTTGGCCTGGGTATATTGCGATTCCAACTGGGCGAGAGTCGAACGCTGGTCAAGCTTGTCAGTTTCCAACTTTACTTTCAGATTGGCCAAATTGGCTTGTTCTTGTTTGAGCGTCCATTCCGCTTTTTCTGCATCGAGCAACAAATCCGGATCGTTCAAAACGAGGATCACGTCGCTGGCCTTTACGGGATCCAAACCCGGGCGGCGAACAATTTGGGAGACGCGCGCGTCTTTGGCGGCGGCGATCCAATGAATTTCTTTAGGCGTTAGGCGGCCCAGACCGTGGACTTGGCGCTCCATGGGACCGCGTTTGACAGAACCGGGATACTGGCCGCTCATGTCGACAGAGGGAGCTGCCGGTTTGAGCCGCGCCAGAGCGACGGTGGCGCCGATGAGGGCGAGGGCGGTAACGGAAATCCAGACGATGCGCTTGATGAGACGGCGGCGGGCGACTTCTTTGCCGCGCGGCACGTCCATGGAGCTAGCTCGTTCCGAGATTTTAACGCCGCGTTGGGCCGTGATGTCTGTTGCGCGTGGGACGTCCATGATTTGAACATAAAGGATGCAGTTGCGGGGCCATGCGTGCGCAGTTGGGCAAGTGATTGATTTTATTGATAGTTTGCGGAGTGGAGCGGAAGGCGTTGGTGTTCGATACTGGGACGGCCTGTGCGGTGTTGGGGGACGATGCCACTGGAGGCACACGTCGGGTGTGGTGCTTGCCGAGCTTTGCGTTTTCGAGGGGTTTAGGCGGCCATTTTTTGGTCGCCGGGGCTCTGTTCGGCCTGCGGGACAGGTGCGGAGGTGGTCTGTTGTGGCTGCTGTGACCGTTCGAAGCGTAATTTCTTGATTTGGAACTCTTGGATGCGGAGATTGAGCGNNTGCGATTCGAACCCAATTTGCTCCTTTCTCCTTTGTTCTCTTAGCTTTTGGAGCTCGTTGAGGGCCTTGTAGAAGGCGCGGTCGTGGGTGGTTTGGTAGCGCAGGTAGAGGGCGAAGTGTTCGGTGGCCATCATGTGCATTTCTTCCTCTGGCTCTGGGAAACAGGAGCTCTGCAGACGGAGGGCCCGAGCGCGCAGCCACTCATGCTGCGCCATGCGGCGGACGAGGATGACTTCGGTTTCGGTTTGCGGTTTGTATTCGGCCACGATGCGGTCGAACAGGGCCTTCCAGTTTTCGATATTCTCGTCCTCAAGAAAATACATTGTCGCGTGGTTGTGGAGGGAAGACGCGAGACCGTGCGTGGTCCGGTTTTGGGAAGATGCTTGTTTGCCAGCGGCCGTCTTGGCGCCGGCTGATTTTTGTGCGTTCTGCGAATTGGCGAGAATTTGAGCGGGTGTGGCCATATGATTCACCTTTAGAAAATTGAAATTGTCGAGGCTGCGCTTGTGAGGGCGAGAGGCCTCAAACGATTTCACTTTACGGAACGCGGTGAACGAGGAATGGAATTTTTGGCGCTAAGTGATTGAAACGATTGAGACGATTGTTGAAAGAAAGTTGTGACTCGAATGCTGGGGGAGGTGACTTCTCGTCGCGCCTCGGTCCGAGCGGACACAGACATTGGCTGCAGCGTTAGTGAGGATGATCTCAAAGTTTAACAACTGCCGAATCGTCGCCCGGTAACGCGCTTCTCTGAAACTCTCCGGTTGCGGCCATTGTGGGTCGAGCACCGCCTGCACAAGCCGGCGCCGATTTATTTCGCAACTTTTAATAGTTCGACATATCTAATTATTAGACTTGTTAAAATGAGTGTCGAACCATTCATGAAAACCACTCCGACCAAGATCGCCCAAGACGCGCTCGAACTGCACAACTGCTTCCACGCCCTAACGGACCTTTTTCTGCCCGGACCTCCGATCAAGGGTGGCTTTGAGGTCACCCTTCACGAAGAAAGGGCTTTGGATGTCCTGGGGCGCAAGCAAAGTTGGACAATGAGCGAATTCGCCGCTGCGTTGCGTGTCACTCTGCCCACAGCCACCCATACGGTAGATCGTCTTGTGAAAAAGAAGGCAGTCAGCCGTCGGAAATCCGCCGAAGACCGCCGGTTAGTTCTCATTTCCCTTAGCGGCAATGGACTGAAGCGCCAGCAGTCGCTTCTCGAGCAGAGAATTCGTGTCTGCACTACCCTCTTGAAACCATTGAGCGCGGCGGAAAGATCGGCTGCGCTTCAAACAATGCAGCGCTTCGCGGAGGTCGCGCAACTCGAACTAAACTCGCTGGCCCAGCGTTCCCCAAACATGGTGTCCACGCCTCAGGAGTGAAAACATGCTAAACAAAACAGTTTGTCCTTCGTTGATTGTCTGTAGTTTCATTTGCGCAGTGACTTCATGCGGCGGTCCCGGCAAATCGGCGACTCCGAGCGGTCCTCCTATGCCCGCGCCGGCCGTGCGCGTGGCCAGGGTACAAGTGAGAACCATCCCTCTCTACGGCGATTTCATTGGCCAAACGGATGCCAAAGAAACAGTCAACATTGTGCCGCGGGTAACCGGATTTCTGGAAAAGGTCTACTTTACTGAAGGTGCGCCCGTTCATAAAGGCCAAGCGCTTTTCCAGATCGAACAAGCCTCTTATCAGGCGTCGCTTGAATCCGCAAACGCGAAGGTGGCGGAGGATCAAGCGTCACTGATCCGCTACGACCGAGATGTGGCCCGCTTGGAACCGCTCGTCAAAGAACAAGCTGCGACACAACAGGATCTGGATACGGCGGTCTCGGGAGCAGCGCAATACCGTGCTGCTATCAAAGGCGATCAGGCTTCCATCGACACCGCTCAACTGAATCTCGGCTACACTTTGATCTCGTCGCCGATTGACGGCATCATTGGCAAACTTGGTGTGACGCGCGGAAACCTAGTCAGTGCCGGCCAGTCTACCGCGTTGGCCACAATCTCATCATTCGACCCCATGTACGTGTACTTCAGTGCTCCGGAAGTGACGTATCTGGCATTTCGCCGCAGTCACGGAAACCCTAACAAGCCGCCGCCGATCAGCATGGAATTAATTTTGGCGGACGGGCGGCCTTTCGATCATCGCGGAAAACTTGATTTCGCCGATCGCACAGTTGATTCGCAAACCGGGACGCTCACTTTACGCGCAGTGTTTCCCAATCCAAACGCCCTGCTGAGACCCGGCCAGTTCGCTCGTGTGCACTTCGTGAGGGGTGAGCGGAGGGATGCCGTGCTTGTCCCGAAAGAAGCAGTCACGGAAAACTTGAACAGCCGTTCCGTGCTCACCGTGGATGGCGCCAACAAGGCGCATCTCAAAACCATTACGACCGATGGTGAATTTGAGAATTCGTTTATCGTGCACGCAGGACTGAGTGGCGGAGAAACGATCGTGGTCGAAGGTGCGCAGAAAGTGCTGCCCGGTAGCACGGTTCGTCCGGTAGGCGGCCCGTGGACTCAGGAGCGATAACTTTATGGCAAAGCTTTTCATCCAACGGCCGGTGTTGGCCATCGTACTGGCCTTCATCATTTTGATTGCCGGCGCGGTGAGCATTTTTACGCTACCTATCGCGCAATATCCGGAGATCTCTCCGCCCACCATTCAGGTTTCGGCAAACTATGTGGGCGCAGACGCGAAAACGATTGAGCAAACCGTAGCCAGTGCGATTGAACAACAGGTGAACGGTGCGCCGAACATGATCTACATGCAGTCGAAAAGCACGAACGACGGTAGCTACACCTTGACGTGTACTTTCAAAGTTGGAACGGATATTGATCTGGCGGCGGTGGAAGTGCAGAATCGCGTCAATCAGGCCAGTCCGAGTTTGCCATCGGCGGTGACGCAAAGCGGGGTCACCGTTACGAAGCAATCCACCAGTATTGTTGTGATTGCTTCCTTGTTCTCGCCAGATGGCAGCTACGACGGGCTTTTCCTGAGCAACTATGCCACCACTCACCTGACGGACGAACTGGGGCGCCTGCCTGGGGTAGGCAGCGTAACGCTGGGTGGCGGTACGGATTTTGCGATGCGGTTCTGGGTGCGGCCGGATAGGTTGGCGGAACTGGGCGTGACCGCCAGCGACATCATCAATGCCATCGCCGATCAAAATGCGCAAGCACCGGTCGGCGGTTTCGGCCTGCCGCCGGCACCCCCCGGCCAGCAGTACCAATACGCCGCCACCGCCAAAGGCCGGCTCAGCAGCGTGCCCGAATTCGAGAACATCATTGTCCGTTCGCAATCGGATGGCGCCATCGTCCACCTGAAAGACGTGGCCAGGACCGAACTGGGCGCACAGGACTACCAAACCTCAGCGAAGCTGAATGGCTCTCCGGTGGCGGCCATGTTGGTTTATCAGCTTCCGGGTTCTAACGCGCTTGACGTGGCAAAGGAGGTCCGCGCCAAGATGGATGAGCTGCAGAAGAGCTTCCCGCCCGGGCTGAAATATCAAATCACGTTAAACACCACCAACTTTGTCACTGCGTCCATCCATGAGGTGTTAGTAACGCTCGGCGAAGCTATGGTTCTGGTGATGTTAGTGGTGTTCGTTTTCCTTGGAAATTGGCGCGCCACTCTCATTCCCCTACTCGCGGTTCCGGTGTCCCTGATCGGCACTTTCGCGATGTTTGTAGTGCTGGGCTTCTCTATCAACTTGCTGACGTTGTTCGCTATGATTCTCGCCATCGGCTTGGTTGTGGATGACGCTATCGTCGTGGTTGAAGCGGTAGAGCATCATATTGAAGAAGGACTGAGTCCACTGGCCGCAACCAAGCGAGCGATGGACGATGTTTCGGGGGCGGTGATCGGCATTGCGATGGTGTTGGTTTCCGTCTTTGTCCCGGTCGCCTTTTTGGGAGGCATTACTGGGCAACTGTATAAGCAATTCGCCTTGACACTGGCGGTCTCCGTATTGCTTTCCGCGTTTGTGGCGCTCGGTCTAACACCGGCACTGTGTGCGATGCTGTTGCGTCCGCGCACGCAGGGCCGCGGCCCACTGGCGTGGCTTCTCCGAAAGTTCGACTTGGCATTCGGCAAAACAACAGAAGCTTATGTTCGAGCGAATGCCTGGATCATCCGCGCTGCCCCGCTGGCCGTTTTGTTCTTGTGCGCGATCTACGCAGGCGTAGTCTGGCTGGCAAAGACTCTGCCCACAGCCTTCCTACCCGATGAAGATCTAGGCTACGCCATTGTCGCCGTGCAACTGCCCGACGCCATGGCGCTCGACCGTACGGAAGCGACAATGCGTAAAGCCGACGCCCTAATTCGAGCGATTCCCGGGGTGGCGAACACCGTTGGACTTTCGGGGTTCGGCCTGATTTCGGGCGCGAATACCTCAAACGTGGGCACATTTTTTGTCACGCTCAAGCCGTGGGATGAAAGACAATCGCCGGCCGCAAGCAACGTTGCCATCATTGGCGAAATGAATAAGCGCTTGAGCAGTATTCCGGAAGCAAGCATCTTCGCGCTGAATCCGCCACCGATTTCCGGATTGGGCAATAGCGGCGGCGTGGCACTGGAAGTACAAGACAAGACGGGCGGCGATCTGGCGTTAGTGGAGAACGCATCGAATCAGCTACAGCGGAGCGTGCGCAGTCACAAGGAAGTTGGCCTGCTGCTCAGCACGCTGCGCGCGCATGTTCCGCAAGTGGCGTTAAACCCCGATCGTGAAAAGGTCAAATTATTAGGCCTCAACCTGAGCGACGTTTTTCAAACGCTGCAGACCTACCTGGGCAGTGACTATGTCAATCAGTTCAATCTCTATGGCCGGGTGTGGCGTGTGTATGTGCAGGCTGAATCGGAGTACCGTCAATCACCAGCCGATCTGAACCGTATTTATATCAGAAGCGCGCAGAACAAAATGATTCCACTCAGTGCTTTTGTCACTCCGGTGAACACAACAGGTCCTGACAGTATCATGCGCTACAACTTGTACCGCGCCGACGAGTTGCAGGCCCAGCCTACCCAGGGCTACAGTTCAGGTCAATTGATCGCCGCCATCGAAGACGCGGCCAAAGCACTTCCTTCCGGCGCTGGGTTTGCATGGACCGGGACCGCCTATCAGGAAAAGGAATCGGGCTCGCAGCAGGTTGTTGTTCTTGGCCTCGCGGTGGTGTTTGTGTTCCTCTGCCTGGCGGCGCTGTATGAGAGTTGGGCCATTCCGTTTTCAGTCTTGTTTGGCATCCCGATCGGCATTTTCGGGGCGTTCCTGGCGGTTTTCCTGCGGCATTACGCCAACGATGTTTACGTGCAAATTGGTCTGGTGATGCTGATTGGGTTAGCTGCGAAAAACGCGATTTTGATTGTCGCGTACGCCAAGGATCAGCGTGAAAAAAATGGGCTGAGCATAAAAGAGGCGGCGCTCATGGGTGCGAAACTGCGCTTCCGCCCGATTCTGATGACGTCGTTCGCCTTTATCTTGGGTGTGTTTCCGTTGGTAGTTGCTTCGGGTGCGGGCGCCGGCAGCCGCCATTCGCTGGGCACGGCCGTTTGCTTCGGCATGCTCACCGCGACGGTGATCGGCATTTTCATGATTCCCGTTCTTTACGTGTTAGTGGAACGGCTGAAGGAGAAGTTACTGGGTGCGGCCAGCGCGCCGGCTACCACGGCCGTTGAAGGAGCAAAAGCGTGAGAGTGCGATTTCTATTTTACTTTTCCCTGCCTGCAGTGCTGCTTCTTTCAAGTTGCATAGTGGGGCCTAACTACCAGAGACCGAAAGTGACTCTGCCGCAAACCTTTCGGAATGCGGCGCCCGCAGAGCAAGGGCAGTCAGCCGCGTCGATCGCCGACTTGCCTTGGTGGCAAGTGTTCAAAGATCCGGTGTTACAACAACTAATACGCACGGGGTTGGAGCGGAACTACGATGTGCGCCTGGCGGCTGAATCCATTGTTGCCGCGCGCGAACAGGTTCGTGCGACACGGGCTAATCAACTGCCGCAAGTCAGCGCCGACCCCTCGTACACGGGCGGGAAAGATCCGCAAAATGGGACGACGGTCAATACCAACACGCTCAGCTTTTTGGCCGACGTGAATTATGAGTTGGATTTATTCGGCGGATTGAAGCGCGCTAGCGAGGCCTCACGCGCTTCTCTGCTTGCCACAGAACAGGCGCGCCGTAGCGTTCTGTTGACTTTGGTGAGCGACATTGCCACGGACTACTACAATCTTCTGTCGTTGGACCTGCAACTGCAGATTTCGCGAGACACCGTTGCCGCCCAGCAGAAGTCGGTCAAGCTCACTACATCGCGTGTGCAATATGGCGTAGCGACGAAAACGGATATGTTGCAAGCCATGCAGGTGCTGGATTCGGCGAATGCGCAGATTCCGGATTTAGAGCGCCAAATCGCCCGCGAGGAAGACGCCATTTCCATTCTCATGGGCAACTACCCGGAAGCCGTACCGCGCGGTGCGGCTCTGCGAGATCAACTGCTGCCGCCAGCCATGCCGGCCGGGATCACGTCAGCTCTTCTGGAACGACGCCCCGATATCAAGAAGGCGGAAGACAATCTTATGTATTACAACGCGGAGATCGGCGTTGCCCGCGCGCAATTTTTTCCACAGATTTCTTTGACCGGTTCCTTCGGCCGCAGTCAAGTCTTTACCAGTCTTATGAACAATCCGGCGAGTATCTGGACCTATACCGCTTCGGCCACACAGCCCATTTTTGAAGGCGGCAAACTGCGAGCTAATCTGCGTCTTGCCGAATCGCAACAGCGCTCTGCCGTACTTACTTATATGCAGACCATTCAAAAAGCCTTCGGCGATGTCTCCGATGCCATTGTCGACTATGAGAAGTACCGCGACCAGCAGGCGAAGGAGGAGCAATACGTGGCGGATCTAACGGAGTCACTTCGCTTAGCGAACATGCGCTACAACGGGGGGACCACTAACTATCTGGAAGTACTGGATGCGCAGCGTAATCTATTTGCTCAGCAGTTAAGCCTGGCGCAGATCCGTGCGCTGCAGTTTCAATCGGTTGTGCAGTTGTATAGCGCGCTTGGCGGCGGCTGGCAACAATAGTTGGCTGGTATCCTCTGTCGATTATCATTGCCGACTGAACGCGCATTCAGATTTGGAAGCTCCACCGTGGATCCGAATTTTCAAGTGGGAGAATCAGTGGTTGCTGGAGTCTCCTTTGAATAACTTGGAGGAAGGGCGCATGATTTGTCGAATATGGCATGGATGGACTTCTCCGCGAAATGCCGACGCCTATGAGAAGGTCGTCCGTAGCGACGTAATTCCGGGTATTGAGGCGCGACGCATCCCCGGGTTTCGCCAGATCGACCTTCTTCGCCACGACGCCGGAGATGAGGTGGAATTCACCACGTTGATGTGGTTCGATAGTCTCGAAGCGGTAAAGGAATTCATGGGCGAGGACTATTCAGTCAGCCATGTTCCCGCAGCCGCTCGCGCAGTGTTATCACGGTTTGATGAACGTGCTTTGCACTGTCAGGTAATCGACCGCCGGCCGCAACACTGATTCTGAGGCACTGCACGAACCGCGGTGTGGGGATGCGCATTTCCGCCGTTTACGGTCCCGAGCAATCGGGATCTGGTACATCGATTCGCGGCGGCGACTGGTCATCGCGCTGTCTCTCTCGACAGGAGTTGTCTATAGTGCACTATCACTTGCCGCCCTGATGACTTTGATGCCAGCGGGATCTCGTTATCTGAAGCAAGAACATAGCGGCGGGTGAACCCTGCAGTAAGCGGTGGCAAATTCATGAATGATCTTTGCGCTGGAGGGGCTAGCGTCGAATATCTCAATGGAGTAACATCAGGACACAGATCAGGACGCGACCGATTGCCATGTTTCTTAAAAAGACCCTAGAGGACGCTCATGGATATTTCTTTGGGAAGCCTATTCGACACTAACTTCATGCCGCATGCCGCCTGCCTGCGGACCCCGAGCCTTGTGTGGATACACGCCGCAGCGGACGGACTTATTTCCCTTGCGTACTTTCTAATTCCCGTAGCATTACTCCAACTGGCGCGGAGGAGAAGCGACGTGCCCTTCCAATGGATGTTATTCCTTTTTGCCATTTTCATTGTCAGCTGCGGGGCTACGCACGTGTTGGACGTTATCACCCTATGGACGCCGATCTATCGCTTTCAAGCCTTGAGCAAGATCGTCACGGCCATGGCGTCACTCGCAACAGCCACCCTTTTCATCCGGAGTGTCCCCAAATTTGCGGCTATGCCTAGCCTGTCTCAATGGGAGCACGCAAACCAAATCCTGAAAGCTGAGATCACCCAGCGGGCGGGAGCGGAGCGGGCCTTGACTTCGCTAACGGCGGAACTAGAGGACAGGGTGAAAAGTCGGACCGCCGAACTGAAAGAGACCAATGCGAGACTACGCGAACTGACCTCAGCCTTGGATTTAGCGCACGGTTTTATCAGAGGGCAAGATGGGACCGTCACATTTTGGTGCCATGGAAGCGAAGAGCTATACGGCTGGACAAAAGAAGAAGCGATTGGCCGAAACGCGCACCAGTTATTGAAGACTAAATTCCCCGCGGCGCCAGCCGATATCGAATCGGAACTTGAACGGCGAGGGGCTTGGCAAGGAGAGTTAACGCATACGACAAAAACCGGGACACGCATCCTGGTGGCCACTCACTGGGCCATTCAACAAGGTTCTGCCGGTCAAACATCGGTCGTCGAAATCAACAACGATATAAGTGACCGCTTAAGAGCCGACGAGATTTCACGGGAATTGGCTGCTATCGTGGATTCTTCCAACGACGCGATTGTTAGCACCGACCTGAACGGCACGATTAAAAGCTGGAATCGGAGCGCGGAATCGCTTCTAGGATACTCAGCCGCCGAGATGGTCGGCAACTCCATTGAGCAACTCATTCCGCCTCGGCTGAGACAAGATCAACGCCGGATATCGACACTCGTCGCAGCGGGAAGCGGAGCGCAACGCTATGAGAGTGTGCGTCTAGCGAAAGAAGGAAGGGAGATTCCAGTGGCCGTTACGGTTTCGCCTATTAGAAACTCGGCCAATGTCGTGGTTGGAACCTCAAATAGCATTCATGATATCTCGGCCATCAAGGCACAAAAAGACGCGGTACGCCTGCTTGAGGAACAACTGCAACAGGCACAGAAAATGGAAACCATTGGGAGGCTTGCGGGCGGGATAGCACACGACTTCAATAATCTACTAACTGTAATTAACGGCTATGCTCAGATTCTGTTGGCCCGTTTCGAAAAAGACGACGGGGTAAAAACGATTGTCGAAAACATTCTGGGTTCAGGCCAGCGAGCGGCGCGCCTCACGTCCCAGTTGTTGGCATTCAGTCGGAAGCAAGTACTTCAGCCTAAAGTGCTCAATACCAACGCGCTGCTGGAATCGATGAAGCCGATGCTCAAGCGGCTGATTCGGGAGGACATGGAGATAGTGTGGCGGCTGCAAGACAGTTCAGGCTGCATAATGATCGATCCGTTGCAGATGGAACAGGTCATTATGAATCTGGCGATCAACGCACGCGACGCCATGCCTGACGGAGGACTGTTTACCATCGAAACTTCAGCCAAGCGGCTCGACGAATCTTATTGTCGGTTGCATCCATATGTGACACCTGGGGAGTATGCGGTGATTGAACTGACCGACACAGGGCACGGCATATCTCCGGAAATTATAAAGCGGGTCTTTGACCCATTCTTTACCACCAAAGAATTAGGATCGGGCACCGGGCTCGGGCTCGCGACCGTTTATGGCATCATCAAACAAAGTGGCGGACACATCGACGTGTCTAGCGAAGTTGGGTTTGGAAGTCGGTTTTGCGTCCACCTCCCCAAGGTCGGGGAAGATGGCATTGCATGTGAAGAGGAAGAAGCGATTGCTGTAGAGGTTAAGGGGAATGAAACCATACTCCTTGTAGAAGATGACCAGGGGGTCAGGGAGATTGCCGCTGGGATACTTCGAGGCGCAGGCTTTCGGCTGCTCGAGGCGGCGGATTCCCCCGAGGCTATTTTAGTAGCCGAGCAACATCGCGGGGAAATCGATCTTTTGCTTACCGATATCGTGATGCCAAAACTTAACGGACGTGAGCTCGCCAAGGCTTTGGCGAGAGTACGATCCGACATGAAGGTATTATTCATGTCGGGCTATCCGGAGAACGCGATCACCGAGGATGGTGTACTTGAAGCCGGCGTGAATCTGTTGCCAAAGCCATTTTCGCCCGGCGAGCTGCTCAGAAAGGTAAGATTTGTGCTGTCGACTTCGAAAAAAGCAAAGACTATTCTCGTTCTCGATGATGAAGAGGCTATCGGCACTCTTTTCGCCGAAACCTTGACGGCCGCTGGCTACGATGCGTCAAGCTGTCGAGACGCAAAGGCAGCGATCACGCTAATGAAGCAGCGCGCCATCGACCTCTTCATTACGGACCTTGTCATGCCGGATCAGGAAGGGATCGAGACGATTTCGATCATGAGGAAGAAGTATCCGGACGTCCCAATTCTTGCGATCTCGGGCTATGGTGGTGAATATCTTCGAGTGGCTCATCTTCTTGGCGCCTCCGGAACACTTGAAAAGCCAGTTGATCTTGGCGCATTGTGCAACAAAGTGAAATCGATTATCGGCGAGTAGGAGTACGTAAGTGTGAATTGCAGGACTTCGGAGTGCGGGATATTTCGGGACGTTACAATACGTCCTTCCTACGTGTCCATCTTTTAGTGCGATTCAATCAGGATGGCGGGAGGTAGAGGTCGGTGTCATCCCAGATTCATAATGAACACTTACGTGAACCTCTATGTCCTTCCAGTTTTGCAGTTTGCGGGGAATCCGTGAGTAAGACACTTCCCACCGCATCCGCCGAAGCCTCTCTGACTTCCAAATGGAGCGGGTCTTGGGGAAAGGGGGAACGGCTTTAATGAGACCCCCGAAAAACGAGAAACTCCTAGCTAGCCTTCGCTTGCCAGGAAATCCGTTGGGGGAGGGTTCGGACGAATCCACAGATCCAAACATTTCGATTCCTGAAATCGACGATGAAAGGAAGGAGCTTCTTCGCCGCTCGCATATTTTCGATGTCGTCTTGGCAAACCTTCCTGACCTGATCTGCACGTTTGACCTAAACGGGTGCTTTACTTACGCTAACGCGGCGCTGCTCGATGTCTGGCAGCAAACCCTGAAATCGATCATCGGGAAGAATACATTCGATTTACAATATCCGCCGGAACTAGCTGCTCGAATTCAAGAAGAGGTGAAGAATGTCATTGCGACGCAGCGTCCGGTCAAGAACTTAACCCCCTTCACTGGAGCTCGCGGAGAGGAACGGGTTTATGAATACATTTTCTCGCCAATTCGCGGGAGCGATCTTTCGGTAGAAGGAGTGACCTGTAGCGCTCGCGACGTAACCGACCGAGAGAACATGGCGAAAGAAATTGCTTTCAGCCAGCAGCGACTGCAACAGGTGCTTGAACAGGCGCCTGTCGCGATTGTGGTGTTACGTGGACTGGATCTAACAATAGAGTTAGCAAACCCGTTCTATCACGAACTGGTGGCAAACCGCCAACTGGTGGGAAGGACGCTGGCCGAGGCCATCCCAGAACTCGGGCATCATGTTTTTGAAGCTCTCCGCAAGGTTTTGGAGACCGGCGAGACTTTCACCGCGAGCGAATGGCTGATCCCCTATGCTCCGCGTGGCGACGGCGCTATCGAGAATCGCTGGTTCAATGTTGCTTATCAGCCGTTGCGCGAGGCCGACGGAAGCGTGGTACGGGTGATTGCCGTGTGCAGCGATGTCACTCAGCAGATTCTCTCGCGCCGTGAACTTGAGCGCGCGAATCGCGAACTCGAAGAATTCGCCTTTGTTTCGAGCCATGATTTACAGGAGCCGT
>PMQB01000018.1 GCA_003169195.1 Bryobacterales bacterium
CACAGGAGCCGCCGATGGGGCCCGAATTGAACGCTCTGCTTGACCGGGTGCTGGCGAAGAAGCCGGCGGAACGGCTGAAGAGCGCGGAGGTATTTGCGGAGGAGTTAGAGCGGCTGGGGAAGTACGACGGTGCGTCCAGACCGACGGTGGCAGAAAGTCAGCGAGAGGCATACGCACTGCCGGATTTGGAATTGAGTCAGCAGAGCGAGAGTGGTCCGGTTGCCGTAGCTGCGTGCGAATTTTTCTGGCGGAAGAAGCAGCTAGGTTTCCATTGGCGGCCGGGGCCAGTTACGGCGGTTATAACCGTTAATGCGGCTCTTTTATTAATGCTTGCCAATTTGATAAAGAACCCGTATCTCTATGCGGGCAGCCTTTGTTCGTTGATTGGCTGCCTTCTGCTTTGGTTCGGGCTGCCCATTATCCTCCCGCTGTTTTGTGCGGTTGAGAGACGGGTATTTTGCAGTGGCTGCGGGCTGGCAATGGGCAGCAGGTCGACCTGGATGCGCTTTGTCATGGAGAAGACTGAGGCCGTTTATGGCCGCGGGGATTGCATCGCGGCGTTGAAGCATGGGCTTTGGGAAGAAGCGGCGAAAATGATCTCGATTCACGGAAAGGAGTCAACGGCCAAGTCGAACTGGATTCTCTCACCTGCTCGTTTTCGGTTGGAGTTTTTCGAATGCGATTTGTGCGGGGATCAAGCGGCGCGGTTGACGGCTGAGGAGTTGGAGCGAGACGTCTTTCGGCCGCGTGCGGATTATTTCGAGGCGTACCGGCGGAATGCAGCAGGTAATTACCGAAGGGTGAACAGAGGGACGGCTTTGCGGGGAATTTGGGAGATGGCGATGCTACGGCGCAGAGTGCCGGGGTTTGAGGCTTTGCCAAAGTATTTCGAGCGCGCATTGCAAAGTAGTTCGAAGTTTTGGGGTTCGGTCCAGGGCATCTTGGCCAGCACCGGGGTGAGCGCGATTTTTATCGGCGGCTTTTTNNTGTCTAGGTGCGTTGGGGATCATAGGCGGGCTTACCGACATATTCATTACGCCTCCAAGGGCAGCGCCTCCCAGCGTAACTGCCGCGACGGGTTCCTATTATTCGCGGCCGATGTTTCCGCGGACTCAGCAGAGTCATCCGCTGGATGTCTGTGTGGCTGAGGTGCGGAAAAGTGCGCAGGGCGCGCCAGTGATGGCTTTCCATCCGTATCGACCGAGGAGTAACTCAAAAGATGCGCGGCTGGTGTTGAAGAACTACGATTGTAGGGAGAGTCAGTTGTCGATTTCTGAATGCCGGGTGTATTGCCAGCCGAAGTGAGCGGGCCTCCAAAGAATTGTTTGTGTCGGCCAAAGCTCAGCATGGCTAAGCCCGAACCCGCACCCGCTAGCTGGCGGGCAGGCAACATTCGGCAAAATGAGCGAAAAGTAATGCTTGTCGCCGAGAGCCGTCAGCGAGACGGCGAATCGCCGCTCCGACTAACAAAGAGTTCCATGCGCCTTATGCCGATATCGGCNNCATAATGCCGACTCCTGGTTTATGCCGAACCGGTTTGAGTTTCTTTTGGAGAAGCATCAAACCGGCCAGGCTTAGCGGCATAATCAGAGGGATTCGAGGAAAGCGAGAAGATCATCCTCGGGGCGATATCGTCCTGGCGGGGAGTCTTTTGAAGTCACTCGGGCAAGCGCCTTCTCTTTGAGACGAAGGTCGGCGTGAACGTAGATCTGTGTTGTTTCAACTGATTCGTGACCAAGCCAAAGAGCGATGACGGTTTGGTCGACTCCGTTTTGAAGAAGCTCCATTGCCGTGCTATGGCGTAGAACGTGCGGGCTGACTCTTTTCCCTGCCATCGAAGGGCAAGCCAAACATGAGGCTTTGGCGTATTTTCGAACGACGCGTTCGAGCGCATCGCGGCTCATCTTGTCGCCTCTGATGGTTGGAAAGACAGGATCATCAGCGGCCCCTGCCCGTTCACGGAACCATGCCTCAAGCGCAGCTAGACTATCACGGCGGATTGGGGTGCAGCGTTGTTTGCGACCTTTCCCTTCGCAACTGACATGTGCCCCTGTTCCGAAGATGATGTTCTGCCAACGGAGATTGACGATTTCCGACACTCGTAGGCCCGTTCTTAAGGCGACCAACAAGATCGTATGATCTCGTCTGCTTATCCACGTTGATAAATTCGGAGCCGCCAACAACGCGTCCATTTGCGGCCGATCCAAAAAATCGACGACTCTCCGAACATAACGTTTGCCAGGCATCGCCAGGATTCTTTGGCAGTGAAGTAAATAACTAGGCTCGTTCATCGCGACATAACCAAAAAACGATCTGATGGCTGCTAATCGCGTATTTCTGCTGCGGGCGCTGTTGTGTCGAACGGTTTCAACATGGGTGAGGAAGTCGCCTATCAGATTGACGTCCACTTCCTCCATTTGCAACTTGGTGGGCGTTTTGCCAAGCTTTTCGGCGGCGAAGCGCAGCAACAATCGGAACGTGTCGCGGTAACCCGCAATCGTATTCGGGCTGGCTTCCATTTGTGTGCCCAGTCGATCTGTGAAGAATCTCTGAAACAGAGAGGCAAAAGGAGGTGTTATCACTTGTTCCCATCCTTTTCTATCGATCGAGTTGCGCGTTCTGATGCAAGCTGAAGGAGTTCGGGCACGGCTTCGATGTACCAATAAGTGTATTTAGGCCCAGAATGGCCAAGATAGGTGGTTAGCTTGATCATCTCCCTACCGGGATCGAGCCCAAGCTGATACCAAGTCAGCATTGTTCGAACTGCGAAGGTGTGGCGCAGATCGTGAATGCGTGGTCCTCGGCCATGCTTTCCAAATCGCGTGAAAGGTCGAAGACCGGCGCTTCGACTGACACAGGCGAAGTTGTAGCGGGCAGCACAATCGGTCACTCGAATGCCATGGTCGGATACGAAAAATGGCTTTGAAGCATGGCCAAGAAGCCGATTGCGCTCAGAGGCATAGGCACGAAGAAGGTCCACCGTGCTTTCCGAGACGGGAAGGATGCGCTCCTTCCCAAACTTTCCTTGACGAACGGTGACAATCCCGCCAATAAAGTCAACATCGTTGTCATTGAGTGCGACCGCCTCGTTGATCCGAAGACCAGTCACCGAGATCAGACCGAACAGGGTCGAGTACGTCAATGCCCGAATGCCATTCAGTGATCGAAGTTCGTCTGCGGCTTTTAGAAGCCCTTTGATCTGCTCATCGCTGTATATGTAAGGAGGCGAACGGCGCGAACTGCCCGGAACTAGGCCGCGAGGAGGGATCTCATGTTTCTGGTCGATTGTGTTGAGCCATGCAGCAAAATGTCGAATGATTCCCAGACGAGCCGACCAGGTCTGAGAATTGGCATGGCCGAAAGCTTTTCGCCACTGTAGGAACAGATCCGTGCTCATGTGAGCCGCTCCATTGGAGTCCGCAAAGAGAACAAAGTTGCGAAGGATTCTTGCAGCAGTGGCCAAACCGAAGCCAAGGCTTCGGCGGATTTCTAAATAGCGTTTGAGTTCTCCGGCAAAGTGGTTCATTTGCTCCCCTTAATCGCCGGCCACGGCTGAGCAATGGAACGCATGCCTTCCACATCGAGCCGGGCATACATCATCGTGGTGTTTCGACTGCGGTGCCGCAGCATGTCGGCGATTTCTTCGAGCGATGCACCTTTTTGCGTGAGCGAAACGGCCAAACTGTGACGGAGCACATGCGTTCCAACCCAGCGCATTGGTGGCGTTAAGCCTGTCTTCGCAAGAGCCTTCTTCAGAATCGTATTCAGGACAGTTCCATAGGCAATTGCAACCCGTGGAGCGCGATCCGTGACGAATAGTGATCGAGTTGACGTCTGCCGGTCCTGGCGAACATATTCCGCCACTGCCTCGCCAACGTCTTTAGGTAACGGCAGACGATCGTGTCTTTTACCCTTACCCCGAACGAGAATCTCGCCAGCGCGCCAGTCGATGTCGTCGATTTGGATTGCTATTACCTCTTCTGAGCGAAGTCCTAGTCGGGCGAGCAGCAGTATCATGGCGTAGTTGCGGCGGCCAAGCCGCGTGTCTTCTCGCAAGGCTGCCAGCACAGCGTCAACTTGTTCGATGGTGAGATGCCGCGGAAGTCGTGTTCCAAAGTTATGTGCAACGGTTGGAACGGTCAATGCGAGATTCTTCACGGTTCTGTTGGTTTTGAAAAGGAAGAGCAGAAAGTTCTTGAGATTTGAAGGAGATGTGCGGTCACGAAGCGGCCCAGGCCGAGAAATCTTTTGCTGGAGGAATTTCAAAATGTCAGAGGCGGTGATTCGCGAAACATCGGGTTTTTCTTCTCCAAAGCAGAACTTCAGGAAATGCGCTATTAACCACCACGATTGCTTAACCGTTCTTTTGCTGAGGCCCCGCTGATTGCGGAGATACTCTTCGAACTCGCGCCTCAAAATACCTTGCGTGCTCTCATCTAGTGGCTGCGGCGGCAAAGGCTTAGTCACGCCCAGGCCACTGAGGAATCTAATAAACGTCTGGACGACAGTGACGTCATACTTTACTAATCTCGCTCGGTTTGATGAGGCAATCAACTTGCCGACTTGGCTTTCGTCGATACTGCGTATGTCTGTGTTGCCTTCTTTCAGGATCTGAAAGAAAGCGTCAATGGTGCAGTGATATTGATAGATGGTTGCCTTGGAATACTGCTGGGTTTCCATGTGACCTTTGAACTGCTGAGCATATTCAGCAAGTGGGCCATCGGCGAATTTAAACTGTTTTTCGAGGTTTCTTGGTGAAGACGAAATCATTTGGTACTCCTGTGGTTAAGTACCATTTCGCGCTGGATCGGGCGATCGGGAATACCGACTCCTCGCAGGAATCGCTAGTTTTCAGGGGCAATATCGCTTATTCGCCATTGGACAGACCGAAGGCCCGAACGGGAGCAAAACTGTCCTTCGACCGCTGCTGGTTCGATATGAATTCGAAACGCCGGCTGTTAAGACCGCAGGCTCACTGGTGCCTTTTCAGCACGATCTGCACTGCGGCTCCGGCGCGCGGGCTCAACTCGGTGATCAACCTTCGCCGCCGGACGGGCTGGCTTGTTTAATCTTTCAAATTTACTTTGACTCAGTTCACTGTCTTGGCGATAGGTCTTTTCGCAATCCTCACTGCGGCATTGTCAGTCTATGTTGAAAGCGGTTGCCATGTCGCTGCTGCTGAAGCAGTTCGCGAACGTTCTCCGGGAGGACGACCTTGGGTCTTTCGCTGATCTCCCAGTACATCATTGTGGGAGTTGCCAGAAACGCGTGTACATCTCCCGTGCTGATCTGCAGCGCAATACCAGCGATCTGTCCCCAATCATTGATGGTCCCCGTAGCCTCGATCAGATGCAAGGGGGAATCAGGTGGAATCAGGGTATTGAGGTCCGTCATCACTCCGTTTTGCCAGAGGTAAGCGCGGTCGTTGCCTTCCGCGTCCCACGATCCGCCCACTATCTGGCCTAGGTTGTTAATGCCGTCAGCATCGCTCCCAACGTCGCCGGGCAACGTGCCTAGATCGATCATCCCGGTGCCCTTCTGCCAGAGGAAGCCGTGCCCGGTGGTATCGCCAGGCAGGTTGGAGGAACCAACCACTTGACCTTGGTTATTGATGTCTACGGCGAGGTTGTTCATCGTTCCCCCGAGGTTGCCGAGGTTAATAACCCTTCCGTCTTGCCACAGCAAGGCGTGAAAAGTGAATGTGTTGCAATTGCCGGACTGGCCAACCATTTGGCCCCTGTCGTTGATCGCCAAGGCCCATGAATGTGTGTCGCCGTCGAATGTAGAAAGTTCTCGAACTTTCCCGTTTTCCCATACAACGGCCTTAACTTCGTAGAAGCCTTTGGGCACTACGCAAGTTAAGTCGATTGTGGTGTTCTCCACTCCGCCCCCGACCTGGCCCAGGTTGTTGACGCCGGCAGAGTCACCGTTGTTGCCGCCAAGCGTAGGCAGCGCTGTGATCCTGCCGTGTCCCCAAACAAAGGGGCGACATTCAAGGTAGGTACCGAAACCGCAATAGTCTTCCCCATTTGGATCTGGAGTGGAAGTCTCCGCCGCACCGCCGGCGTCACCGTGATCACTGGGCCGCCAACCAGCCCAACCGTTCAGTCCTCCCAGGGTGCCAAGGTCAGTGATCACGCCGTTGCGCCAAACAGTCGGGTGTTGATATCCATCGGGCAAGGTCGACTGGCCGGACACCCAACTGCTGTTGCTAATGCCCCCTGCTAGGCTAAACGTGCCTCCCAAGGTGCCAAGATCGGTGACGGTGTAGCGAGGTAGTTTGTGATTGTTTCCCTGTGCGAGGCACTGCATGGGCAGCACCAGCGAAGCCAACAGGGTTATGACGGTAGCAGAAGTCAATTTCCTGAGTTTCACGTAGCCTCCTCAAAATGAACTCGGGTTGTGTGACCCGAAAAGTTGTTACTAGCGCCTCTAGGGGTGGTGCGTCCCATTGTGGCAGGCGCTCTTCGGGGAGGCAAAACTGTCTACCAGGATGTTACGTCTTGGAGGAAGCAACGTCAGTGATGTGAGTCACATGTTCGTATGGCCAGACCGTTTGCTTGCTTAACCCCTGAGGAACCGATAAGTTACGCAGCAAGGTTCATAGCACGCCATGATCTCAGCAGCAGCTTTGGAGGCATCGCTGAGCGCGTACAAGTGATGCAAGCTGACCTTAAACCTCTTCCAATGATTATGCCGCTAAGTCTGGTCGGTTTGATGTTTTCTAAAGTGAAACTCAAACCGACTCGGCATAAACCAGAAGTCGGCATTATGTTCT
>PMQB01000324.1 GCA_003169195.1 Bryobacterales bacterium
CGATTGCTGCATGAAAACGCCCACCGGGGTGTGGCCGAGCCATTGAAAGATCGGTAAGAGGCCCATAGGATTTATTTTTGAAAGTAGGCGATCGCGCGGCCGGCGCAAATGATGCAGGCCCAGAGGGTTAAAGAGGAAGCTGCGGCGAGACGCGCCCGAAGTGGTGTCACCACTCGCCCGTTCCATTCGCTGACGCTTTGAAAAATAGTGAAGTGGAAGATGAGAGGATTCAGACCTACAAGTGCCAGTAACAGCAGCTTAATGCGAAAGGCTGGATTGGCGTACGACTTAGCTGCCTCTGACCAGAACAAGAGGAAGCCACTCACGAACATCACGGCGAAACCCGCCCAGGTCAAAGGCAGAATTTGGCTGGCCACTCGCGAAACAGGTTCATTTTTTAAAACCACGCCGAGCAGCCGCAAGTCGAAAATCGCAACCGTGCCCACTAGCAGAGTTATGGTAAGGACGTGAACGGTTTCGATGATTGGGAATACCCATATCGATTCGCGAATACCTGTGCCAATGGCCGAGTCGTACAGCCACTGGCAGAAATGCTCCAACAAATCTAGGCTCCCGGTTTTTTAGCTGAAGGATCGTCCGGACCGCCATCGCCCGGTGTGCCGCCGAAAATCCTGCGACCATCGGGCAGCGTGATGTGGCGCGCGTCGGCCAGCTTCGACCCGTCTTTGGCGCGATAGCCGTTCACGGTGACTTCGTCGCCGACTTTGAGTGAGTCCCGCTTCCAACCCCGGCGCAACAAGCCCCCAGGACCAGCCGTTTCGCAACCCCAGTTCTCAACTTTTCCATCGGCACCTTTTATGTCGATGTAGAAGTACACATGCGGGTTGGCCCAGTCAATTCTGGTAACAGTGCCCTTCAGTTGAATCGGCTTAGTGCCGTCGAATTCAGCCGAGAACGAGTGGTGAGCAAGAAGCGGAATAGTCAGCAATACCGCCAGCAAAAAGCTGCCTAAACTAATCTTTGTTTTCATTGTAATTCCCTCCATGACGAGAGATTCGGGAGTGGAGAGATCGTAAAACGCCTCCATAAGCCCCCTTCTCGATTGACAATATCGCAAAAATTAGAGCCCGTCAATTGACAAAGTCTATTTTACCGATCTACATTATCTAGATAGAAGAAAACACTATGTTTAAACTTAGCGCTTTGTTTGCCCTGGCGGCGTTTGTTGCCTCCGCCCAAACGACTCCGCCGAAAGAGAATCCTTACACGGAATTAAGCGGCGACGGACTGGGAAAGACGACACAGCCCAAGAAAGTAAAGCCTGCGCCTCGGACAGCAGATGGGAAGCCCGACCTTTCCGGGTTCTGGCAGGGGCCACTCATTTTTGGCGGCATGTTTAAGAGCGTGGGAGGGCCGCCGTTTACAGCGGCCGGCGAAGAAGCATTCAAGTTCAACGTCACCAAATCGATCAATCCGGAAGGACTCTGCCTTTTCGCGGGCATACCGCGCGCCAGCATCAGCGGCGTTCCCTTTGAAATTGTGCAGAATTCCAACCGCGTGGCTTTCCTTTACGAGTTAATGTCAACCTTTCGTTCGGTCCCTGTGGATGGCCGCGAACACCCCAAAGATATCGAGCCATCTTTCTTTGGTAACGGCATCGGCAAGTGGGACGGTGACACACTAGTGATTGATTCTGTCGGCTTCAAAGACAAGCTGAGTTGGATTGACGATGACGCGCACCCGCATAGTGATGCCATGCATGTGGTGGAACGCTGGACGCGCACAGACTACGATCATCTGGCCCATGAGGTTTGGATAGAAGATGCCAAATTCTACACAAAACCCTGGACCTTCGCGCGGGTTTTCTCACTCATGCCTCCGGGCGAGGAGCTCTATGAGATGGCTTGTGACGAGAACAATATTGACCGCGATGGCGGGCACCTGGGTTACGGACCTTTGGACTTGAAGAACTATCCGCTTGAACCTAAAATTCCACCTAAGTAAAACTGCCGTCGCCTAGAATAGATTCTTGGAATCGAATTTGATTGATATCTGCGGAAGACATCCCTGAGTATTGTCCGCATATTGGACCTAGGAGAACAACATGGCAAATGAGCCGGAACGCCCCACGTCATTGGGCGATGTAGCCGCTAGACAACTCGCGAATGCGACGAAGACTACGCCACAGTTGGAGCGCATCACGCCGCGGTGGCTGACGCACCTACTGCAGTGGGTGCCAGTAGAGGCCGGCATTTACCGGCTGAATCGCGTCAAGAATAAATCGAAGGTAACGGTCGATTGTTCAGACCGCGACGAGCGCGATCTGCCGCAAACTTTCGTGGACTATCAAGAAAACCCGCGCGAATATATGCTGAGCGCGGTGAACACCGTAGTTGATATACATACACGAGTTTCGGACTTGTATAGCGTGCCGCACAATCAAATCGGCGAACAGTTGCGCTTAACGATTGAAATTGTGAAAGAGCGGCAGGAAAACGAGCTGATCAACAACAAGGAATACGGCATGCTGCAGAACGTGGCCCCGGATCAGCGGATCAAAACCCGTTCCGGCGCGCCGACACCCGATGATTTAGACGAGTTGCTCACCAAAGTTTGGAAAGAACCGGGCTTTTTCTTAGCGCATCCAACGGCGATTGCCGCTTTCGGACGTGAATGCACGCGGCGCGGAGTGCCGCCGCCAACGGTTCATTTGTTCGGAACGCCGTTCATCAC
>PMQB01000377.1 GCA_003169195.1 Bryobacterales bacterium
CACCGGCGTAATCGGCAGCCTGGTAAGTCTAGCCGCAACCTGCCGGTGCCTCGACCACGACAAGTGGGGCATCAGACCTGAGCGCAGCACGGACACTGGTATCGCTCATTGCGTTATATCTTCTGACTCCTCCATTGCAACAGCCCGCCGGACTGCATTGCAAAAAGGAATAATCTCGGGTTTCAGTGTGGGCCAAATCCCTAGGCTTAAGACTTTTTCGGCGAGTTCCTGTCCACCATCGACAGACTTGAACCACGTTCCCGCGTGGGCCTTGTACTGTTTTTTCTCTTCTTCCTTAACAGTGCTGGGAATCGATCCTGTTGCGGCCTCAGTTATGAGTTGGCGTAGGCCATTGCCAGCTTTTGCCTTGATCGCCGCGAAATCTTTTTCTTGAAGCGAAAGGCGGTCGGCCAATGTCCTGAGGCGGAAATTTGTTTTATGCGAGTCATCGTGCGTCAGAAAATCTTCGAATTGTTCCTCTTTAACGGAAGCGAGAATACATTCCTCGGTGCATCCAGACTTCCAACGAAACATGAGTTGGCCAAGCGACTTTTCAAGGCTTTGCCAACGAGTTGGGTGCTTGCCTTCTTCATCAACAAACCCACCAAAATGCAATCCGCCCTCAGCAAGGGCTTCAAGTATGCCCAAAGCAGATTCGTGGCCACCGCCATCACTGATGTGAATACCGTAGCTTTGTAGCGGTAAGGGGAAGGCTCTGCCCAATATCGTGCTGATGAAACCCAACTCTGTAATCCCTTCGGCCACAATTGCCAGGCGAGCAAGAAACATCTCGGGATCGCTTTTGCGATGCCGCGCGAGTTTGGTCTGATGAAGGCAGCCAATCTTGCCGGTATGGTCGACGTACCATAGGCTTGAACTGGATGCCGCCGAGATGGCGGTTGGACTGTGCGTGGTGACGAACACCTGTGACTTAGAAGTTTGCAGCTTCTCAATCAAAGAGCGTTGACGATAGGGTTCTAATCCGCGTTCGATTTCGTCAACGAGCGTAATCGGAGCTTCGCCCTGGTTCTGCTCGGCAATAGCTAGCGCCGCGATTCGCCTTGTGCCTGACCCCCAACAGGCGAGGGGCAACTGCACGCCTTCCCGCTCTGCCGTCAATCCGATAAGGGCCGCGACGGAGAGTCCTTGGCCTCCGGTGATTGCCAGATCAANNGCTTGAAAGATACGTCAAGGGCGGCAAGCGCTTTTTTCGCATCCTCTGTGAGCTCTCTTTTGACGTCGCTTTTAGCAAGTTCGCTCACTAATCGGGAGCGAAGCCCCTTGTCGGAAAGTAGGCGGTCGAGTGCAGATCCTTGAACAAGTCGCAAATCACGGTCGTTTCGGTCATCGCCGCCAAGCCGGACAAGACCGATGGCTCGGCGCAGGGCAACAGACAGACCATCGGCAGTGCCGTCCGGTTGAATCATCTCGTATATGAGTTCGAGGTCCTCGGTCCCGCGCGCCCGCAGCCAGTACACGGGTTTGTTATTTGGGCTCGTTTCCTCGTCTATGCTGGGTGGAACGGCCTCGGTACCGTTCCATTCCCAGGGCCATGCGGGCTTGAGCTGCTTGCTGATTTCTGTCGAAGCCGGGAGCGCCATGATGGCGTTAATTTCAAATCTCTCTTTTTCGTTTCGACCATAGTAGTCGGTATCGGACAAAGCGGTGGAGTTTGTTGGGCTGAAAAGAAGGGCCAATGCATCAAGAATCGTGGTTTTACCAACGTCACCTCCACCGAGGATCACATTAACACCATTTGTCGGGTGCCACGAAAGCGTCTTGATGCCGCGAAAACGCTTGATGATCAAGGAGTGAATCGTAGCGGAGTTGTAGGTAACCGAAGTCGCCGCGCTCATGTGGACTCCGCCAGATCTGGCAGCTCCCGGAGATTGCTGGTCTGCAGCGCTGCGTGGAGGACAGCTTCTAAGAACCGGTGACTCTTGTTCTTGGCATGGGTGATTTGGCTCGCCAACTCATCACACAGCGCCATCAATTCGTTCACTTTGGCGACGATATACCGCTGCTCCCCAAGAGGGGGAAGGGGAATAGGATAAGCCTTGACGGTCGCCACATTGATTCGTGGAGCTGCTCCGCCAGTCGTGCGTGCCTTGGCGATGTCCGTTATAAGGGGTGAATTAAGCACCAGTTCCAGGAACGCAGCTTCCATCTTCGATCCGGCCCGTATGAGCATCATCCTTTGACCCAAACAAAGCCGAGTCTCTGAAGGAACTCGACAAGCGACTCCAAGAATGCCGCCTTCGCGGCTGTAAAGGATGTCATTCTCAACAGGCTGTAGACGCTGAATTCTTTCGAGGTAAGTGTCTTGACTAACATAGCGCGACGTTGACAAATCAAGATGCCCAGGATGAAATTGATTTGTTCGGACGCAAATGCGTCCCTCAGCCGTCCATTTAGGCGTCGAGTGTGGACAGTCTACTATCGCCTCCGCAAGTTGGGAAAGCGGCTTTACAGACCAATGGACAGGCAGAGTCAAGGAGCCAGTTTCTGTCGATCCGAGATTATGGTCGACTCTGTTGGTGGTGGGGGAGGCTACGAGTTTTCCTCTCACTGCAAGGCTGAGTACGGTCTGTTGGAGACTATGAATGTGCTCCATTCGAGCTGTAAGACGAGGCAGGTGATCTAGATAGAAGCCTGCGTGCTTGCGGAACGCCTCTACACTCGCGCCGTTAGCGAGCCCGTGCAGTGATGCCACGACCAACTTACTTCGCCTTTTCTCATTTTCCAGCTGCGCTGACTCCAGTCGATCACATAGCCGCATTAGCTCGTCGACCTTGGCGCCTATGCGAAGTTGTTCAGGCAGCGGCGGCAATGGAACGGGTAACATTGCGAAATCTGCATCATTGATGGCCGGATAGGCTTGCCCCCTCATCTTTCCTTCGACGTAACCTACCATGAACGGGCTTCGCAGCGCTATCCACAAAAATGCCGGGTTCACCAACCCAAATCCGTTGAGAACAGCAAACGCCGTACTCGCTATTGGGGAGGGTGTTATCTCCTTGTCTACGACGGCTACATTGAGCAAGTACGGTCGGACACAAGAATAAAGAACATCGCCGGTACGCACTAACTTTCGGGCTCGGCTCGGAGCTTCGTCCGCCCGAAGAACCTTTGGGGCTTTGATACATCCAACTTCCTTATCTATTGCCGTGACATCGATATAGGTGAATTCTTTGTCCGGGACCGTCTGCCCACGGCCACTTGTCACTTGCCGAATTCTTACCCATTTCCAGCTTTTGGGCAACCCAAATGGTATTTCATCATCATCGACTGGCGTCTGTGGTTTCTCCTTTTTGATTTCGCCAGCATTCACTGCCTGCGCCCTTGCAGCATCGATCCGCCGTAGCAATTCAGATGCCGGCTCATCGTTTGGGTCTTGCTCGACCAACTTGCCGCGAACGGCAAGATCGAGGATTAACTGCCGCAATTTGGCTATCGCATCCGGCGCTTCGCTGATGCGGTCAAAATGTTTAAGTAGCTGATCAGGATTCATCGCAGAAGCGCTTCTTTGAGAATGGCTTTGAGCTGGCATCGAAGCTTCGCTGTCTCTGCTTCCGCCTCACTGAGCTTCTTAAGCAGTTCCTCAGGGTCGCCGTGGTCGTCGGCCACGAAATGTGGGTTCTTAAAATCCAAATTGTAGTTCCGGGCTTTCACTTCGTCGGCTGTCACTTTCCAGGCGAAGTTGTTACCCTCCCTCCCCTCGCGTTTTGGTCCTCCCCACCAATCAACACAGGGGTTGAAATGCTCAAAGCGGAT
>PMQB01000259.1 GCA_003169195.1 Bryobacterales bacterium
TGGGCGATCTGCGCTGGCGCGAACCGAAGCCAGTGGCGGCGTGGGGTGCGGAAAGCGAATCATTTTTCGGCGGGTTGCATTGAACGGGTAGTGAGTGAGTTCATGACGCACGGCGACATTAGTGAAGACTGCTTATACCTGAATGTATGAACAGCGGCCACGTCGACAGCTGAAAGGCGGCCGGTTTTTGCGTATCTAGCCGGCGGCGGTTCCTCGGAGGGATCGGCGTATGTTCCGGCGCACTGGAGGGCCTTCAGCTGCGACTGCGAAACCTGACTTCAAAGACAGTGGTCTCACCCGATTCGACGCTCAGTGTCCCGTCAATTTGTCGGGTGAGAAGTTCGACGAGTTGCAATCCGAAAGAGCTCGGGTTCTGCCAATCGACGCCGCGGGGTAGACTGGTGCCCCAGTCTCGAACCGCGAGCCGGACATCTNNCGGCAGTCTCGTGCAGATCGACAACGACTTCGCCGGTATGCCCTTGCGGATAGGCGTGCTTGAGAGCGTTACTCAAAAGCTCATTCAGAATCAAGCCGCATGGAATTGCTTGATCGAGACCGAGAATGACGAGCGAAGTATTCAACCGGCAGGTGATACGCGTGGCTGTATCTGCGTATGATTTGAACAGCTCATCGACTAGTTTATGGGCGTACTCTTCAAAATCGATTCGATGTATTTGGTGCCGTTGATAGAAACGCTCTTGGATGAGAGCCATTGAGAGGAAGCGCCGGTGGCTATCCTCGAGCACCGCGCCGATTGTGCTGTCTTTGGTCAGTTCTGCCTGCATTCGCAATATGCCAGAGATGACTTGCAGATTGTTCCTGACGCGATGGTGGACTTCCTGCAACAAGGCATCCCTTTCGGCTAAGGCACTATGGAGATCCTGCGCCCGCGATTGGAGTGCAGTATTCCGGTGGACGGCCTCCGCTNNTCAAGGCGTTCTTTTTCTGCTTTGTATTCGTGAATATCAATGATTGCGACTTGGCAGACTGCTTGTTCGAGGAGCCTCATTTCCAAGCGCACCCAAAACGGCGATCCGTTGGGACGAATCATCCGCAGTTCGTGCGCGTAGGTGGCACTAGTTTGCAAGAGTCTTTGGCTGGCCATGTCGAACGTCTCTCGATCCTCGAGGTGAATCGCCTGGTAAAAGAGTTGGCCCGTTAAAGAAGCGGAATTTTCAGCCAGAAGATCGACTGCGCGTCTGTTAGCTTGCCGAACGATGCCACGGTCGTCTAGCGTGAGAAGTCCCACCGGAGACAGGTCGAAAAGGCTGAGATAGCGGGAGTTACAGGCATCCAGATTGGCTTGCGTCCGCACAATTTCCTCATCCAGCATTCCCACTTTAACGCGGTGAAAGTGAAGTTCTTTGAAGGCTTTCAAAGTCTCTTCGTCAGTTGATGGGCTTTGAAAACTTCCCCATGTGGCGTCGGCCTTTTCTTCGGCCCGCTTATTGAGTTCAACTATTAAATTTTCAGTCGGACTCTCCGCCTTGTCGACCCAGTTTGTATTAGAATTATCGGCCAAGCTATCGCTCATTCGTCTAGCATTCAGGTGAGTTGCGGCGAGTCCGCAGACGGCTCAGTTTACTTTGTAAATTTTGCCTAGGACTAATGACATAGTACTTATAGACATCACAAAATTCAAGCGGAAAGTAAGGGGCGCTGCTCGGATCTTACTGATTCTAAAACATATCGCGTTACGCGAACGTGTGCATTACCTCCCAGGTAACCTATGGTGATTTATATTAAAACTGAAATATGTATCGCTTTGGTTTACTAATAATAAAGCGGCGCATGCTTAGTGTGTCACTAACTGGCAACTTTACTTGCTGCGGCAATGGTGGCAGGTTGGGCATCGTTGAGGGCGATTTCCCAAATAATGCTTCGCTTTTTCCTATCGTGGATCGAATGCGCATTGGTTCTTTTTTCCGGTTTTTACCGTTCGAAGCCATTGCGGTGCGTTGTCTGCGATTCATAAAGACTGATCCTTCTTACTGTAGGCGGCTTCGCAGATCGGCCGATCTGCACCTACAATTAACGGGCTGGGTAAGATCGGGTAAGTTGCTGATGGGATGGGAGATAAGAAAGGCGAACAAATTCTCGACGTTTTGTGACCAGAAAGCGGGCGTGGGGAGTAATGGACCTACGACCTCTGTTTTTGGTATATGATTGCCGCAGTTGGTTAGACAATCCTATGGTCACTCCTTTTGAGAGAGCAAGTTCACGACGCGATTTGATTCATTCCGCTTTTGCCACCGTTGGCTTGGCGTCACTTACAGGTGAAGAGGGCGACGCGCGGACAATGTTGGAACGGAATGCGCCTATCGCGGCGAAGGACAATTTAAAAATCACCAAAGTGGAAACTTTCCTGGTGAAGCCGCGCTGGCTATTTTTGAAGATTCATACGAACGCCGGGATTACCGGGTTGGGCGAGCCCATCACCGAGGGACGCGCACTGACTTGCGCGGAAGCGGTGAAGGAGATCGAGCCTTACTTGCTTGGCAAAGATCCGCGGCCGGTGGCCAAGCATTGGCAGGCGATTTACCGGCACGCGTTCTACCGAGGCGGACCGATTCTGACGAGTGCGCTGAGCGGAATTGACCAGGCGTTGTGGGATATCAAAGGCAAAGCGTTAGGCGTGCCCGTTTATGAACTACTGGGCGGGCCTACCCGCGACCGGGTGCGCGTTTATGCACATGCCAGCAAGACGGAGCAGATGAAACAATTGCAGGCGCAGGGGTTCAGTGCGTTCAAGACTGGTGTAGCGAAGCGCAAGCCGGCGCACTACATTGATAACCCAGCCGAGATTCAATATGCTGCGGAGGCCTTTGCTGAATTGCGCAAAGCGATGGGCAACGATGTCGATATCGCTATCGATTTTCATGGCGCCATTAGTCCGGCTACGGCCAAACTGCTGATTCGGGCGTATGAGCCATACCAGCCAATGTTCATAGAAGAGCCTGTGCAGGCGCAGAACCACGATGTAATGGCGGAGATTGCGCGCGGCACGGTTCTGCCGATTGCCACGGGGGAGAGGGTATTTACTAAGTGGGGTTTTCTGGATGTCTTGCAAAAGAAGGCGGCGGTGATTTTGCAACCGGATTTGTGCCACGCGGGGGGGATTACCGAAGTGCGGCTGATTGCGGGGATGGCGGAGGCTTACTATGCCGATATCGCGCCACACAATCCACTCGGACCAATTTCGCTAGCAGCGGGTGTGCAACTTTCTGCGAGTATTCCAAATTTCCTTTGCCAAGAGCAGGTTTCGCTGGGCGAGGGTTATCTCAAGACGCCATTCAAAGTGAGAGATGGTTATTTGGAATTGCCAAAGGGTCCGGGGCTGGGGATTGAACTGGATGAGAACGCCATGGTGGATAAGATTGGGCACGATTGGCGGAATCCGGAATCCTATGATGCGGATGATGATTCGGTGGTGGATTGGTGAGCACTTTAGGGGTTAGGGACGGGAGCGCTGACAATGCGGCTGCTGACGACTTGAGAGCCGCTCGTTGCGCCGGCTAGGGCACGGGTGCGAAGCAGTAATTCAAAGTAGCGAAGCTGCGGGCGACCGGCGGTTTTGGGAAGGATGGCCTTGAGGACTTTCTGAAACTCGGGGCGTCCCACAAATTCGCCGGCGGCTTCCGCCGCTTCCATGTCGATGCCAGATAAGATCAGGACGTAGCCGTTGTTTCCGAGATTTGGCGTTAGTGCGACGTCCGCGTATGTTTCCACTGTTGTATCGGCCTTGCTTTCGCGATACCAACCATCCGGCTCGCCGGGCCTTGGCGATCTGTTGCGGAAGTAGTAGGTGCGCGTGCGACGGTCTTCTTCCAGTTGAAAGTTCAATTGCGATTCGAAAAGGCGCACCCATGGGATACCGCGGCGGCTGCCGGCCATAATGAAATTTCCTGTTTTGAAATCGCGTACGTTCATGTGGCGTGCGTAGCGGACGATGGGCGGATTGGCGGAGTAACGGTGACTGAGTTCTGACAACTGCTGGGTAGAGTTGAGGTCGGCGAGGCTAGTGTACTGTCGCGTTGAAATAAGACGCAACGCCTCTTGGAGGCTTTGGTCGGGCACTTTGTCTATCAGGTCTTTTGGGAAACGGCCGCTCAGATAATCCGAAAGCGGAAGATCGGTTCGGAGGATGTCCTGGAGCATGACCAAGCACGTATCGGCGACAACAATGGTGGTGCTTTGACCAGCAAACATACGTGGCCACAGGAGATCGCCGGTCTGCGGGGTAGGATTGCGAGACGCCCAATCGAGGCGCGTGTAAAAACCAAGAGCGGCAACGGCAACGCAGGCACTTAGGAAGAAGGCAGCCCAGCTATAGGAAAATCTGCGAGTCTGGATTGCCGGTTGAATGTCAGCAATTGGTTCGGAAGAGATCTGGCTAACGACGGTGGCTGGCCGCGTGGTGAACAGCAGTGTGTAGCCGCCTTTTGGGATGGAGATCCGAACGCTCTCGGTAGTACCTTCGGCAGCAAAATAGTCATCGAGCCGCTTGCGCACATGGCTAACTTGCACTCGAACGATGTTGTCTTCGTGAGGATTGAAATTGGCTTTTCGGCCGAGGACCATGCAAGCGATTTCGTATTCGTGGACGGCCGTGGAGGAATCGGTTAGGGCGCGCTCGGCGAGGTACAGCAGGATATCGCGAAGCTGGTGGGCTTTCGCAAAGTGCTGGCTTGCGACGATACGTTGGACAAGTGCGCGACGCTGATCCTCTTCTGGCGTAGAAGTCGCGATCGCAGCGTCTGGCTTATTTCCGAAAGAATTCATTGCCAACTCAGACCTTAAAACCTTGGTTAGTCTATCACCAAGAGAATGGCAACGGTAAGCCATTGATTTGATAAAGCCTTAACGTAAAGAGCAGGCTAATCGACGTTAATTCCCTATGCGTAGCGAAGCATCTTCACTAGGCTGAGATATTGTGGCGACGTTTGGTGAGCAGGAGGGAAGACATGACGTTCTGTAAGATCGCTTTCTCGTTTGTGTTGTTTGGGTGGGCCGCTACGGCGCAGGAGACTCGCGGCACGTTTTCGGGTACGGTCACCGACGGCACTGGGGCTACCGTGCAGGGCGCCGCGATCACAGTGACGAACGTGAACACAAACACAGTGTTTCAAGTTACAACGAATTCCACGGGTTATTACGAGGTTCCGCTGCTACAAGCGGGCAGCTATCAAATGACGGCGGCGGCTAGTGGATTCAAGAAACTGGTTCGTTCCGGGTTGGAACTCGGATTAGGGGAACAGCAGAAGATCGATCTGGTGCTGGAGGTGGGAAGTTTGAGCGAGTCAGTGACTGTGACTGCGGAGTCTCCGATCATTGATACGAGCACCACTTCGAGCGGTAAGACGTTGACCACTAGAGAACTGCAGGACTTGCCAGTGCTAGCGAACAATATCATCATTCAGACGCGAATGGTGCCGGGCGTGCAGACTTCGGGGACTACACAATATCTCACGGAGGGTCAGATTGGTGGCAGTTCGACGAGTTATTTTGCAGCGGGAAATATTGGCGGCAATGAATGGACACTGGATGGAGCGCCGCAAGATGGGGTGAGCAGAGACACGTCGTTTACACCGCATACCGACATGTTGGAGGAATTCAAGGTGGAGTCAAACAGTTTTGACGCTTCGTTTGGGCATTCAACGGGACTGAACATTAATATGTCGAGTAAGTCGGGAAACAACCGGCTGCACGGCACGAGTACCTGGGAATACTGGAGCGAACAATGGGCGGCGGCACCCTATTTCATTCGCGAAAGATATCTGGCGAAAGTGGCTATCCAGTTGACTC
>PMQB01000027.1 GCA_003169195.1 Bryobacterales bacterium
AAGGCGCACGCTTGGAAAGCGTGTTTAGGGGAAACTCTAACGTGGGTTCGAATCCCACTCTCTCCGCCACTTTATTTTCAATAACTTAGCGGAAATCGTTAGAATTATCGGGCAGCGTCGGACAATCAGGCGTAGAATCGGGGTATGGCGCTCAGCCTATACCGCCGACACCGGCGCGAGTGCAAAGCCGGTCATAAAGAAGAACTGCACACCAGCGAATTCGACGAACGCAAGAAAGGCTGGAAGCGTTGCGAGTGCCCCATATTTGCTTCAGGAACGCTTTCGGGTAAACAGAGGCGGCAACGTACCGGCGCATGGGAATGGGATGCTGCACGGGCAATAGCCGCAGAATGGGAAGGGGCCGGAAGCTGGGACGGCATCAAGCCGGAAATCCCGCCCCCAAGCATTCCCGTTTCGCAGCCCGAACGCACCACCATTGAGCGGGCCGTCCAAATCTACCTCGATGAACGTAGCGAAGCGGTAACGACCGGCACTTACCGCAAGGCCCGGTATCTGCTCAACGACTTCAAGAGATTTTCCGACGCCAAGGGTTATGTGTTCATTGACCAGTGGCTAACCATGGACGTGCGGGAGTTCCGAAGCTCTTGGGAAGTCGCACACAACTCCGCCGCGAAATACATGGAAATCGTCAAGGCGTTCTTTGAGTTCGTGACGGCGAACGGATGGATTACGGCAAATCCTGCGAAGCCCGTCAAAAACACCAAGGGCAAATCGACAGAGAACGCAAAAGAACGCATCCCATTCAGCGACGACGAAATAAGGCGCATGTTCGAGGCTTGCGAAACTCAATACGGCCAAAGGCCGATCAAATGGGCAAGGGATGTTCACCACCGGCCCGCACTCGGCGACATGGCCCGCTATCAGTACAAATGGACAGGCCAAGACCTTGCGGATTTTATCGCCGTTTCGATTTACACCGGCCTTCGCATTTCGGACGTGGCGACGTTTCATATCGACCGTTTGCAGAAAGGCGGGGAGTGCCACGTCAGGACCACGAAGACAGGGCGCAAGGTCAGCACATGGATTCCCGAATGGTTGCAGAACCGCATTCACGCGCGGGTGGAAGCGCACGGACCGCTGATATTCGGAACCCATGACACGAAGGACATTAATGTCATTACGGACTTGTGGAGGCGGAAGCTAAACCGCTTGTGGGCCTTATGCGGCCCGTGGAAGGAAAAGCCCACGCCGCACCGTTTCCGCCATACCTTCGCGCGTATCCTGTTGCAGAAACCCGGCGTGACCGTGCGTGACGTTGCTGAATTACGTGGCGATACGGAAGAAATCGTTTTGAGGCATTACGGCGCATGGGTGCCGGAACGTCAGGCAAGACTTACGAAAATCCTAAAAGATGCTTTCGAAGACAAGCCAAGGCTCGTTGAAATTCCTAAGCGGAGTTCGTAAGTCTCAGGTGCAAGCGGGCAGCAACCGATTCAGGAATGCTGTAAGTCGTATGAGCTTTCTTTCTGCCCATGCGTATCTTGATAACTCCCGGCTCGTCCTTCACCATCACGCGCAAGGTTTCGCGGCCTAGTCCCCACATCCGCGCGAGTTCGCTGATCCGGTAATGCTTCTCGAAGGTTGTGGTATCGACCGGCATAAATCATGCGACCGAGGGAACCTCAGGCGGGCGGTAGGGAAGAAGGGGCAGGGGTCTTGCGCGTAACTGATCGTTGAGATCCTTGAAGCCCTCGGGTAGCTGCACGGTGAAACGCAAATCCTTGCGGCCTGTCAGCTCCACAGCGCCGCGCACAAGTTCGGCCAGCTTGCGGCCTTCAGCATCGGCATCCATCGCCGCGATTATCTGACTATCAACCGGCATCCGCGCGGCAGCGGCCCGGATAAGTTCAGGCTGTTGTTGGTTCGTCTTACCGCCAATCGACGCATAGCGCGTGTGATTGTCCGGGAACAGAACAGCATGGCTCAGGGCATCAATGGCGGACTCGCAAAGGACCAGCTTGTTATCCGAAGGAAATTCTTGCGACAGCCAAAGCGCTTTCGTGCCGCCCGAAGCGAAGCCGGTAAAGCCGGTATTCTTCAACTCATACCCGGACAGCCCATCCTTATCGAAGTGCGGGAAGACAGCATTCCCCCGCGCATCGATACGTACACGACCGGCGAAGCGATCAAGCGCAAGGATGGCGCCGGGAATGAAACGCTCTTTTTCAAGATAGGGATGGCCGGTATTCGCATCCTGCATTCGGGCATAGGCCGCTTCGACTTTCATGCGGTCCTTCGCCGTTTTCGGCAAGGCATCAAAGACCGGAACAGAAACAGGCGCAACGCCCAGCCATGGCCTCAGTTCTTTTCGAGCCATACCGAAGTTGACCCGCTGTCTCTGCATGACGAAATCGAGGATCGTGCCATTATCCCGATCATCGCGGACGCTGAAATAAACGTAATGCCCGTCGGTATCGCGTTTGATAATCACCTTGTCGTGAGTAGCAGGATGACGCATGACGGCAGTACCACGCCATGAGCCTTTAGGGTCGAGCTGATAGCCTTGACCGGCAGCATATTGGCGCAGGTCTATCTTGGTTTTCATGTCATTGAGTTCTTGCTTGTCGTTAAACATCAAACCATTCCTTTCCTACCGCCCAACTCTCCAAAACCTAATGCGCCCCGGTCCCAGAGCCAAGCCCATATAATCAACACCCGACCCAAAAAAACGACTTCCGTGAAGAACAGGCGGGCAGGGAGCCACGATCCTACCCGCCATTAACAAAACGCGCCCACGGCTATCTAAACGCTCAATCCTCACTTGAGCAGCGAGAGCATCCCGCCGCCGCTTTCCGCTTTGCCGACCGCCGAGGCGCAAACGTAGTCAAGCACCACGTTTTTGTCGGGATAGGTTTTCTTTTTGTCTTTCTCGATACCGAGTTTGAGCTTTCCACGCTTGCCCCTGAACTCGTTGCCGGACAGGTTGCCGGTGTTGTACCTGTCGAGAAGCCCGCAGGCATCCGCACAATGGCGCAGTTTTTCCGGTGTCTCGGCAAGAAGGTAATCGGTAATCGTGCGACCGGCCCCTTTGCCGTCGCATAGCTTCACCTTCAGTTCAATCATCGGCTTGCCTGATCTCTTGCTGTTTTTCTCGGAGGCGTCCACGATTTCAAATCCGTATTCGCCTTTTGACCATAGTTTGCTTTCCGCAATTTCCTGTTCTGTTTTGGGTTCAAACGTCACTGTCTTTTCTCCCTTGATCTTTCTCCTACCGTCCGTTTCTATTTGCCCTTAGCTGCTGGAAGCAACAAAAGGCTTGATTGCAATTGCCGCGCCGCCGCCGTGACCGGTTGCGCCACTTTCTTAACGCCCTCATGACCCGCTGCCGAGTACGCCGCCACGGTCGAAAGCAATTCACGCATGACCGCGCCACTATCCGGCCTGAATTCTGAATAAACGCCGCCGCTCGATTTCGCCATTTGCTGAAACAGAGACCTTACGTCGAGAGCGCGAGTGTCGTAGTCAACAACCTCATGGAAGATGAAGAGGGGGATTGACCGCTTGCCGAGCGTTGCCGCGAGGTTCAGCAATTCATTTGCGCTTTCCTCGCAGTGATCGCCGACAAACACGACGCCGGACAGTCTTTCCTTTTCAGCGAGAGCGAGTTTCAACACGCGGCCTATCTGCGTATTGCCGGTAACGCAGGACAGCGACAGCATGGCCCCCGTTACTCTTTCCGCGTCATCCTGCCATGCGCCCGCCTTGCACTCACAGCCGCGAAAGTAAGCCAGCTTCACAGCGACCGCGCCCACGGTCTTAATCGCGGTGAACATCGCCGCCGTAGCCTTTTGCGCCTGCTTCAGACTTTCAGCGCGGGAGCCCGTGAGATCAAGAGCCACAATCAAGCGGCCCGCCCCCATGACCCTTTGGGCATTGGATGTTTCGCGCCTGACCAGCCCGAGGCGTTCGAGCGCCTTATTCATCAAGGCCCGTTGCTCATCAAGCGCCTGATTATTTCCTGTTGGCGTAAGGGCTCTATTTCCCATTGGTATTCACCTTGACCAATCCAACCGGCTTGCCTTCCGTGCAGAGTTGCCAGACAGCTTTGATGAATTCCCAAACGAAGCGAGCAACGAGGCCGCAAACGAAGCCGCCGACCAACAACACCGCCAAACCAATCCACACCGGTTTCCCGAATATCAGGCCAAGCGCTAGCCAGATTGCGCCGCCGCCTATCAATTCCATGACCTCCGATTTTTTCTTGTTATTCGTCTCCGGTTTTTCGACCGTGTACGGCAACGGGGCAACCATCGCCGTATCGTTTTTTCTCGCAATTAATTTGTTATCCATAGATTTTTACCTCGACCTTCCACCAGCCCAAGCGCCCGACCATTCCGACCGGCCCTCTTTCTCAAGCTGGCGGTTGTAGTAATCCGGCGCTTTTTCCTTATCCACTTGCGGCCTTGTTTCCCGTTCAGGTCGCAGCTGACGATCTTCGTTTTCTGTCCTGCATGAAAAATCAATGCGTTGATCCGCCATACGTCACACCGTTCCTTTCGCTTTTGCGCCCCAATGAACGCAGTGCCAGAGAAATTCGATGTAGCGTATCGGTCCGACCGGCTCACCGGCCACGACGCAGGCCGCAAGAAACAGCCCAAGATTCAAGAACAGAAACCATTGCGCCGCCGTGTTGTACCAGCGCTGTAAATTCTCTTTCGCGATGTCCCAGCTATCTTTCCAGTTCATAGACCTCCTAATGAAAAAGCCAATCGATGCAATGCCCGATGAAATGAACCACGTTCAAAACCCAAGCCGCGACCAATGCCACCAGCCCCACGGCCATAAACAAAACCTGCGCCAGCCACGTATCACCCATAAGTGATGCGTCGTTCGACCCTCCATGAGGGGCAGCGCCCGCGCTATTCAACCGCCGCCGCAACCCTTCGCATTCACGCTCACGACGCAAAAGAAGCTCCTCGCAGCCCGCCAAATCCGTCGCCAGTTTCCGCACGTCAGCCATTCGCGCCGTCAGTTCCTCCTGCAAAGCCGCCACATCCGGCAGCGGTTGCCGTACCGGTTGCATTTGCGCATCGAGAGCCGCGCGGATTTCCGGCAACTCAACCGCATCCGCCAGACGAAGACCCTTTGCGGCCACCATGCGGCGCAGAGCGCGGCCCTTGCCCATCGCCTCAGCTTCGGAGGCGTTACCCGTATCGAAGCCAGCCCACAGCGCCGCGAAGCGTTCCGCTTCCTCGGTGGTGAATACCGCTTGCTGTTGCGTGACCGGCATAAATCACTTGTTCTTGACATAAGGATTCTTGCGGTACTTGCCGCGAAACTCGGACAGCATGAAGTAGAATTTCCGTTTCGCGCGTATCGTCCAGCGGCCCTCGACAAACACAATTGCTTCGTCTGGAGCGATTTCACCGACCTCATGGGGAAGGAGCAGGGGCCTTCCGTACTGCGAAGCGCTATCGGTGATTACGTCTTCACCCGTCATGCGATCTTTGCCGACCGAGCGCGAATGCGTCAGCACTTCACATGCTCCCGACAGCTTCGAGACATATTCGCGGGTGCTTTGGTCCCTTGCACCAAACCAGATCGTTACGCCGCAATTCTGAATGAAGGTTTCCCATGTTTTTTCAAACATGCCGCGTAGTTGCGAAATATCTTGCAGCACGCAAAACAACATAATTCCGGCAGCGCCCGCAGCCATGCCCATGCAGTTTTCGAGTATCTTCACGCGCGGGCCAAGCTGGGCCATTTCATCGACGATGACGAGAACCGGCTTTTTCCTGCCCCGCCGCCCTTCGTTGAGTAAGTCGCTCAGTGCCGTTTCAAGAATGAGCCGAAAATACTTGTCGCAGACATCCAGCATGTTCAGCGGCAGGCAGATAAACACCGTCGTTCCCGCCCTTTTCTTAAGGTCCGAAAAGCGGAAGTCGGAACCGCTCAAACTTTCAGCTATGGCCGCATTGCCGATGAAGCCAAGTTGCGTTATCGCCGTCGAGATCACGTCGCCTATTTCGCGGCTTTTGTCCGCATCTGGCACAGCGAAGCGCCCAAGCTTCTGTTTGATGAAAGGATCATTCGATTTCATGGCGTTCTGGCAAAACGTGAACACGTCGCCCGATGAGATTACGCGAGCCACCTCCACAAGATTTCTCTTTTCGGGAACCTCATGACGTATCAGAGCCGCGATGACGCCCGACACAAGTATCCGCGCCGCCGTGGTCCAATGCCTGCCCTCGCTGTTTCCTTCCTCCCATACCAGCGCCGCCGCCAGCTTGTCGCAATCAGCATGAAACGACGCGGAGGCTGACGAAATAATACTCATAGGATTGAAACGCGCCTGCATGCTCCCCAATTCTTCGAAGAACATTTTGAATGGATTGAGGTTATAGACGCGGCCAAATCGCTTGCGGGATTTTGCCGTCACAAGGGCGTTTTCGGCCTTGGGGTCTATGACGATGACCGAGTAACGCCACGACAGCAGCGCGTTTATCAGCAACGTTGCGCCCTTGCCTGTACGAGCGGCAGCCACCGTGAGCAGATGCCCGAAGCCTGAATAGTGCAGCGCTTTTTTCCCGTCAGGCGAGAAGCCTATCGGCACGCCTTCACCAGTAAGCAGGCCCGCCTTTTTTAGGCCCGCGTATTTATCGGTAAACTTCGCCGCGCCGTGACTATTAGGAGGTTTGAAGTTACGAGCCGCGTACTTTTCATACTTCTCAATCAGGCCGAGCGTGAACAGCCCCACGATAAACAGCCAGCCCACAGCGTTCCACGGCCATACGCCCGTGCCATCCTGAACCGTCATCAAAATCGCTTCCATAAATTCCTTTCTTCCTACTGCCCTTTCTCAACCAGCCAATGAAAACCCGCCCCTATGACGCGGTGAATCCCGGCCATGACGTGATCGAGCGCCCGCGCGTATTCGCCGTGATTGAGCAGATGGCCCGCCTGCGATGAACCCGCGAGCCAGATGCAAACCATGAGCAGCAAAACCACGCCGCCGACATTTTTGAAAAACTCCCAAACCCTTTCCATTACTGCCCCCTCGCCTGACTACCGCGACCAATCCCGGCAATGACGATGCTTGCGACCGCGATGAAAAGCATCGCTTGTGGCGTGGCATGAATGACGACGCCCATCATGAGAAACAGAAACAGCAGCATCACGATTGCTGAAAAGAGCGTCGCCGCAACGAACATTCCGCGCAGCACTGTGGCCCATCCGGTTCTTTT
>PMQB01000171.1:0-12892 GCA_003169195.1 Bryobacterales bacterium
ACGCTTTTCATTGTGCCGATTATTTATTCCTTTATGCGCGGTAAACCTCCGGTGGACTACGACGTACGCATTGATCTTGAGTACAAGAATGAGTTTGATCCTTTGAAAGGCGGGGCTTAGGAGATGGCGATTAGCAACGAGCCCATAGCCGGAGTAGCGGCGAATGAAAAGGGACACTCGGTTCGACACTGGGTAGTGTTCCTGGTGCTGCTGTTGGTGGTGGCTGGTTTGATTGTGCGCTTTGTGTGGATGCCGCGGCGCGAAGAAGACCGCGAGGTGATAGCGGCGGCGAAACAGCAGAGCCAGGAAAAACCCAGCGTGGAGGTAGTGAAGTTGGTAGCTGCACCGGGGGCGCGCGATTTGACGGTGCCCGGCACGGCGCTGGCGTATACGGAAGCGTCGATCTATGCGCGGTCGGCGGGTTATGTGAAGCGGCGGCTGGTGGATATTGGCGATCGGGTGCAGAAGGGACAGTTGCTGGCGGTGATTGACGCGCCCGATTTGGACCAGCAAGTGGCGCAGGCGCGGTCGGTGTTGGCGCAAAGTGAAGCTGCGCAAGCACAGATGGAAGCGCAGGCGCATTTGGCGCAACTGCAGTGGGACCGCTACAAAGTGCTGGTGGCGAAGGGTGTTTTTTCCAAGCAGGAAGGCGATAACCAGGAAGCCACGCTGCAAGTGGCGCAGGCGAATGTGAATGCAGCGCGCAGCACGGTGCAGGGGAACCGCGACAACCTGCAGCGGGAAATTGTGATGCAGCAGTATGAGCGCGTGACTGCGCCGTTCAGCGGAATGGTGACGGCGCGGAATGTAGATGTGGGCACATTGATTTCTCCGCAGGGTGGGGGCGGCAGCCAGCTGACGAGTTCGGGGGGCACAGGCAATAACTCGGGCAGTTCGGGGCAAGCGACTTCGGCGGCGAGCCCCACTACCGGCGGAGCGCAAGGCGGCGCTATGTTTACGATTGCCACAATTGAGCCACTGCGGATTTTGGTTTCGGTGCCGGAGCCGTACGCGCCCTTTGTGCATCTGAAACAAAAAGTGGGTTTGACGTTTGAACAGTTTCCGGGTCGAAAGTTCGAAGGTGTAGTAACGCGAACGTCTGGTTCGATTGATCCGAATACGCGCACGCTGTTGGTAGAGGCGCAGACTTCGAATCCGGATGGGCATTTGATGCCGGGTAATTACGTGCTGGCTACATTTGCAGCCGTGCAGGCAGGCGGGGGCGGCGGCGTGTTCATACCGGGCGAAGCGATTGTGATTCGCAATGGCAAGACGGCGGTGGCGACTGTGATGAACAATCGAGTGCAGTTTAAGCAGATTCTGATTGGCCGCGATTATGGCGACCAAACGGAAGTGCTGGACGGACTGAAGCCGGACGATATCATTGTGCGAACGGTAACGGACAAGGTTCAAGAGAACGTGGAGATTGAGCCGCGGTACCGAACAGAAAAGGCGGATACTTCCAAGCATCCATGAGATTGATACTGGCGGTATTTTTAATCCCTTCATTTATTGCGGCGCAAGCCGTTGTTGATTTACAAAGCATTCAGAACAACAAGACGACGCCGAAGAACGAAAGCGCGACACTGCCGCGCAAGCAGTTTCTTTCTTATGGGCCGGCAAGTGCGCAGACTCTGCTGCTGGGGCCTGCCGAGCGGGCGCGGGCGTTGGTGCGTGATGGAGCGATTCAGTTGTCGCTCTATGATGCGATTGCGCTGGCGATTGAGAATAACCTGGCGGTTGAAGTGAGCCGCTATTCGCTTTCGATTGCGGGCTTGGATACGCTACGTGCGAGCGGCGGCGGGAACCTGCGTGGCATTGACTATACGGTGGCAGAAGGGCCGACGGGCGTAGGTGGACCGGGTTCGCCGTTGTTGAATAGTGCGGCGTCATCGGTGACTCCCACTACGCCCACGGTGAATGATATTAGCGCGTTGAATGTTTTAAACGAGACGAACACGAACCTTTCGGAGCAGAGTGCGGCGCCCTTCGTGGCAGGTCCGGCTGTGCCCACGCTGCAGCCCACGTTCGTAGGGCAGGGTTTGTTTTTCCAGCGGGCGAATGGATTGGTGGCGAGCGATCCGCTGCGATTTACGGCCACCAATTTCGCTATTCTGCAGGGTTTTGGAAACGGTACGCAATTGCAGGCGGGAGTGAATAACGAATCGCAAGTTTTGTATGGGGCGAGAGGGAATTACAATCCGTTTTCGCAGCCGAACGTTTCGCTGACACTGAGCCAGCCGTTGCTGCGCGGCGCGGGCCGGAATGTGAATTTGCGGTATCTGAGGATTGGCGCAATCAACCAGCGGATTTCGCGGTTGGTGTTTTACCAACAGTTGATCAGTACGGTTTACGGCGTGGCACGGCTCTACTGGGATTTGGTGAGTTTGCGCGAGAACGCCGCGGTAAAACGGCAGAGTTTGGATACGGCGCGCAAGCTGTTCGATGACGATAAAGCACAGGTGGATCAAGGCACGCTGGCACCGCTGGAATTGACGCGCGCGCAGAGTTTGGTGACGTCGAGCGAATTGGACTTGATTCAGGCCGAAGGGCTGGTGAGGCAGCAAGAAGTGATTCTGAAATCGCAATTGGCGAGGAATGGCAGCGGGGATGCGTTGCTGGCCGATTTGCCGATTGTGACGACGGATTCGATCAACGTTCCGAAGGATGAAGATTTGAAGCCGATTGGCGAGATGGTGGAGACGGCGTTGAAGAGCCGGCCGGATGTGGTGCAGGCGGCGCTGCAGGTGGAAGGGAACGAGATTGCGTCGAAGGCGTCGCGCAATGCTGCGCTGCCGCAGATTGACTTGGTGGGTAATTTTCAAACGCGTGGTGCGAATGAGATACCGATTGAGAGTATTGGTACGGCGGGCACGGCACTGATTGGACCTCCAAGTGATTTGGGAACGGCGGCCACGCGCACTTCGCATGTTTATCAGGCTGGGCTGCAGTTGAATCTGCCGCTGCGTAATAGGGTGGCTGAAGCGGATGCAGCGCGCGATGTGCTGCAACTGCGGCAGGCGGAGGCACGGACGCATTTGCTGACGAATCAGGTGCGTGAGCAAGTGGAGAGTTCGGTGATTGCGTTGCGCACGGCGCGAGGCGCTCTGAATGCGGCGACACAGGCGAGAGAGTACCAGGAGCAGTTGGTGAGTGCCGAGAAAGATAAGTTCAGTGTGGGTGCTTCGACCAATTTTTTGGTGATTCAGCAGCAGACGTATCTGGCTCAGGCGCGGTCGACGGAAGTGGCGACACGGAGTGTGTGGATTAAGGCGCGGATTGCGTTGGACCGGGCGCTGGGCGATTTGTTGGTAAAGAACGGGATCCGTTACGAGCAGGCGGTGAGTGGGGAATTGACGGCCACCAAGCAGTGAGTTTTGATGGCGAGGCGAGTGGCAAAAATTGCGAGAAGAGACGGCGAAAGTGGCGGCATATTTCCCTGCTATTAATCACTACTCTTAGTCGCGGCTCGGTTAGAGCTTGTCGGTGCGATCGAGTCAGTATATGCCTCGAAAATTAAAGTGTCCCACTGAGGGGGACGGTAACGGAGCCGATCATGCCGGAGCCGTAGTCGCGGACGATGACGCGGAGCCGGTAGGCGCTGGGCAGGACTGTGACGGGTTCGCGGACGCCGATGCCATTGGTGAGGATCTTTTGGTAAGTGGCGTCGAGCAGATTTAGTTGCACCGTCTGCATAGTGGGAGTGCCTAGCACTGAGCCGTTTCTATCGAGTTGGGCGAGTAAAAGGTCGATGCGGCCGGAGTGGCGGTCGGCTTTGGTTTCGAGTTGGATGCCCTTGGGATCGAGAGAGACAGCGGCATCCAGGCCTGAGGTAGCAGCGCGCGACAGATGCACGCTCATGCCGATCTCGGTGGCGTCCAGCGGGCTCCATAGGGCGTCGTGCAATTGGACGGAACGGGTACGTTCGTCTCTTGGGATATCGGCAAGATCCAAATAACCGTTGCGGTAATGGAGGGTGATGTGCGGCCTATCGACTTCAACTTTGAGCTTGTGGAAGTCGCGATTCTGTTTTTCATCGTCCGGATAGAAGCCGATGGTGTAGGTTAGCGCAGAGTCCTCGACGGCTTGATGGATGGCGTGGGTCAGATCGTTGGTGTTGTAGTAAGCATGTCCGCCGGTGGCTTGCGCGAGTTCTTGCATGGTAGCGTGGGTGGCGTTTTCATGGGCGTTCGATGAAGCGGCCGGCGGACGCCAATTCTTGCCGGTGCCTCCTGACGCGGCGGATGAGACGCTGGCGTCGAAACCGGCGAGAGTGGTTAGGCCGCGGGCATCGACTGGATAAACCGCTACGTTCGCGTCGCTCAAGGCACGCACGGTGGCATCAAACTCTTCGCTAAATTCTTCGGTGAATTGGCCCATGGGTGCGCCGATTCGAAGAGGAAAGGCGCTGGAGAGCCAGATCAGGTTCTTGCGTCCCGGCACTTGCGCCAGATGAGACGCAATAAACTTCAACACATTGAGGGTGCCCACGACTCGATTGCGCATGTAGAAGGCGCGCTCTTGGGCGTTGCCGCTGCCCGCGTTCATAAATTCAGAAGATGCAGAAAGTTCAGAAGAGTCAATGGCGCCAGCCTGTTCGGTATTGATGACGCTGACGAGTTGGCCATTAGACGCGGCAAGGCGCTGCTGGAACACTTCCATGGTGGAGGTGTAGTCATGCAAAACGCGTAAGCTCCCGTTGAACGAATAGACGGCGATGCGTTCCGTGGGAGGAATGGATTGCAGATATTTGATCATCTGCTGTTGGGCGTAGATGCGATCGGTAAGTTTTGTGTTGACGAGATCGAGCAGCAGAACTGTGACAGCAGTGGCGGCTTGTTCTTTTGAAGCGACGATGTTGCTGAAGGTGTTGGGGGCCATTGGTGTGGCCGGAGCGGAGGGTTGGTTGGGATTGGCGGATACGGCCGAAAAGAAGCTGATCTTCTGCTGGTGGCCATCGACAAAAACTTTGAAATCGTCTTGCGTTAGACCGGCGGCTGGTTCGTCGTGCGATTTGGCGATGACGCTAAGTTGCACGAGACGCGTGGTGGTTTTGATGACTGGTTCTTGAGCGACGACAGGTTTCCCCGCAAGGAGAACTACTAGAAGAGCCGAACAACGTAGCGAAAATGACACAGTGATCTCCAGGCGCACGAATCTCTACTCTTAACAACGTGAGTAACGTAAGGTTGGGTTACGTTTCACTCCTGATATTCTTTTTTGCATGGCGAATTGGGCGGCACAAATCGGCCGGCGCGCGTTTATGGCGGGAGTGGCAGGGCTGGCGCCGCAGGTGCCTGATCCGTTTGCCGGAAAGAAGAAAGTGCTGGCGATTGGGGATGTGCACACGGGATATCAGCACGATTCGGTTTCGCATGCGCTGGCGACGATTGAGCGGTTGGGGCGTGAGACTGGGCTGTTCGTTACGTACATTCGCACGGACACGCAGTTGATCACCAAAAGCAAAGTCTATGGGACGGGGAAGTATTCGGCTCCGCCGCAGGGGACGCGAGGTGTGAACGCGAAGAACCTGGATTATTTCGACGCGATTTTCTTTTATGGGTTAGGAGAAGAAGATTTGTCGGACAAGCAGAAGACGGATTTGCTTTCGTTCGTGCATGACGACGGTAAGGGATTTGTGGGTGCACATTCGGCGATTGATGCGTTTTATAGCTGGCCGGAATATGGCGAGATGGTGGGTGCGTATTTTGACAATCATCCGTGGGGTGTGTTGAATGCGCCGATTATTGTGGAAGAGCCGACGTTCCCGGGGATGAAGCAGTTTGCGAGTGCGTTTGTGGTGCGGGATGAGATTTATGTTCCGACCAGTGCTCCGTATTCGCGGGACAAGGTGGATGTGCTGGCGCGGATGGATGCGAGCAAGGTTGATTTGAAGGTGAAGGATTTGCACCGCACGGATGGCGATTTTCCGGTGGCTTGGGTGAAGAAGTACGGGAAGGGAAGTGTTTTCTATAGCACGTTTGGGCATCCGGATGATTCGTGGGACAAGCCGGAGATGCAGCAGATGTATTTAGAAGCGATCAAGTGGGCGCTGGGATTGACGAGTTATACGCCGCGGCCACATGCGATGGGGAGTTAGCGCGCTACTCCAGGACCTTCAGGTGAATCTGTCCATCTTCTTCCCAGGCCGCCAATACCGAACCGTTGGGTAGGTTCGCCAGCGCAGGAAAGCTGCCAGTAGGAGACAGGCAAACGGGTGTCTTCTCACTCGGCGCATGTACTTCGATGCCAGACTTGCTTACCCAAGCGACATACGGGCCTTTGGGAGAAAGCGCCAAGGCCACGTCTTTGCCTTCGCCTAGAGCTACCTCGGGTTGGCCGGGGTCGTCCAGATAAACGGTCTCATCTCTGCGCCAAGCAGTGACGAGACTCTTGCCGCGCCGGGCAAGACCGCCGCCATCCATGGGGCAGGCGTTCAGGTTCCAAGAACCAACGCCGAGCTTTTGCACTTTAGTGACTGGCATGGAAAGATCCCAATCGGCCAGATACATGTTGCGTGCGCCGCCGAGCACATTGCGAAACATCACTTGGAATTTGCCATTGCCCGTGGAAACGATAGACGGATCACAGCACTGGCAGATGGTTCCCTCGGGGGACTCGTAGAGCAAAACATTTTTGGACCAACTCGCGCCGTTGTCGCGCGAATAGGCCCCATAGAGCTTCGTTCCGGTGGCTCGCAGATCCAACCAAGTGGCCGCAATCTCGCCATGTGGGCCAGCAGCTATGGCATGCAGCCCTTCACGCGCGGCGGCGGGGACGTCGTTGACAACCGTGGGCTGTGACCATGTCATGCCGCCGTCGGTGGATCGCCAAGTGACAAGGTCGCCATCGGACGGCAAGCCATGTGCATGCGGACCCGCCGCTAGCGATTTACCGAGGACCGCACTCACAAGGATGGCGTCTCCGGAGATAGTGACGCGCGGGCCGCGATGCCGGCCTAGCGCAAGCACGGCGCCTTGCGTGATTTGGATGGGGGATGAAAAGTTGTGTCCGTTGTCGCGCGACGCCGCAAACCAAATGGAGTTGCCGCTGCCGAAAGCCAGTGCGGTGAGTCCCGGCGCGGCGGCCAATTGCGGCTGTCGATTCGGCTGCGATGGCTGGACCGGAAGAATCGATGTCGACAGTGCTGCTAGAAAGAATAGGTTCATGGAATCCTCGTTTTAGAACGACACTCGCATTGCGAATTGGAAGGCTCTGGGGTCAGCCACCGCGGTGATTTGTTTATAGGTGGGCGACGGATTGGTTGGATAGGCACCGGTGCCAAAGACGCCGTTCAGAGTGACACCGTTGACGTGGTTGGTTAGATTGAATCCTTCCGCTATGGCCTCCAGATGGAGCCTTTCGGAAAGACGGAACGAGCGGCTGAGGCGCGTGTTCAAATTGAAGAAATCGAAACCTGAGCCGGCGTTTCGATTGATAAACGCGCCGTTGATCGTCGGGCGGGCGGCGGTGCCTTGGATGGTGTTAGCGCCGGTCGTTATATTGAACGGCAACGGCGAATAATATTGCAGCATCGTGGTGAAGCGAAAGCCGTGACTCAGGTGCTGCCACACAGTGTTCGCCTTGGCGTCGGAGGTGTGAATAGACCCGTCGAACACGAGACGGTTGCGTTGATCATCGTCGGAACGCCCGTAGTCTTGCCAAATGTTGAAGTTGTTGAGCGGAGCGCTAAAGAAGAACTCGCTCACATCGTCAAGGGCTTTTGAGTATGTATAGGAGACGCGATAACTGCCCCAATGCACCGGACGCTGGAGGAAGGAAACGTGCAGCGCGTCGTAATGCGAATCGGCGAAGGGGGAATACTGGCTATCGTTGCCGTACGTTGGATTGGGGCGGCAGCCGTTGTTGGTTCCGGCAGCAACGCAGGTTGGCACGTTCTCATTTTCGGAGACGATTAAGTGGAGACCTCGCACATGCTGGTAGCCGACCTCCAAGGTGCTTTTTTCGCTCAGTTGTTGCTCAATTTGGAGGCTGCCTTGTTCGGAGTAGGCGTTCTGCATGTTCTTATACATAGTGGAGAAATTGAACAAGACGCCAGGCGGCAGGGTGAGACTGGGCAAGACGTTTGGAAACACCGGCGCGCCGGTTTGGGTGGGTGAAAGACTGACGCTGATCTGGCTCAAATCGGCAGGATTGGTGGTGTTATTGGCGGATAGCAGCGCGTTGGCCAAAGCGCGCAGTGGGACGCGATCGTAGAACAGGCCGTAGCCGCCGCGAATGACAGTCTTTCGAGACGCGAAGGGTGCCCAGGCAAAGCCGGCGCGTGGGGAGACATTGTTCGTGTCGGTAACGATGGTCTTCAGAAATTCGAGATCATACCGGACGCCGATATTGAGCGTGAGGCGATTGTTGACGGTCCACTCATCTTGCGCATAGAAGCCAACGTTGGGATTGGTTTGCGCGATTGTGGTGTTGGCAAATGTCTGTGTGAAGCCGGAATTGCTGTATGTTCCCTTCAAGAAATTGGCCAGCGAAGAGAAAGAATAGCTACCGCGGATGGAGCGCGGAAAAGTGATGGTGTCGTCGTTATAGAGGAAATCGGTACCAACCCGAATGGCGTGCCGCCCTGCCCGGTAAGAGAGATTGTCGGCCACTTCGCCTAACTTGTTGCGCCGCGCGGTGGGCGACCCCGAGAGAGTACCGAAGGAGGCGATACCCGAAATGCTGACGGCTGGGCCGATGGGATCGGAGGGAGGGGCGCTCAAGTTGCTATTCCAGAACTGGCCGCGCGTCTCATTTACCAGGTGCGGGGAGAGAGTAGCAATATTGCTGACGGCGATGACTTGATCTGTGTCGTGCAAGTTGGCCGAGGCAGTGGGCCCACTGAGGCCACCCGCGCCGCGCGAGTTTATGCTTTCGACGTGATAGAGACTGTAGCGAACATTGAATTGATCGCGTTCGCTGAATTGATGATCCACCTTTGCCAGCACATTGCTGCTATGCACGGGGTTCGGGTAGAGGCCGGTGGAAATCAACGAGCCTGGATAGCCAACGGAAAGAAGCCTGCCATTGATGAGCGAAACATTAGCGGGAGCGATAGTGACTAAGCCGGACTGGTTGAGCAAGCGTTGCTCAAAGTTGGCGAAGTAGAAAGTGCGGTTGTGAATGAGAGGTCCTCCGAGGCTCGCGCCGTACTGTGACTGGGTAAGAGGAAGGACTGTGTCGGACAAGGCGTTAGCGGCGTTGAAGCGGCTGTTCTTGAAGTACCCATATAGGTCTCCGTGTAGATCGTTGGTCCCGCTCTTTGTAACAATGTTCACGTAGCCACCCAGGGCGCGCCCAAATTCAGCTTGTGCGCCGGAGGTGACGACTTGAAATTCCTCCATGACGTCGAGGCCATAGAAGGCGCCGGTGACTCCAGCGGCATCGTCATTGTTCGACAGACCATCGACCACGAAGCCGTTGGAGAAATTGCGTTGACTGCCGATGGAGATACCTTGTCCTGGGACTGCCGACGTTTCGGCAAACAACTGGTTGGCGGCCGTATTGGTGGGTGAGACACCGGGGATCAGGAGCGCGACATCAAGAAAGTTTCTTCCATTCAGCGGGAGCGTCGTCATCTCCGCCTGGGATACAGTACCTGCAATCTGAGAGCGCGCAGTTTCGAGCACGGTGCTCTGGGCGGCCACTGTGAGATCGGTCGATTTGCTGGCGACGGTCAGGGAAATGGGGAGTTCAAAGGCAGAGCCAACGGTGAGAGTTAATGAACGTGTCGCATCGGCAAATCCTTCGCGATGCACGGTAATCTCATAAGCGCCGACCTTGAGATAGGGGAAGCGGTAGCGGCCTTCGCGATCTGTGTTGCTGACTGTGGTGGCGTTGGTGGCTGTCTGACGAGCGGTGACTTGCGCATTGATGACGACACCATTACTGGCATCGGTGACTTGGCCACTCACGCTGGCATTATTGACAGTTTCCTGGGCGTTCAGAACAAGAACGGCGGAAATGAAAGAAAACAAGAAACGGGAATACACTGATCCTCCTGAAATAAAGACACCGCTAGAACGCTAATTGGGATTAGGAGAGGATCAGAGAAGGAGGACCGCGTTTTTGCCGCGAACGGTCATAGGAGATGCGATAAGAAGCTTCGGTTTGGGGGCAGACTGCGGGGTGGCTTACGAGTCCGGCAAAGACCGCTGAACCGACTCTAGGGCTACCGGAAAACGGGAGCGGCGACGCAGTGCTGGACTGAGGACAGTATGGGCATTTTTCGGCGATAGCGGAAAACGTGAGCCCTTGCGCTGGGCTCTTCGCTTGCATCGCGCAATGGTGCTTGCCGTTTCTGCGACAGCAGGCGGGCAGGTTTGATGCGGGAGACGCGGCAATGGCTGGCAGGATGATGAGCCAGCTAAAAAGGAGCGTTATGACGATGGCGATGCCGCGCCGCATGAATTCTTAAAGTGTAGCGCAGAACGGTCTTATTGAACATTTAGAAGTGAAGTCCAATGGGCGGCGGTCAGGGTGCTATGCGACAGTGTTAGCGGGATTGCGTGGGAGTGTCTTGGGCGATGACTGGGGTCTTACTGCCGCTGGGGATGGTGACCGTCATGTTGGTGTCTTCGAACCATAAGGTCAATTCGGCGGTGTCGGGTTCGGCTGTGGACGTGGAGTGCACGATGTAGGGCTTGCCGGGTTCTATGGCGGTGAGGTTCCACGTTATGTCCTCGGATTGACCAGCTTTGATGAAACGGACGCGCGCGGCACGGACGGGTAACATGCGCAGACCTGTAAAGGAAAATTGAAAGCCAGGTCCGAGATGCTGGCCGGTTGCTTCTTCGACGGAGGGCGGGAGGTAGTCGCCCTGAAAGGCCACTTTACCCAAATAGTCTTTGACGCGGGTGTCCCATTCCTGCTGGTTCAGTTGATAGGTGCCGCGGTTGAGGCCCGAGGGAGACACGGCGAGAACCTCCACGGTTTCGGGCTGATCGACAGTTTGAGTATTCACGTAGTCGCTTGGATCATGAAGGTATTGTGCAGCGAGCGCCGCGCCGGCGAGCCAGTTGTCCACGTAATGAAGGTGAACGAGAGTTGTGCCGGTTTTGCTTGTGATGGTGACGAAGACGATGGTGTGCTGCAGGTCAACGGCCGAGGTGTTCTTGACTTGCATCATTTCGGCCGCAAAAACGCCGCGCCACGAAGGGAGATAAGTGATTTTGAGTGTCTGGCCGGCGTCGGGCAGGGGGAGGTCTGAGACGGTTTGCGCCAGATCGCCGATGCTGCGATTCATGATTGCTTCGTTGTCGCGGAATTGTTTTTGCAGCTCTGTTTTGTCAATTTGCTCGGTCAGGCCGTGCCAGAAGGTGTCGCGGTTTTTGTCTTTCGGAAACGAGGCGATGATGTCCCAGCCGGCGGGCTTTGATTGGTCAAGAATATCGATGCGGTAGAGAACCAACAAGCCACGTTCGGCATGGCGACGAATGTCTGACCAGATGCTGAGCAGGTGGCTGTTGTGGATGTCGCTGGTTGGGGCGCTGCAGATGGCGATGAGGCGCTGCTTCTGTTCGTTGAAGCCGATGGTTTCGAGATCGGTGCGCTGATTAGAGGCGAGGCGGCCGAAGGCGGCTTTGGAAACCAGGTCGACATAGGCGGCGCGTTTGGTTTCGCGCTGTTGATCGATCTCTTGCTGGTGCGCTTCGTTCTGCTTGGTTTCTTCTTCCTGTTGGTGTTGGCGTTCGGCGGCTTCTTTGGCGGCGATAAAGTCGGCGGTTTTCCAGCCGGCTGCGCCGAGCAGTACGAGTACGAGAAGCGTCCAGAGAATTTTCCGCATGGGACAGGTTGCTTAGTTTAGCAAAAAGTCGGGTGAAATTTGGGAGAGTTTGGTGCAGCCGGCGAGGCCCATGGTCATCTCCAGTTCGGTGCGGAGAATTTCGATGACGCGCGCCACGCCGAGTGCGCCACCGGCGGCGAGACCGTAGAGATAGGGGCGGCCGATCATGACGGCGGAAGCGCCAAGGGCGAGCGCTTTGAAGACGTCGATGCCGCGGCGCACGCCACCGTCGAGGATGAGCGGGATGCGCTTGCCAACGCGTTTGGCGATGGCGGGCAGGGCATCAATGCTAGCGGGGACGGTATCGAGACTGCGGCCACCGTGGTTGGAGACGATGACGCCGTCGCAACCGAGATCGGCGGCGGCCATGGCGTCGCCCGGATTGAGGACGCCTTTGAGGAATAAGGGCACGTTGATGAAGGAACGGAGCCACTCAATGTCTTTCCATGTGATATCGGCGCCGTGGGTGGCGGAGTAAATATTGCGGCCGGACGGGCGATGGGCACCACCGGCGATGGCTGAGCCGAGAGTGGAGAGATTAGCGCGTTCGACACCGGGAGGAAGCTTGAAGCCGGCGCGGAGTTCGCGATCGCGAGGGCCGTTGACGGGGACGTCGACAGACACGCAGATGGCTTCGCACCCAGCGGAGAGAATGCGCTGCACGAGTTCTTTGGTGAAGCCGCGGTCGGTTTGAATGTAGAGCTGGAACCAGAGAGGCTGGCGGGCGATGTGGCGGATTTCTTCGTAGGTGACGTTGGAGAAGGAGGCGGCGCAGAAGGTGGCTTCGCCGAGATCGGCACCGCGCACGGTTTCGAGTTCGCCTTCGGGATGGACCAGTTTATGATAGCCGGCGGGGGCAAGCATGATGGGGAAGGCGTGTTCGCGGCGCAGGAGGCGGAGCTTGGTATCGATGCGGCTGACATCGACCATGACGCGCTGGTTGATTTTGATGCGGTTGAAGGCGGTGCGGTTTTCGGCGGCGGTGAGGCCTGCACCTGCGCCGCCGCCGATGTATTCGAGGGCGGGCAGGGACATTTTGGTGGGCGCGAGACGTTCGAAATCGTCGAGGGTCCAGATGGCGGAGAGTTCTTCGGGGGAGAGCAC
>PMQB01000171.1:12945-16072 GCA_003169195.1 Bryobacterales bacterium
AGTTTACTTGAGCTCGAGGATTTCTTTTTCTTTGGCCTTGGTGACTTGGTCGATTTTGGCGATTTGGGCGTCGGTGAGTTTTTGGGTGACGTCGAGCGCCTGGCGTTCTTCGTCTTCGCTGATCACTTTGTCTTTGAAGAGCTTCTTGAGGTGTTCGTTGGCGTCGCGGCGGATGTTGCGTAAAGTGACGCGGCGTTCTTCGGCGACGTGGCTAAGCTTTTTGGCGAGCTCGCGGCGGCGGTCTTCGGTAAGCGGCGGTACGGGGATGCGGATGATTTTGCCGTCGTTGGAAGGATTGAGGCCGAGATCGGCAATGCGGATACCTTTTTCAATGGCGCCGATGATGGTGTTGTCCCAAGGCTGAATGGTGATGAGTGCCGGCTCAGGGACGTGCAATTGGGCCACCTGATTGAGGGGTGTGGGCGTGCCAAAGTAATCGACGCGAACGCTGTCGAGGAGGCCGATGGAGGCGCGGCCTGTGCGGAAGTGAGTCACTTCTACCTGGTAATCGGCGAGCACCTTTTCCATTTTGGTGCGGGCGTGAGCTTCTACTTCTTTGACGTTCTTAAAAGCGCTGCCACTCGCAGCGGCGGGTGCGGTTGGTTCAGTTTTCATAGGTCGACGCTACCTCAAACAAATTAGCGAATCATGGTGCCGATGGATTCACCCATCGCCATTCGCATTATATTGCCAGTGACATTGAGGTCAAACACCATGATAGGCATATGGTTGTCACGGCACATGGCGACAGCGGATGCATCCATGACGGCGAGAGCTTTGGAGAGCACTTCGGTATAGCTGATTTCGCTGTAGCGAACGGCGGTGGAGTGCTTCTTGGGATCTTTGTCGTAGACGCCATCAACGCTGGTGGCTTTGGCAATAATTTCAGCGTGGATTTCGAGGCCCCGGAGGGTGGCGGCGGTATCGGTAGAGAAATAGGGGTTCGACGTGCCGGCGGCAAAAATCACAGCGCGGCCTTTTTCGAGATGGCGGATGGCGCGGCGGCGGATGTAGGGCTCGGCGACCTGATGCATTTCGATGGCGGTCATGACGCGCGTGGGGATGCCCAATTGTTCAAGGGCGTCCTGGAAGGCGAGAGCGTTGATCACAGTGGCGAGCATGCCCATGTGATCGCCGGTGACGCGGTCCATTTTCTTGGAAGCGGCGGCGACACCGCGGAAAATGTTACCGCCGCCTAAAACGAGACCCACTTGAATGCCGGTGCGCGCGACTTCGGAGACTTCGGTGGCGAGTGACTTAACGCGTTCAGGGTCTAAGCCAAAAGACAACGGACCGGCTAACGCCTCGCCGCTGATTTTGAGAAGGATGCGTTTGAAGCGTGCCATGTCCGTTGTATTGTTTTATGTTGTTTTGTTTTATGCAGTGACGGGCAAGGGGCTGGGTTCTACGCCAGGAGCGTCGCCAGAATCGCCGACCTTATAGCGGACGAAACGGGAGACCGTGACAGTGTCGCCGATTTTGCCGTTGGCGGTTTTGATGAGTTCGGTGATGGAGATGGTGTTTTCGCGAATGAACGGCTGTTCGAGCAAGCAGACTTCTTCGTAGAACTTGCTCATACGACCCTCGGCGATCTTGTCGAGCATCTTTTCGGGCTTTTGTTCGGCACGCGCGCGGTCGCGTTGAATATCGAGTTCCTTCGCTACGAGAGCGGCGGGTAACTGCTCACGATTGACTACCTGCGGATGAGCGGCGGCGACTTGCATGGCGAGATCGCGCACCAAGGTTTTGAATTCGTCTTTGGCGGACGTTTCCGGCTTGGTGGTGCCAACTTCGAGCAGCACGCCGATTTGCGAACCGGTGTGAATATAGTTACCGACGAAACCATTGCCAGTGACTTCGTAGATGGTGAAGCGCGAGACGACGATGTTTTCACCGAGTTTGGCGATTTTGGTTTTCACCAGTTCGCCAACGGTGTGCGGCTCGCTGCCGAACTTCTGATCATAGAGGGTTTCGTGCGCTTTTATATTGGCGCGTTCGGCCTCGTTGACGTCTTCCAGGCGAACATGCTTCGGTTTGGTGACGGCGATGTGCGCGGCGACATCGGCGGCGAGCTTTTGGAAATCCTCAGTGCGGGCGACGAAATCGGATTCGCAATTCACTTCGACGAGGACGCCGAGTTTGCCATCGGCGGTGATGGAGGCGGCGATCAGGCCTTGCTTGGCGCTGCGCGATTCCTTGTTGCCGGCGCTGGCGATGCCTTTCTTACGGAGAACGACTTCGGCTTCAGGGAGGTCGCCTTTGGCCTCTACGAGTGCCTTTTTGCAATCCATCATGCCCGCGCCGGTACGTTCGCGGAGTTCTTTTACGAGTTGTGCGCTAATCTCTGCCATTGTTCTAATTTCCTTTTTACACACAAGGGGCGACCGAGCCTGTGGGGGCTGGTCGCCCTGAAAACATTACTGCCGTGCGACGAGTCTAATGTTCGACGACGGTGGCGACTTCTTCGACGACAGGAGCCTCACTGCTAGGACCCTTGCGCGGAGGCGTTTCGGGATCGACGATGCCGCTGGTAGCCAAGCTTTCAGACATCAATTGCTCGGCGTATTTGGGATCGAGATACTGCGTGTACTCTTCTGGAGTCTCGGTAGAGCCTTCTTCTTCGCGCACGATCTTGTCAGCAGCGAAATCGGTCTCGGTCGCGAGTGTGCGCGCTTCGACCACGGAATCGGCAATTTTGGTAGTGAAGAGGCGGATGGCGCGCAGGGCGTCATCGTTGCCCGGGATCACGTAATCGACTTCATCGGGATCGCAATTGGTATCGACCACAGCGACGACAGGGATGCCCAGTTTGCGAGCTTCCTTGACGGCGATGGCTTCTTTATTGGAATCGATGACGAAGAGCAGATCGGGCAGGCCGTTCATGTCTTTGATGCCGGCGAGATTCTGTTGGAGATGTTTGCGTTCGCGTTCGAGGCGGCCTACTTCTTTCTTGGCGCGGCCTTCGTAGGCGTTTTCGGTGGCCATGGCGTCGAGCTCTTTGAGACGCTTAATGGACTTTTGCACGGTGGCGATGTTCGTGAGCAATCCGCCGAGCCAGCGTTGATTCACGTAGAACTGACCGCAGCGTCCGGCTTCTTCGGCGATGGCTTCCTGCGCCTGGCGCTTG
>PMQB01000171.1:16143-17757 GCA_003169195.1 Bryobacterales bacterium
GAACGCCGGCTTCGAGCAATTCTTTCATCGAAATCGATGGCAATATGCCTCCTGTTTAGTGTTTGGCATGCCAGGGGAGATTCGCGCGGCCCAAAGCGGTATTTGCGCTCATGCAGACCCGGCATGGTTATGCGCTGCGGGGCAGGGACGCCACCACGCAGCGCGGGGTTGAAAAGTAAAGCCGAAGGAAGATACTAACGGTTCGGTTAGCGTTTGGAGAACTGGAAGCGTTTGCGCGCGCCCTTTTGACCGTACTTCTTTCGCTCATGTGCGCGAGCATCGCGCGTGAGAAAACCGAGCTGCTTGAGCTTACCGCGCAGTTCGGCGTTGAACTCGAGTAGTGCGCGAGCAATCCCGTGGCGAGCTGCCCCGGCTTGTCCGCTGACTCCGCCGCCATTGGCGAGGATCAAAATATCGAAGCGATCTGCCAGTTCGACGGCAAGCAAAGGCTGCTTGACATAGGCGCGGGCGGATTCATTGACAAAATAATGTTCGAAGGGCCGATTGTTGACGGTAATTTGACCCTTGCCCGGACGTAGGAAAACGCGGGCGGTAGCGGTCTTACGGCGACCGGTGGCTAACTGCTGAACTAACTTCGCTGGCACTAAAATCCTTTCCTTTGTGTTTGAAGAGCGCTCATGATGATTTTAAGCCTTGAGGGCGAGCGCTTCGGGCTTCTGGGCCTGGTGGGGATGATGCTCACCCGCGTAGACCTTGAGTTTCCGGTACATTTGTTTACCGAGTTTGTTTTTGGGAAGCATGCCGGAGACGGCAAGCTCTAACATACGTTCCGGGCGGGTTTCGCGCATGCGGCGAGCGCCGGTTTCGATCAGGCCACCCGGGTAACCGGTGTGACGCCGATAGAGTTTCTGATCTTCTTTATTGCCGGTCATTTTGACTTTGGCGGCATTGATAATTACGACATGATCGCCAGTATCGAGCATAGGCGCGTAAGTGGGTTTGTGTTTACCCATCAACAGCATGGCGGCCTTGCTCGCGATCCTACCCAGGACCGCCTCATTGGCGTCAATCACGTGCCAAGAACGCACGATCGCATGCTTGGACGGAATTTCGGTACGCATGGACAGACTTATTCTCTCTCTTCGAAGGACTCGAACACTTTAGTGTAGCAGAGGGAGGAAGGGGGGTGTCAAATTTGCGGGGGAGGGGGAACTCGGAAGCCGGAGGCTTTGGGAGTGGTTTTGCGGAACGAAGCCAATTTTGAGCGCGGGAGGGGCGAAGAGAAGGCGGATTTTGCGGAGCGGATTGGTGGAGAGGGGCGGATTACTCTTCGAAGCCAACCGAGTCAGGCTAGGGCGTAATGTTCGATCCAGGAGGCGAAAAGGGGAATGGCGAGAGTGCCTTCGGGGGTGAGCAAGTAGCGTTGGTTGAGCCAGCGTATCGTTCGAGGGGTCACCGTGACGGACTCGCAGTGGGCGAGGTGGGACAGTGCTTCTCGGGTTTCGGGCGGGAGGTCGATGCGGCGCTGGATCTTGGCTTGGGTCATGGCTTTCTCCGCGAGGTTTTTCCAGAAGGATGCGAGGGAGTCGGCCCTATTTGCCTGCAGATCGAAGAAGATGCAGACGGTGTCCGGGACCCTTTGCTGGATGAGCA
>PMQB01000671.1 GCA_003169195.1 Bryobacterales bacterium
CGGCTGGAAAGCCGCCTCGCCGCCAAGAATGGCCGCCCTACGTTAGTTGGCGACGGCTTTTTGCGTGGCCGGCTTACCGGATGCCTGGCGAGAACGAGCAAGCACGTCACATCTGCGTTTTTGCACTTCCAAGCGACGCACGGCCAGATCGCGATCGGTTTCGTATTGATATTCACTGATGCGCCGCAGCATGAACTCTTCCACCTTTTCTTGAGCGCGTTGCGCGGCGATTTCGCCTTGGATGCGGTAACTGTCAGCCACGGCCAGACGCCTGAATTCCGCTTCGCCCCACTTTGAAGTATCGGGCTGAGCGGCGAACAGGGCCGACTCAATGCTTTCGAAAACTTTTTTGCGACGACGCGAGAACCAGCGGGCCTCGGCGAGTTTGCCGACAAAGACGCGCTCCTCATGATTGAACGGCATGTAGTGATCTTCGAGGTTTTCGACGAACGACGAGAACTCCTCAAACGATTCGTGATTTAAGACAACACCTTCGAAACGGGAAGGAGGATGCCTGGGGCGTTCGCTCTCAGGCTGATCGGGATCGGGTGGCGCCACATCAGGCGCGGGGATGACCGGCATTTGCAACGGTTCGGGTTCGGCCGGAACCGGTACAGGCAGAGCGGCCGCGTTCACGGTTGTGTCTGCCTCATACGAAACAGCCGGACTCTCTGCTGTTCTCTCTGTGCGCTCAGCAGCGCGGTGGACGGGACTGGGAGTCATTCTCGTCTCCTTAATTAGTGTTGAAATTTAGGTTCCCGCGTGACATTACTCGGGGACCTGCTTGGACTTTAGCCTGCGTGGTCGAGCGACCGGAACAGTGGCTGACAAGCCTTGAACGGGAAAGTTGTTTTGTATCAATACGTTACGGGATTCAAAAAAATTTGCTTCTGTTGTGATCGGATTTCGGGAGGCTTAGGTTTACGCAGCGGCGGAGGCGGCGTTGGGACGGTTATAGGTGTTCAGAACGGCCTGATAGGCGATGCGATTGGTGCGCAGATCTTCGAGAAACGCTTGGATTTCGGCAGTTGAAAAAACGAACCCATTTTGTGGGTGGACGAAAGGTTGGCCGTCGTGTTGGGCGGCGAGGTAGACACGGGCGGCGTCTTGGAGCGCCTCCTGATGTTTTTGCACGCGTTGCTGCTGCAGGCGGCGAAGTTCGGCGATTTCTTTTTCGCGACGGCGGGCGAGGCGGGATTCCTGGAGTTGGAGATTGCGGAACTGCTTGTTATAGGTTTCGTAGGTGTGGAGTTCGATGAGGGAGGGGCGATGGGCGGGATCGGCTTTGGGGAACAGGTCGGCGAATTCTTCGCGGCCTTTGGCGTAGAAGGTCTGCTCGAGGTTGGAGACGCGGCGGATGCGCCAGGCGCAGTCGGCGATGGATTGGAGGAGTTCGGATTCAAGGTAGCCGATGGGTTTGAATTCCTCTTGGTAGGCGGCGATGTGGCGCTGGTATTCGGCGACGTCGTCTGAATGGAGGAGGATGGTGCGGCCGGTCAAAGCGGTCTTGACGGCGTTGAGGCTGGAGGCGGCCTTACCAGCGGGGGATTTTGGGCCGGAGGAGAGTTGGGCATTGGCGCGGTTAGCGGCTAACTGGGCGTCGGAGGTTGGTTGTGGAGTGGGGGCGGTGACAGGCTTGATAGTGGGCTCGGCGGCGGCGGCGGTTTGTTGCAGTGGTTGTTGTTCTTTGGCTAGGCGCTCAGCGGCGCGGCGGGCGGCACGGTTTGGCATGTTGTGGTTGCTCCTGGTGTTTTAGAAATAGAAAGGCCCACCGAGAGGTGAACGCCTCTGGTGAGCCTGGTTGAAAGTAGCATGAGGGACCCCCTAAAACGAACCATCGTGGAAAGATTTAATGATGGTTTTAGGCTGTAAGCTATTGGTGGGTTTGGAGATAAAAAAAGTGCAAAAATTTTGCTAGGGCTGTGACCGACTTTTGGGGAGAGGCTAAAATACCCATTTGCTTGTGGCGTTTTGGCGGTGAAGGTGGGTGAGGAAGGGACGTGCGAAAAGGCGGGGACACCGCTGCGGCTTCGGTTGCGGCGTTGATGTCCTAGGAGCCCGCGATGTCCCCACCTTTTCTTTCGCTCGCAGAAAATTTAGGTATTTTGGTCGACGAAGCGGTCGACTTCGTGAACGAACACACGGCTGGATGAGTTGGGGCGCAAATGTTCGAGCATCAAGTTTGTGTTTAAGGAGACGAGGGCTGTTCGGGTTGGATCTTCGATTTGCTTCTCGATCTTGAGGCCGCGGACTCTACTCCATTGCTGCGAGGTTTCAGCGTAGCTGGAAACGATGTCGGTAATGGCGATGAAGGAATTGGCGGACCAGCGGCAGAGTTCAGTGGCTTCGGGGAGGCGCTGGGTTAGCTGTCGGGCGACGGTTTTAACCAAATCGTCGGTAACGGCGGGGCCAAAGTTTTCGCTTAAGCCCTTGAAGCGATTTAAGGCGACGACGCCCACCATACACTCACTCTTTCGCGACAGACGGTCGTTAATCAAATTCTCAGCGAAGGCACGGGTTGGCAGACCCGTTACCTTGTCGATGGGATCTTCGAAGTTGGCCGCCGCTTGCAGGCCCGCGGGCGTAGATGAAACGAAGGATTTCAGATGTTTGACGCGCTCTTCCGATTGGGTGCGCATGGTTTCGCTATGTTCCCGAATCATTTTCAAGCAAACGGCGAGCTTTGATCGAAAGCGGGTGGCATCCTGGGCCACGGTGACTTCTTCCAAATTCTTTTGGATGACAGAAAGTTGATGGACTCCGGCCTGACTGGTCTTACTCACATCACCGATAGTTTCTACCATCAGCCGCAAGGCTTTGCCTAGTTCAGAGGTGTACAACTTATAGTCGGACTTGACTGCTTCATTTTGACGGGCCATTAGCTCAATGACACCTTGCACGATGCCCTTGACCTCGGCCTGATCTTTCACATTCCTAAGGCGATCTATCTCTGAGTCAAGCCTTTGTTGAAAGCGCTGCAGTTCTTCCTGCTTCTCTTCCACTGCGTGTTTGCCGATGTTTTCGACCAACATACAGAGCAAATCGGTCTGCAAGCCGCCATTCTGCTGAGCGGCATTAACTGTTGTACCGAGACTATATTGCATTCACACCCCTTACAAAAGACTTTTCGGAGGAGCGCGGCGAAAAGTTTAGGGGGTGCGGGTTAGAGGAGCTTTAGGACGTCTTCGGTATTGGCGGTTTCGGCGATACGTGGAAAAGTCTTATCAATAGCGTTGCGATGGGCATCGGCATCGCGGTCGGTGATGGCGTCGAGGACTAAGACGAGGTTGTAACCGAGATCATAGGCGCTGCGGGCGGTGGATTCCACACCAGCCGTTGTGGCGACGCCGACAAGGACGACTTGAGTGACGCCGCGCTGGCGGAGGTCGGCATCGAGACTGGTGCCGAGGAATGCACCCCAGCGTTGTTTGGTGACAGTGATGTCGGTGGGTTGGTGGTCGAGTTCGGGAACAAGGTCGGTCCAATCGGGCGGGAATGACAAGTTCCGTGGGCCGGCGTCGGTGCGGCCGGGCGCGGAACCGGAGACATTGACGAGCACGACGGGGAGATCACGTTTACGGAAGGCCTTTGCCAGTTGGCGCGCGCGGGCGACGATCTCCGCTGTGGGGTGAACCGTAGGCATGGAGACGATGCCTTTCTGGAGGTCGATGATGACGAGGGCAGGCGTGGGATCGAGTTTGGTGAGGGGCATAGTTCTTCCTTTACGATGGGGTGGCCGGTAAAAGGCCCATTTGTTGATAGATGGGCTGAATGATGGACTTGAGTCTGGGTAATTCGAGTGTGAACCAGAGCGAACCGATGAGGCAGCATGCACCAGTAAAGATGACCGTGTGCGGAGCACCGATGCGGTGCGCGAGTGCGCCTGCGAGTAAGCTGCCGAAAGGGGCTGCGCCGAAGAAGGCCATGGTGTAGTAACTC